>CAYZDH010000272.1:0-2500 GCA_964477025.1 uncultured Rhodospirillaceae bacterium | reverse complement strand
GGCCAAGTTCGAGCAGCTGGTAGACGATCTGGTCGAGCGCTCTCGGCGTCCGTGTGAGCAGGCCATCAAGGACGCCGGGCTGCCAGCCTCCGAGATTGACGAGGTCATCCTGGTGGGCGGCTCCACCCGCATGCCCAAGGTGCAGGAGCTGGTCAAGGAGCTGTTTGGCCGCGAGCCCCATAAGGGGGTGAATCCGGACGAGGTCGTGGCCATGGGCGCGGCGATCCAGGCCGGGGTGTTGTCCGGGGAGGTCGACGATGTGCTGTTGCTGGATGTAACCCCCCTGTCTCTGGGTATCGAGACTATGGGTAGCGTGATGACGAAGCTGATCGAGCGCAACACGACGATACCGACCAAAAAGAGCCAGATCTTCTCGACGGCAGCCGACAACCAGCCCTCTGTAGAGGTGCACGTGCTGCAGGGCGAGCGCGAGTTTTCCCGGGACAACCGCTCACTGGGCCGGTTTCACCTGGACGGCATTCCCTCAGCTCCTCGCGGGGTTCCCCAGATTGAGGTGACCTTCGACATCGACGCCAACGGCATTCTGAATGTGTCGGCGCAAGACAAGGGCACGAACAAGGAGCAGTCGATCCGTATCGAGGCTTCTTCGGGGTTGAGCAGTGATGAAGTGGAGCAGATGCAGAAGGATGCCGAACAGCATGCCGAGGAGGACCAGCAGCGCCGGGCTCGGGTGGACAAGCGCAACGAAGCTGACCAGCTGGTATACCAGACCGAGAAGACGATGTCGGAGCTGGGCGACAAGCTGGAGGAGGCTGACCGCCAACCGGTGGAAGCGGCACTGGCGCAGATCAAGCAGGTGCTGGAGGGGGCTTCTGGAGATGGCTCGGGTGAAGGTGACTACGACGAGGCGGCCCTGGACGCAGGCCTGGAGCAGCTCAAGAGCGCCTCCCACAAGCTGGCCGAGCTCATGTATCAGCAGCAGGCACCTGAAGGACAAGCACCACCACCGGAGGGTGCACCGCACCAAGGCCCTCAAGGCGGTGAGGCTCCGCCAGAGGGTGGGGGAGGAGGTCAATCAGGCGCGGTGGATGCGGATTTCGAAGTAGTAGAAGATTCCGACAAGGAGGAGCGGAAGTAAGAAAGCAGCAGGGATACCATTCCCTTGGGGGAATCACCAGTTTTTGCAAAGTCGGGTCCCTGTGTCAGAATCGTTTAGAGTTTTGCCCGACAGGGAAAACTCTCGATGCTGAACTGGCGTGAAAAATCACCAACACAGCGAATGGCGGGAATCATGGTAATGGTTCCCGCCGTTTTGTGTACCTGCCGATCGATCACGGGCGTAGGATAACTTTGACGGCTTCCTGGCGTTCCATCAGCTCGAAGCCGCGGTGCCAGTCGCTGAGGGGGAGGTCGTGGGTGATCAGCTTTTCGGGGTGGATCGCACCTGACTCCATCAGGGCCAGAGCGCGGATCCAGGCAGGACGACGTTGTCCAAGACCGCCAGTGATCTCCAATTCCTTGTAAGCTACTTTCTCGAAATCGACGTTGACCTTGGTGCCGGGCAGACCCATCTGCGAGAAGCGGCCGCGTCGGCGGACGATGTCGAGGGCGGTGTCGATGGCGACCGCCGTTCCCGCGCACTCGACGACGACATCAGCGCCGTAGCCATCCGTCAGATCGCGGATGCGTTGGAGCGGATCCTCCTCCCCTTCCACATCGACGACGACATCGACGCCCAGGGTGAGAGCGAGCTCGAGACGAGCGCTGTCGGATGCGCGACCACAGAGAATGACTCTGCCGCCGGCAGCCTTGGCCACCATCGCCGCCATCAATCCGACTGGACCAGGACCAGTGATGGCAACGGAATCGCCGGCTCGAACTCCGGATTGATCGAGGACCGCATGGACGCAGCAGGCCAGTAGCTCGGTCATGGCACCGGCCTCGAAGCTGACGGCATCGGGTAAGCGGTGGATCCGCGCGGCGTTACAGAACGGGGCGAAGCTTCCGTCGAACCAATAGCCCATCACCTTGCGATCCGGACACATATTGTAGTGTTCGTCGCGGCAGTAATCACAGTAACCGCAATGCGTCATCGTCGGTTCGCCAGTGACGCGGTCGCCGATCCCGACCTCCTCTCCGACGCCCTCCCCCTTGTCGACGACGATGCCACTGAACTCGTGTCCGAGAACGACGGGCGTGTTGATCGCATAGTTGAAGGTGTCGTGGTAGAGATGAAGATCGGAGCCGCATATTCCCGAGGCTTCCACCTTGATCCTGACTTGGCCTTCGGCCGGCTGCCTCTCCTCCACTTCGAGGAGGTCAACGAACCCGTGACCCCTGGCATGCTTCACCACTCCATTCATGGGGGCGCAACATCAGAGCGACTCCTCAACCTGTCAAGAAATTGGTCGCGGAACGCATTTGTGGCGCCATACTATACCGCCCAATACATTTGTACTGCTTTGTCTGTAGTGCTTTGTCGCGGATACCCTTCTCGTTGGAATTCGGCAACCCCATCAGCCGGAGATTCAGTGACTGA
>CAYZDH010000271.1:0-2501 GCA_964477025.1 uncultured Rhodospirillaceae bacterium | reverse complement strand
ACATAATCCCAAAAGCAAGCCCTCGCTTTTTGGTAAACCAATTTGCAACTGCCGTAGAAGCAGGAGTATGCATACCCACACTATTTCCAAGAGTCACTCCGAAAAGATAGACAAGCAAAAATGTCGTTAACCCATTAACTCGACTCAACAATATGAAACCAAGGCCCATGAGAGGAATACCTAAAAGCATTAATTTACGAGGCCCGATCCGATCTACTACCCATCCTTCAACAGGGCCAATAAAACCTGCTTCAAGGCGTGCAAAAGAAAAAATGGCTGATACGGTGGTCCGGCTCCAACCAAACTCCTTGCTGAGTGGAATAATGAAATTGCCAAATCCATGAAAATTTATACCTGAGGACATAGCCATAACAAACGCTCCGCCAAGGCATATCCACCAACCATAGAAAATGGAACCTACTGAATATTTCCTTACATGAGCAAATTCTGATTCGTTATCGACTTCAGACGATTCCTTCGTTTTATCAGTCTTTTTAGGTTTTTCGATATCACTACCCCGGTATAAAACTAATGTTGATTGCTATATGACACCCAATCCGCAAGACTTAATTCACCCCGGAATAGCGATCAACCCATTCCCATAATATTCTCAATCTTTCGTTACCCTCTTTTGTCAAAGGATCGATGACACTCCTACAAGTTCTAGTATATGAACCAATGACCTGAAGATCGGTCCGTGGCGAGTTTTTTCGTCCCCATTTCCACTTTCCACCATCAGCAGACCTAAATAGTCTGTCACAAATTTCCCTGTTAACTGGCACCGCCTTCTGGAATCTCTTGGACCATGAAGAGCCGGCAAACACCCAGAATGAATCCCATAGCATCGGATCTGACATCGCTCTTCTGAAGTGTGCATTTGCCGAAAAGCGATCCAAAGTATCATTATCGGGCAACTCGATGATTGAGGAAGCTATTTTTTCAACGTGCAAATAACCTATTAAGTAGAACCCATATTCCTCAGTGGGACCTTCATTCCAAGATTGTAGCCTAGCTATAAAGAAAAGAAAGTCTCCTCTCTCTACTTTTTTAAGACTAGCGGCCCTAGAATTAACGTCACAATTGTCTCCATATGTAAACGTGTCAAATTCAGGATCATTGTGAGCGGTATTATCCAAGAATTTTAAAGGGATAAACTCTTCCAAGCTATTACCCGGATCATAAAAAGAGTGTAAATCCCTATAATTAAAAGAGTGGGGTTTCTCTAAATTCCTATCCTCAGGAATAGGAACGAATTCGAATGTACCATCGCGAAAAATAGGACTGCAAAACGGATGAGAAGCATTAGTGCCTACATTAATTAGAAAAATTCTACCTGCCAATATCCCCCCTTTAGATCGAAATTTCTTCAAGGGAAAGATTTATTTCATCAAGGACTCCATTATCTCTTTCAGAATCCCTTGCTCTTTCCAAAACAGTTGCAGCTTCTCTACCACCTATTCGTCCAATAGCCCACGCTGCATGTAATCGAACTACCGATTCTTCCGATGAACACAATACTTTGTAAAGCGGTAATATTGCTTTTTCATCTCCATTATTACCAAGAGCTATGCATGCATTCCTCTGCAACCCAACAAGTTTTGTACGCTTTATCGGACTATTCTTATACCTGTCACTGAAGGTCATTTGATCCATTTCGAGGATTGGGACTAGGTCTGGGGTAGAAAACCCATTTCTTTGCTTAAATTCGTCTAAGTGACCAGGCAGTGCTTTCAAATTCACAGGGCAAACATCCTGACAGATATCACAACCAAAAATCCAGTCCCCCATCAAGGGACGCAGATCTCTGGGTATGACTCCTTTCAATTCAATTGTCAAATACGATATACAACGCTTGTTATCGATGACATACGGCGCAACTATGGCCCCTGTCGGACAATCATCAATGCACCTGACGCAGTTGCCACAACTTTTTTTTAACGGTAAGTCTGAAGGAAGGGGCAAATTCGTGATGACCTGCCCCAAAAGAACCCAAGACCCATGACTCGGTGTGAGTATGTTTGTATTTTTGCCCACCCAACCAACACCAGATCTTCTAGCTGCAGCTCGATCATTCATGGGGCCATCATCGACAAAAATCCTTAGCTTTAATTCAATATCAACCAATTCAGAAAGATCCGCACAAAAATCAGCTATGCGTTCTTTAAGAACCTTATGGTAATCATCTCCCCAAGAGTATCTAGCAACTCTTCCATTCAATGTATGTGAACTGTCTGCTGAATCGCCCAAATAGCTACATGCTAAAGATATGATTGACTGAGCATCTTCAAGTAACTCATTTGGTCTGTTCATTTTCTTAACCCGTTCTTCGTTATACCAACTATATCCGTCCATATGTCCGTCACGTATTCTTTTCAAAGCTTCCAGCTCGTCACGGTCAAAATTATCAGCGTTGGTAACGCCCACCACGTCAAATCCCTTAGAGATCGCAAGTTCTTTTATAGTTTCTAAAGTAACGCTCATCAAAACACTACGTTTCATTA
>CAYZDH010000270.1:0-2510 GCA_964477025.1 uncultured Rhodospirillaceae bacterium | reverse complement strand
ACGTAACACTAAGCGCTTTAAATTATTGGCAAAAGCAGCGAGCCGAGCTGGGAAATACCTGGTCGTTTATAAGGTTGGCAAGTCGGATGCTGGCGCCCTAGCATCCGCCTCTCATACTGGCGCTATGGCGGGCGACGACCGCCTCTACGACGCCTTATTCGCTCAATCCGGGGTCCTACGGGTAGACCGCTTCGATGATCTACTAGATATCGCAATGGCACTAAGTACAGGCAAAAAAACCAAGGGAGATCGCGTTGGAATTCTCACCTCAACTGGCGGCGCTGGCAGCCTTGTTGCTGACCGTTGCGGTCTCGTCGGGCTTACTACACCTGTTCCAAGCCGCAAGACAGCTGCTCGTTTAGGCTCTTTATTGCGTCATGTCGGGTTTGTCGCCAATCGTAATCCTATCGACCTGACACTTGCTGGACTGACCCCAGACATCGTTAGAGGTTCAATCACAGCATTACTCGAAGCAAAAGAATACGACATAGTCGTCCCGATCATTGGCTCCTCATCTGTCGGCCGGCCGGAATTGATCGCTGAACCTCTAATTCAGGCCACAAAGGGTATATCAAAGCCTTTGATCGTCTATTGCAGCCCAGATGCGCCTGACATTCTTTATCGTCTCAATAGTGCCGGCATCCCCAGCTACGCCGCACCTGAAAGCTGTGCCGAAGCGCTAAAAGTACTCAGAAAAGGCTAAAGTGATTGTAGCGTCTCACGTGGATAGCCAATCTCGATAGCATTAGCGCGCATTGCAGCAACGCGCCCCACACGAACAAGATTATCCGTTATTTGTTCCGCAACGAATTCATCCAGATCCATTCGATCCGCAAGCCGGTTTCTCAGAAAACTCTGCGCTTCACTTTGCGTTGCGGACAAAAATTTTCTATTTATTGCTGGAATTTCGGTCAGACTCAAACAACCGCCATTATGGTTATAGCAGCCAACCTTAGCTGTATAAACGAAGACCTCTTGCGGATTTTGCCCAAGATCAGTTTCGAGACAAAAGTTCGTCAAGCGATCAAAATTATAGTTGGCTTCAGTCGTATGCATACGGCTTAGCTGTGCCTCCGTAAACCAGGCCACAAATACAGAAACCGTTGTTCCTGGTGAATTTTGAAGGGTAGCAGGAATCGAACCGTAACCCGCTAGATGCGCAGCGTAGACCACGTCAAAATCAGATAAATATCCCCTAACCACCGGAATGGGGCCGATCTCTGGCAGGTCAGAATACTTTCGGGCTAGTTGCTCTGGCGACTGATTGGACCCTGCTGCAAGGACGGGCGTCCTGCCACGAACATCAAATTCATCATTTTCTAATGCGGACCATTTGCCTGCCTCGAACAGGTAGGAATAGTCGGGGGCTGGAAAAGGATACGCTTTCGCATGCTCTACGGGATCGATCAAAACTGTCCTCCAATTCGTTGTCAGACATACGATAGCTTGGAGCGGTTGAAAATTCACTACAGCAAAATACCAATGCGTTTGCCAAGTACCCCCAACAACGTGCTAAACAGTTGCGCGCCCGCATGTTATTCGGGTCTAAAGGGTGAAATAACGATGCCATTTTCCAGTCTGCGTGATTTTATTGAACAGCTTGAACAGGAAGGACAGCTGTGCCGTGTGACCAAACCGGTCTCAACCGTGCTCGAAATGACCGAAATCCAAACCCGACTTCTCGCTGAGGGTGGCCCAGCTGTATTATTTGAAAATCCACTATGCCCTGATGGAACAACCAGTAAAATGCCTGTCCTAATAAATTTATTCGGTACGGTGAACCGCGTTGCCGCAGGAATGGCACGGAGGCCGGAAGAGTTAAGAAATTTTGGCGAACAGCTTGCCTTCCTCCGCCAACCCGAGCCCCCAGGTGGCTGGCGCGAAGCATTGCAAATGTTACCGATGGTTAAGTCAGTCTTCGCAATGAAACCGAAGATGGTTTCCAATGCTTCTTGCCAAGAGGTTGTATTGACAGGTGATGGTATCGACCTCGCACACCTTCCAATCCAGAGTTGCTGGCCCGACGAACCCGCGCCCCTCATCACTTGGCCATTGGTTGTCACCGATGGGCCTTCCGGTGCCAATCTTGGCATTTACAGGATGCAGGTCACCGGACGGAATACGACATAGATGCGCTGGCTGAAACATCGTGGTGGCGCGCAGGCATTGGCAATTGCAAGTGGCGATTCGATTCCTGCAGCGGCAGTGATTGGGGCAGACCCAGGAACAGTTATTGCGGCCGTGGCGCCCGTTCCAGAATCCATTTCAGAATATCAATTTGCCGGGCTCCTGCGAGACAAGAAGGTCGAGCTTGTAAATTGCAAGACCGTGCCACTAAAGGTTCCCGCTAATGCGGAAATTGTGCTCGAAGGCCGTGTTTCATCAACTCAGTTTGGAAGTGAGGGGCCCTACGGTGATCACACCGGCTACTACAACACAATCGAAGATTTCCCAGTTTTTACAGTAACCGCCATGACTATGCGACGCGATCCAATTTATTTGTCGACTTT
>CAYZDH010000269.1:0-2522 GCA_964477025.1 uncultured Rhodospirillaceae bacterium | reverse complement strand
GGGATTTTAGCCGATGTGGGAAGAATAGGGGAGAGGTGATGTCCTGTGCCTCGATGACCTGGTCAGCACTGGTTGTTCGTGTCCAGTTGGTGTAATGCCCTCATCAGATTTTTCCTCCCCCGGACAGGGGGAAAGATCAAAACAAAACAGGCCGACCTAGGAGGCCGGCCTGTATAGAAGATTTGTTAACCTCAACTAGATTGAATGTCTACTTTATTCCGCAGCAGCTTGAGGTTGATAAGTGTGATCCGGGAAATCTTCAGGATATACAAGATGGTGTACAGGGGCTTTTTCCATCTCCCAATTCCCATTGTCCGGGTTATAGCGGCCTAGCGTTAGACAATGCCAGTTCTCATCATCGAGCTGCGGATGATCACCGCGATAGTAATAGCCAGGCCAACGGGTTTCATCACGGAACAACGTATGCTGTGTTACAGATTCTGAAGCCCAAACACGATGGTTGAGTTCCCAAGCGCGTTGGAGCTGATGCAAATCTTCAGCGCCAATGTGATCTAGGTCTTCGTGCAACATGCCTAGAAGCTCAAATCCACGGTTGAGCATGGGCTCATTGGTCAGGTAGCCAGTCGCAATGCCACCCACGTACTCATCCATGATTTTTTCAAGACGCTGCAGGCCCTGCAACGGCGAAATGTATGTGGGTGAGACGGTGCCCGCGGTGATCTCGTTGCGGCCAATTTTATATGTCTCTAGCGGTTTATATACCTCGGTCTTGAGCCGCTCGACTTCGGCGTTGTCGATTTGAGGCATTTCCCCGAGGTCATTGATATAGTTGACTGCAGCTTTGCCGGCGATGCGTCCTTCAGTGAAGGAGCCTGACGAGAACTTGTGGGCGGTGCCACCGCAGGCGTCGCCTGCTGCAAAAAGACCGTCAACCGTCATCATTCTGTTGTATCCCCAGCGGTAGTCTGGTGGCGCGTAGTCGTCGGGGCCACTGGTCAAGGCACCAGAGCATGTGGCGTGACTACCCATGACGTAGGGCTCGGACGTTGTAAGCTCCGACATGCGCTCCTTGGGGGCGATGTTCTGGGAGGCCCAGACGACCGCCTGACCTATGGTCATGCCAAGAAAGTTTTCCCAACCGACCTGCTCTTTATGTGGATCCTGGAAGGCTTCCCGCGTCTCCATATAGATGGGTCCCCGACCAGCCCGTTGCTCTTGCAGCATGGCGTGATTACGCAGGCATGTGGGTACGGGCTCACGGTCGATGTAGTCGCCAACCATCCCCTTGGTTTCATCGTACCAAGTTGCCTCATATGGGTTGCCGTAAGCGTTCTTGGTATAGGTTTTGAGATGAAGGAAGTAGGCACCAACGGGGCCATAGCCATCTTTGAACCGAGTCAGTACGATCCGGTTTTCCATTTGTGTCATCTTGGCACCGATGGGGAGTGGTAGCCCGTAGGCCGATGCACTGCTCCATGGCGCGTACCAGGTCCGCCCCATGCCCTCGCCGACTGCGCGGGGTCGGAAGATGTGCGAAGCACCGCCCGCGGCAATCACTACCGCCTTGGCACGGAAGACGTAGAAGTCTCCGCTGCGTACGCTGAATCCCACTGCTCCAGCCACCCGATTCGGATTTTTTTTATCCGTCAGCAGATGGGTCACCATTATCCGGTTGTAGACTTCGTCCGCAGACTTTCTCGCAGCTTCGGCAACAATTGGCTTATAGCTCTCACCATGGATCATGATCTGCCACTTGCCTTCGCGTAAGTAGCGGCCGGTCTCCGGGTTCTTCATCATCGGAAGGCCCCACTCGTCGAACTTGTGGACGGTCGAATCGACGTGGCGAGCGATGTCGTAACCAAGGTCTTCCCGAACGAGACCCATAAGGTCCGTCCGCGCGTAACGAACATGGTCTTCGGGCTGATTTTCGTCCCACTGCATACCCATGTAGCAGTTAATCGCATACAGGCCCTGTGCAACGGCGCCACTACGCTCAATGTTTGCCTTCTCAACGACGACGACTTTCTTGTCGCGTCCCCAATGACCGGCCTCGTATGTAGCGCCGCAGCCGCCAAAGCCGCCGCCGATGATCAGAACATCCGCGTCAACTGTTATCGTATCTCTTGAATTACCGAACAGACCCATGATTTTTATGCCTTAATCTTGCCCGCCAAAGACGGCAGTGCATCGATATTGAGAGCTTTTGGTTCATGCCAGAGCTCTTGTTTCTCAAACTCTTCATCTGACGGGGCAGGGTAGTCCGTCGGTTCCTCAATAGAGCCCCATTTCGTTGTCCGGATTGGCGAGACAAAATCCTTCTCTCGGCCATCGCGGAATTTGACTTTCCAGGAAATCGTGCCCTTTTCCGGTTCGCGGCGCACGCGGACGCTGGCGCCCAACGGCGCAAAGTCAGCATATCCTCGCACGTCAATCGCATGAGTTGGGCACGCTTTCACGCAGGAATAGCACTCCCAGCACATATTGGGCTCAATATTGTACGCGCGACGATTAGTCTTATCGATGTGCATGATGTCGGACGGGCAAATATCTACACACTCCCC
>CAYZDH010000268.1:0-2545 GCA_964477025.1 uncultured Rhodospirillaceae bacterium | reverse complement strand
GGCGCAGGAAAAACCACGGATTATAATATGCTAACGGGCGTTTACGCCATTGATTCAGGTGTAATCACCGTCGACGGTGAAGATATTACCCACGTCTTGCCAAAAGATCGTGTGACTGTAGGCATGTCTCGTAGTTTCCAAAATATTCGTCTCATGCCGCACCTTAGCACCGTAGAGAATGTCATATTGGGTCAGCATGCGCGTGCTCGCAAACTCAGAAGTCTAATGTTCCCCCTTGGCCTTTTGCCAAAAAACGACTGGCGTTTGTCGGCTGAAGAAGCGCTCGATAAAGCCGGGATAGGCACCTATCCTGGCGAAATCGTGGCAAATCTACCTTATGGTGTTCAGAAGCGGATTGAGGTTGTTAGGGCCCTGGTCTCGCAACCAAAGTTACTGCTCCTTGATGAACCAGCCGCTGGGCTTAACGAGGTTGAGACCAACCAATTGCAGGAGCTTCTAGAGCAGGTGTCCGACCAGGGAGTTACTATTTTGGTGGTTGAACACGACATGCAATTTGTGCGGAATCTATGTGATCATATCGTAGTTCTGAATTTTGGGCGCAAGATATTTGAAGGGACGCCGGAGGCGGTCCACCAAGACCCGGCCGTACTCGAAGCGTATCTTGGCACCGATGATGAAGTTTCGGAGGCCCCTCATGCTTCTTGATATTCAGGGTGTCAACGTTCGCTATGGTCGTAACCACGCGGTGAAATCCGTCAATCTTACGCTAGAAGAACAGGAAATTGTAACTGTCCTTGGCGCAAATGGTGCGGGTAAGAGTTCTCTACTGAAGGCAATCCAGGGTAGTGAAAAATCAACCGGGATAGTTTTGTTTGATGGTGTCGATATTAGTGGTTGGTCGGCGCCACGGCGCGTTAACGCGGGGTTGGGCCTTGTACCCGAAGGACGCCAAATTTTTGTCAGCTTGACAGTGCACGAGAACCTTCAGATGGGAGCTTATTGTCGAAGCGATCCCGTTGGCAATGAAATAGAAGCCGTTTATGAACGCTTTCCAAATCTCGCGGCACGACGCGATATGCCCGCCTCTGTTTTGTCGGGCGGAGAACAGCAAATGCTGGCTATTAGCCGCGCCCTCTTGGCAAAACCTCGCCTTATGATGCTCGATGAACCCTCGCTCGGTCTTAGTCCGATTTTAGTTAGGCAGCTTTTCAAGCTGATTAAAGATCTTAATGAGGATGGGTTGACTATATTGTTGATTGAACAAAATACCCACATGGCTTTGCAAAGTGCTGATCGTGGTTATGTCTTGGAACTTGGTAATGTTGTCCTCTCGGGAGATGCAAAAACCTTGCAGGAAGATAAGCGTCTCGGGGAAGCCTATCTTGGAACACATTGACTCTATGTATCACTACGTTACCGTCTAACCTATTAAAAACAGAGGAATAAAATTATGAAATTTAAGGTAGGAATTAGTGCGGCCGTTATCGCTAGCGTAGCTTATATGGCACCAGTGCAGGCAGCGGATGAAATTGTACTAGGTTTGAGCTATGGGAAGACAGGCCTTTACTCGACAATTAATAAAACGACAGAAGTTGCTGTTGATATTGCGGTCGCGGAAATTAATGCCGCCGGCGGCGTTAACGGAAAGAAAATACGTATTGTTAAGTACGATACTGCTGGAGACCCTAAGCAGGCTGTGGTTGCGGTACGAAAGTTTGCTCGGGACGATAAAGCGCTCGGGGTAATTGGGCCCTTTTCTTCTAGTGAGGCACGCGTTGCCTTTGCGGCTGGCGAACGCGAGAAAATAGTTCAAATTCCAAATGCCTCTTCGGCGCCTAAACTGGCGGACAAGTTCTCCTACGCCTACCGCCTTACAGAGAGCGAGTATCTGCAGTTTATGCGTGTCGTAAAAACGATGAAAAAGCGCGGCGCGATGAAAAAATCGGTCGCTATAATGTATGGAACGGACGACGTGGTATCCAAGGCTGTGGGGATGTACATCATGAAACCTATCCTCACCAAAGAGAAGGTTAAGATTACAGGACCTATCGGTTTTGCTACTAAAGCATTTGATGTTTCTCCACAGGTCTCCCAGCTAAAGGGAAAAAATCTTGATTACGTTGGTCTCGCGGGTATTACCCCAATCGCTATACGCGTTTTAAAGGAAATGCGCCGACAAAAGATCAATGTACCGATTAATGGTGCGCAGATTTGGGCCGAACCTGAACTCGTTCACGCGATGGGCGCAGATGGAGATAATGCCGTCTTTGCGGCGTCCTATTACTATAATCTCAATAAACGGACGCGTGATTTTAAGAATAAGTTTGTAGCCGCTGCAGCTAAGCAGGGAATCAAGAAACTTTGGCCACATCACGTGGATGCTTCAGCGTACGATATTGTCTATGTCTTCAAAAAAGCTATGGAAGTCGCCAAGGTTACTGGTAATCCCAAGAAGGTTAAAGCTGAGCGTACGGCAATTCGTGACGCCCTGCTTAAAACAACCTTTGACCTAGTGCAGGGAAAGGTTTGTATTGAAAAGACCGGCGACGCCCAACTGCCTGCTAATATTATGACTATGAAAGAT
>CAYZDH010000267.1:0-2551 GCA_964477025.1 uncultured Rhodospirillaceae bacterium | reverse complement strand
AGACCAACAATGGATGTATTCAGTGATTTTCCCCAAATGGTTAGCGATTTGTTGGACTTTTTAGAAGATGGTGTTCAAAGTGATCACGCTCTATCAGGCATAAAAGCTCAATCTTCAGGGAAAGAGACCTCCCCTTCAGTATGGCTCCTCGGTTCAAGCGACTACAGTGCTAGATTAGCAGCAGAGATGGGCCTTCCATTTAGCTTTGCAGACTTTTTTGGAAATACATCAGAATATGGTCCCCAGGTTACTGATCTGTACAGAAATAATTTCATACCATCTGATTATTTGCCGGAACCAAAGGTTAATGTGAGCCTTCAAGTGATATGCGCTGATACTGAGGATCATGCCAGATTTGTTGGATCCTCAAGAAATATAAACAAAATTATCTCAACTATGGGAAAAAGTACAAAAGGTTTGCTCCCTCCAGAAGAAGCCTCTGTTTGGCCAATGGATGACCATGTTAGAGCTTATATGGAACAGACCACACAAAGCTATATAGAAGGCAACCCAGATCAAGTGAAGGAAGGAATTCTCGCATCATCAGAACGTTATCAGACTTCTGATATAGGAATAGTATCCAACTGCTACTATTTTGACGATAGAAAGAGATCCTACGAGCTAGTTGCAAAATCCATGGATATTCGTCAAAATCTATAACCTAATGTGACTACTGGATGATTTTCTCAAAATTCACAATTTTTAAAAAATTATTCTAGTCACCTGTGATTAGGTCAATTATGTTTCCGTCCTTTCTCCCTCCCCTCTTAAAAAATTCAGTGTATCCACAACTATCACGAATTATGTCGGCAAATTTTTGATTCTGCGAACCACAAAATCTCGAAAGTCCCGCTCCAGTAGTTCGGATTTTACCAATCTCAAACGAATTGTTTGAGCATCTCAGACCGGTGAAATAGCTGAGTATGAATCAGGGTGAACTGGTTTCTTTGCGAATAGAAAACAAAACCCTCCAACTACGGCCATTACGCCAAGTACTGCGAAGGCTGTCTGATAGGTACCCGTTGAATCACGCATTACCCCAGCGAAAATTGGTCCAATTAGTAAAAGTACATTCATCGGAACCTGAGAAATACCCATTATTTTCCCATAATGCTTCCTACCAAAGTAATCCCCTCGTATAGATGATGATATAGGGTTTCTACCACCAAATCCTATACCAAACAATAAAGCAAATCCGTAGGCGGACAAGAGATTAGGGGGGCCAAATGTGAGAATAAAAACACCAAAAGCCTGACATAGAGTGAACATCAATAATGCTATATTTTTGGGCACTCGATCACCAACATAACCCCCAATCAATTGAAATACCATAGAAACAGCAGTGTATCCAGAAACAACAAAAGCTGCTGTCTGTAAGCTATACCCCATATCGGTCATCATGGGTGCAAGATGCAACATAAATGCAAGTAAAACCATCGATGTGAATCCATGTCCGAGACTAATGAACCAAAATGCAGGGGTTCTTAAGGCCTGTTGCACCGTAAAATCGTACTGGGGATCGATTCGTATACCGCTGCTTACCGCTGCTTCTTTTCGTCTTCTAAGATCGTCTTCTGTATCTCCATCTGGGAGTAATCCATAATCTTCTGGCCTATTCCTAAGAAGACTAGTCAACGGGAAGGCCAACAGAATGGTGATTATGCCAAGCATAAAAGCAGTCAAACTCCAGCCCGGTCGATCTAAAAATTCTGGATCTACAAGCCAAGCCAATAATGGCACAAAAAATAAGGACCCAAACCTCGCTAGGGCATTTGAGGTACCCATAGCAAAAGAACGTTTCCTGACGAACCAATTGTTCATCATAGTATTTAGAGCTAACCAACTACCTAGCCCTTGACCTAATGCAATCACCAAATAAGAAAAATAAAAAATCAGCAAATGATTTACACGGCTGAATACCAACCACCCAAGCCCCATTATTATCATCCCTATTAAAACCATACGTTTGGTACCAAACCTATCTACCAGATACCCTTCAACAGGACCTAAAATACCCCCCTCAACTCTAGTGAAAGACAACGCTAGGGAGAGTTGAGTCCTATTCCATCCAAAAGCCCTTTCCATAGCAACCGCCCAAATACCCATAGCATGGAAAAGAGGTGTAGTTGCTATCAGCATTACGGCACCAAAAACTGGGACCAGGTACCAACCGTAGAACGTTTTCTTTCGTTTGTCGGCTAATTTATTTCTAGCATTCAGGAACAAAATATAAGCACTTCGAATGGAAAGATTTCATGGCGAAGATAATAGTTCGGCAAATAAAACAAGTTAGTCAAATACAGGAATTAAGCTTCACAGATACTAACTCAGAAGCACTTCTCAGTAAAGTTGGAGCTTCCAGTTCAAAATCCTCATATTTAATAATTCAACCTGAATTTATTCCTGGTTTCTCACGGATGGAGAAAATAACCAAAACCCTATTGAGATTAAAATTCCAATTATACCCATCAACACTAAGGTGGGTTGAACAGAAATAATCCCTGCCAACCAACCTACAAAAAGGCTAAAAAAGACTACCATCCCCATTCCT
>CAYZDH010000266.1:0-2631 GCA_964477025.1 uncultured Rhodospirillaceae bacterium | reverse complement strand
TATGCATCTGTTAGGCTCTCTTCAGAGGTATTTGGAGATGGCATCATCTCTCATTGTACGCGATCCGCTCCCAAGGCATCGACAGCCACGGCAGCTGTTAATGCAGAATCGACACCTCCCGACATGCCGATCAAGACGCCCGGAAAATTATTTTTATCTATATAGTCACGCAACCCAAGCTGCATCGCCGAATAAATACTCGACAGCCTATCCTCGATAGATGCGGTTTCGCTTTGCTCACAAATCCAATCATCACCGGTACGGTTCCAATTCGTTATTTGTAAAGCTGGAGACCAATCGACACAGCGCGCCTGTAATCTTCGGTCTGCGTTGAGAACAAACGACCCGCCATCGAAGACCAACTCATCCTGACCGCCAACCTGATTAACATATATCATCGGCAGACGGGATTCTGTTATTCGTTCAACAGCAAGATTAAGTCGCTGATCCCACTTATCTAATGCATAGGGAGAGCCATTCAGCACAACGAAGATTTCCGCGCCAGATTCTTGAAGACATTCCGCAACGTCTGGCTGCCACATGTCTTCACAGATCATAACTCCAAGCCGGACATCCCTAAAATTGATTGGGCCAGGCATCGGACCTGAAGCGAAAACGCGTTTTTCATCAAAAACACCGTAATTGGGCAGGTCATGCTTTAGCCTCACCGCCGAAACCTTGCCACCGTCGAGCAGTAAAGCAGCGTTGTAGAGCTGATCATTCTCAACCCATAAAGACCCAACTAAAATTCCTGGACCACCATCCGCTGTCTCCTCCGCAAGTTTATCAATCGCGCTAGCACACGCATACTAGATTGATGGCCTAATAACCAAATCCTCAGGTGGATATCCAGATATAACCAGCTCACTGCAAACTATTAGGTCAGCTCGTTTTTTCGCAGCCGCTTTACGTGCAGCACTGACTAGAGCAGCATTACCGTCAATGTCTCCAACAGTGGGATTAAGTTGTGCAAGGGCAATAGAGAGATGATCTGTCATAAATTTTTATAAGCCTATTCCTGCGAGGCTAGGAAAATCTGTTATGAATAGCAGATTGACCGCATTTCAGCCGGCAATGTGAGAAAGTTTATGCAACGACGGGCATCCTTACAGACCCATTCTTGGTAATCCGGTCATCTTTCAGCATTTCTGCGATCAGGAAGGCAAGCTCCAAAGATTGGTCAGAGTTAAGACGAGGGTCACAATGGGTATGGTAGCGGTCAGCAAGCCACTCTTCGGTAATTTCTTGTGCACCACCGACACATTCTGTGACGTCTTTACCGGTTAGTTCTAAATGGATACCACCAAGAAAGGTACCTTCAGCCTTATGGACTTTAAAGCAACGTTCAACCTCCTCTCTTACCCGTTCAAACGGGCGGGTCTTATAACCGTTATCTGCCTTGATTGTATTCCCATGCATGGGGTCGCAAGACCAAACGACAGTCCTTCCTTCACGTTCAACCGCACGTATTAATCCTGGCAGATGCTCTTCGACCCCCTCGCTGCCCATACGGGTAATGAGGGTCAAACGCCCTGCTTCATTTTCTGGGTTAAGCGTATCAATTACTCTAAGTAATGAATCGGGATCCATCGTCGGTCCACACTTGCAACCAACCGGGTTTCCGATACCACGTAAGAACTCGATATGCGCATCTTCTGGATCCCTTGTGCGGTCGCCAATCCAGAGCATATGCGCCGAGGTATCATACCACTCCCCAGAGGTTGAATCGATTCGCGTCATTGCTTCTTCATATGCTGGAAGTAGGGCCTCATGAGAGGTATAGAACTCTGTCTCTCTAATTTGTGGTGTAGTTTCCGAAGTCAGTCCGCAAGCGGCCATAAAAGCTAGCGAGTCATCGAGGCGCTCTGCCAGGTCTTTATAACGATCACCGGCGGGGCTTTTATCCACAAATCCTAGGGTCCAACGATGTACCTGATGTAAATCCGCGTAACCACCTTGAGCGAACGCCCGTAACAGATTTAATGTCGCCGCCGACTGGTTGTAGGCACGCACCATTCGCTGCGGATCGGGATTACGAGCTTCAGGTTCGAACTCAATTCCATTTACAGAGTCGCCGCGGTAGCTTGGAAGCTCGACGTCGCCCTGCTTCTCTGTCGGCTCACTCCGAGGCTTAGCAAACTGACCCGCTAGACGTCCAACTTTGATTACAGGGCGATGGGCAGCAAAGGTGAGGACGACAGACATCTGGAGCAATACGCGAAAGGTGTCACGAATATTATCAGGGTGAAATTCTGCAAAACTCTCAGCACAATCACCGCCCTGCATCAAAAATGCACGCCCAGCAGCAGCATCCGCCAGTGCAGACTTTAACCGCCTGGCTTCACCGGCAAAGACAAGCGGTGGGTAGTTACGCAAGGTTTTTTCCGCAACCTCCAATGCCGCGCTATCGGTGTATACCGGCACCTGTTTGATATTCTTTTTACGCCAACTATTTGGCTCCCACTTCGCAGCCATCAGACCACCTCCCAATCAGGAACATATACCTTCTAGACTCAACGCACATAATCTATTTGCGAACAATCTAGTGCGCTTGCGCGTTGAATCTAGAACCCGCAATTTGCGGTTGTTTTAGACGCTCTCGCAAGGGGCCAAATCATCATTCAACGTCCC
>CAYZDH010000265.1:0-2639 GCA_964477025.1 uncultured Rhodospirillaceae bacterium | reverse complement strand
TTTTTGGAGTTGCGCTAGGCGTTGCACGTCGTTGTAACGTTTGCTTCTAGCTATGTCCGGGTGACGTCGGATAGTGCCAGTGGCGGTGCAGGGAGCATCAATAAGAATACCGTCGATGGTATTCGATGGTCTGTAAGTAGAGGCATCTGCTGCGACAATTGTCGCGTTGAGTTTGAGCCGTTTTAGGTTTGCCCGCAGTGTTTTAAGTCTTTTCTTGGACCTGTCGACAGCAGTAACGGTAGCGCCACTTGCAGCCAGTTGCGCTGTTTTGCCGCCAGGGGCAGCGCACATATCAAGGACCCGATGTTTTTGGTTTTTTGGCATCGCGGCTATGAGAATTTTCGCAGGTAACGCGGCAGCGGTATCCTGTATCCACCAAGTTCCCTCACCGTAACCTGCTAAAGTGTCAACCATACCCCCCGATCTTAAGATGATCGACCCAGTTGGTAGTAGTTCAGCGCCTAAGGCCTGGGACAATTTCTCCGGGTTCGTCTTCGCTGAAAGGACGAGAGGCGGTTCATGGAGGTGCGCTTCTCCAATCGCGCGGCAGGTTTTATCCCCATACTGGGTTTGCCAACTTTCCCAAAGCCATTTGGGGGTATTGAGTTTAGCGGAATCTAACGCGAAGAATTTTTCTGACCCCTCTTGTGAAATTTTGCGTAAAACTGCATTAACTAATCCCTTTTGCCCAGGGTTGCGAGTTTGCTCGCAAAGGCGCACCGAGGTGTCTACGACGGCGTGAGCAGGCGTTTTCAGCATGATAATTTGAGCTGCTCCAATCCGAAGTATGTCTTGGACGGCGCGCGCTTTTTTTGGTAGAGGGCGTTTAAGATAGCTCCGTATAAGTGCATCAATCTGTCCCAGTCGTCTTAAAGCCGTAGCGACGAGCAATCTTATAAAGGCACGGTCACGCTCCTCCATTTGATCGTATGTTTTGCTGGCCGCGATCACATTTTCTAGCCCGTGTCGGGAACTTAGAACTTGGTTGAGAATCATAATCGCCAGTCGACGAGTTAAAAGCCCCGGCGGGCACTGTGTTAGATTGTCTGACATGGCGACACCTTAAAGCAATCGGGCTCAAGGGAAAATCACTTCATGCCCTTTAGGCAAGGTAATTAGCCAGAGAGGCTGTAAGGCCTCCTATTTGTCGCCGTCATTTGGTTAGAGCGATGTTGTTGGGATTCAAATTGGCCGCCAAAGTTTTCGGGTGTGAGACTTTGACTGCCCGCATGGTATTGGCACCCCTCTTGGCAGTCGGCTATATACTTGTTTTACATATTATAACAGCCGCTTACAGCGTCTAAAATTTTGTAATTGGCATTTAGAAATATATTTGTGTGAACCGAGAGGTAAAAAGGAGGGACACCATTTTGAAGAATAATAAGAGGAAACTTAAAAAATCAGCGAAGCCTAAAACTGATCTTGGTGAGCAGGAAAAATCCAAAAAAATAAAAGAAATCGGTGGGCGCGAGGGCCCTGACCCTACCCGTTTTGGAGACTGGGAAAAGGGTGGGCGCTGCATCGATTTTTAGATAGTTTAGAAAATTTTATCCAACTCGATTTTCCTTTAAGTCATCTACTACTGCAGGATCTGCAAGAGTAGTTATATCTCCGAGATCATCTATTTCATTTGCTGCAATTTTGCGAAGGATTCGCCGCATAATCTTACCCGACCTTGTTTTGGGTAAGCCCGGCGCCCATTGGATTGCATCAGGACTGGCAATCGGGCCAATTTCTTTGCGGACCCATTTGATAAGCTCGCTCTTTAAACTATCATTAGAAGTTTCGCCGGCCATAAGAGTGACATAAGCGTATATCCCTTGGCCCTTGATCTCGTGAGGAAAGCCAACCACCGCGGACTCCGCGACTTTTGGGTGTGAAACCAAAGCACTTTCTACCTCTGCAGTGCCGATACGATGGCCGGACACATTAAGGACGTCGTCAACCCTACCCGTGATCCAATAATAGCCATCCTCATCGCGGCGACATCCATCTCCCGTGAAATAACAGCCTTTATAAGTTGAAAAATAGGTCTCAATAAAACGGTCATGATCCCTAAAAACTGTTCGCATCTGACCAGGCCAACTGTCGAGGAGCACTAAGTTGCCAGAAGTGGCCCCCTCTAAAATTTTTCCATCCGCGTCGACTAATGCGGGGCGCACACCAAAAAACGGACGAGTAGCAGAGCCGGGTTTGAGCGCTGTGGCACCCGGAAGCGGGGTAATCATGATGCCCCCAGTTTCTGTTTGCCACCAGGTGTCGACAATGGGACAGCGTTTTTCTCCAACAACATTGTAATACCAAAGCCATGCCTCAGGATTAATTGGCTCCCCAACTGACCCCAGAAGTCGAATTGATTTTCGACTAGTCTTTTTGACGGGGTCGTTACCTTCGCGCATTAGGGCCCGAAGGGCCGTTGGCGCTGTATAGAAAATATTGACGTTATGCTTATCGCATACTTCCCAGCAGCGTGAAGTGTTGGGATAGGTTGGAACACCCTCAAACATTACCGTAGTAGCGCCGTTGGCGAGAGGGCCGTAGAGAATATACGAATGCCCAGTAATCCAACCAACATCGGCGGTACACCAGTAAATATCGCCGTCCTGATAGTCGAAGACAAATTGATGGGTCATTGAGGC
>CAYZDH010000264.1:0-2654 GCA_964477025.1 uncultured Rhodospirillaceae bacterium | reverse complement strand
GATAGGCCATAAACCTTGGAATATGGGGGTCATGACTCATGTAACCGACCGAATACACATGAACCATGGCCGACACTACACTTACAACAAACACCATAACCGCTGTAAGCGTGTCAAAACGCAGGGTCCACCCAACTTCAAAAGAACCCGAGTCGATCCAAGAAAATAATTCAACAGTCCGAGGTGAACCACCAAGTGCCACCTCCACCAGAATAATACACCCAAACACCGCCGATATAAGCATACAGCTACAGGTGACAACCTGTGCCCCCGTATCCTTCAACCAGCGGCCAAAAAACCCGGTAATAATCGCGCCAATTAAAGGTAAGAATATGGCTAACACGTACATATGTCTTAGCCCTTCATCAGGTTGATATCTTCGACCGCGATTGATCCTCGATTTCGGAAATAAACAACGATAACAGCGAGACCAATCGCCGCCTCGGCTGCCGCAATAGCGAGCACAAGAAGCGCAAAAATTTGACCTACAAGGTCAGTCAGGTGCACTGAAAATGCAACAAGGTTAATATTCACAGATAACAAGATGAGTTCGATGGACATCAAAATTATAATTACGTTCTTACGGTTCAGAAAAATGCCAAACACACCAAGAGTGAAAAGAATAGCGGCAACGGTAAGGTAGTGAGACAGCCCTATTTCGATCATAACTTAGACCCCACTGCCCGTCTTTATATCACGTATTTCTACCGACTCCTCACGTGTGCGAGCTACCTGGGACGAAATACGTTGTCGTTTTACCCCATCACGGGATCGTAGGGTTAAGACGATCGCTCCTATCATTGCAACCAATAGTACTAAACCTGCAACTTGAAACAAATATATGTAGTCCGTGTACAATACTTGCCCTATGGCGTGTGTATTAGTGGTTTCTGTGATCGCGGGCGTTGGCAAAGCAATTCGTGAAGCGGGATCAGGTGCAATCACCCAACTACCCAAAATAAATACTAACTCGACAAGCAGAACCAAGCCTATTAGCGCTCCAATAGGCAAGTATTGAAGAAACCCTTGCCGTAGTTCCACAAAATTAATATCCAACATCATTACTACAAAAAGAAAAAGGACCGCGACGGCACCAACATATACAATCACTAGAATCATCGCGATAAACTCGGCTCCCAGCAGCACAAACAAACCCGCGGCATTAAAGAATGCCAAAATAAGAAACAACACCGAATGAACAGGATTACGAGCCGAAATGACCATTACTGCCGCTGCTATAGTAATTGCCGCAAAAGCGTAAAAGGAAATTGCCTGAAGGATCATTCTACGTGCCTCACCTATATGGGGCATCCGCAGACAAACGCCGAGAAAGGTGTCCTTCCCACCTATCACCGTTTTCGAGAAGTTTTTCTTTGTTGTACATCAACTCCTCCCGCGTTTCTGTTGCAAACTCAAAGTTTGGTCCTTCGACAATCGCGTCGACCGGACATGATTCTTCGCAAAAACCACAGTAAATACATTTCGTCATGTCTATATCATAACGGGTTGTCCGCCTGCTTCCGTCAGAGCGAGGCTCCGCTTCAATCGTTATGGCCTGAGCTGGGCATATTGCTTCACACAACTTACAAGCAATACACCGCTCCTCACCATTTGGATAACGCCGGAGAGCGTGTTCACCCCTGAAGCGCGGACTCAATGGGCCTTTTTCGAACGGATAGTTCAATGTCACGCTGGGTTTAAATAGATATTTCAGAGTAAGTGCCATTCCAGAAACAAGCTCGGAAAGAAGCAACGCTTTGGTCGTATTTCGAAAAAAAGACATCACACCCTCATTTATGAAGCCGTATTAGGGAGCCAGTCAAACGTGATCAGCGCGCCCGCTGTAATGGCGAGCCAGATCAATGAAAATGGCAAAAACACCTTCCAACCAAGACGCATCAGTTGATCATACCGATATCGGGGGAACGTGGCACGCACCCAAAGAAATACAAAAAGGCACAACGCAATTTTAGCGCCAAACCAAATTACGCCAGGTATCCAATTGAAAGGCTCTATGTCAAATGGCGGCAACCAACCCCCGAGAAACAACACCACCGTCAGACCGCTCATTAGGATCATATTGGCGTATTCACCTAAAAAGAATAAGGCAAACGTCATAGATGAATATTCAACATTATAACCAGATACGAGTTCGGCTTCGGCTTCTGGCAAATCAAAAGGATGTCGGTTTGTCTCAGCCAATGTAGAGACAAAAAAGATTACAAACATAGGCAGTAGCGGCAGCCAATACCAATTCCAAAAACCATCACCCTGCTGGGCCATTACGATGTCAGTCAGGTTTAACGAACCGACGCATAGCAGGACCGTAATGATTACAAAGCCTATTGCCACCTCATACGAAACCATTTGTGCGGCGGAACGGAGCGCACCTAGAAAGGCATACTTTGAGTTACTTGCCCAACCGGCCATAATAATCCCATAGACCCCAAGCGAAGAAATTGCGAAAAGATAAAGGACACCAACGTTAATATCTGCGAGAACCCAACCAGCATCAAAGGGTATGACTGCCCAGGCGATAAGCGCCAGAATAAAGGTTAACATTGGCGCCAAAATAAAAACCACCCGATTAGCACCAGAAGGTATTACCGTTTCTTTAACCAGCAACTTCAAACCATCTGCAAGCGGCTGCAATA
>CAYZDH010000263.1:0-2658 GCA_964477025.1 uncultured Rhodospirillaceae bacterium | reverse complement strand
TTTCGAACAACGGATTTTAAGTCCGTTGCGTCTACCAATTCCGCCAAGCGGGCACAAACCAGAACTCTAGAAAGAGAACTGGCGGCAGAAACTAGCGCAAATACCACAGCCAAGGAAACCGAAAGAAACAAAATCAGGAAAATAGATATCCTAATACTCTTTTTACCTTAGTTTTAGAACAATTGCGCGCGATGTCGTTATATAAAAAATATCTGCTAATTTAACGAGAATTATTTCTCTGCCTATAGTCTAAGGGCTAATCTCTGTTAACTTTTTCAAGTGCTGAAGCAGCGGCCTTCGAACGTTTCAACATCCATACCCAAGTGACCAAACACAATACGCCACCTAAGGAAACACCCCAGCGAATGCCCGTCATTTCAGCTATTGCACCCATGGCAAGTGCGCCAAGTGCTGGAGCACCACGATGGATTACGCCATAAAGGCTCATCACACGGCCACGCATTGCTCCTTCAACTGCATGCTGCATTAAGGTTTGTGTCGCGGTGCCACCATAAATACCTGCCACTCCGAGAACAAATATACTTAACAAGGCAAGTGGGTACCAATTGGTAGCAACAAAACCAAGAATGCTAACACCGGTGACAAGCAACGCAATAATCGTGATCCGGGTTAGCCCTATTACATCGCCGCGGCTTGCAAGCCAAATTGCGGCAATAAGGCCACCAACCCCTGAAACAGCTGTAAGTTCACCTAAACCGGCCGCTCCGCGCGCAAATACTTCATCGGCAAATTCGGGGAGTACTTCCAATAACGCTTTTCCGCCTACGGCCATTGCGATAAGCAAAACCATTGCTGGTCCGATACCTGGATGGTTAGCTGCGTATTTAAACCCTTCAATTGACTGCGCCCAAACACCCGCACCAGGGGCTGGTTTCTCTTCACTACGGACCTGACGTATAAAACAAAGCGCAACGATAAAGAAAATAAAAGTTACCGCATTGAATAGAAAAGCAACGCCGACGTTCCATTGATCAATTATGAAAGCACCCGAAATGGGTCCGACAACACGCCCAAGGTTAAAGATCGCCGAATTCAAAGCCACTGCTGGCGGGATAAAATGGTGTTCAACTAGGTTGGGAACCATCGAGAGGCGAGCTGCGGTATTGAGAGCCCAAGCTATCCCTAAAAATGTCGTCCAGCCGATTAACCACCAAATATCAGATTCTTGTGTGAAATCACCCGCAAGATACATGTAGCCCAATACACAAGCCTGAAACATCCCCATCACCTGGCTAACAATACTCATATGACGACGGTCATAACGATCAGCTAAGACCCCGGCGAACGGTGTTAAAAATAGGGTGGGGATTAAGTCCGCGAACACAACCATTCCTACCCAGAAACTGGACTGAGTTAGTTCCCAAGCAAGCCAAGCTGCTGCTAACCGGTGCGCCCACAAGCCAAACAAAGAAATCGTACTGCCAGCGGTGTAAACACCGTAATTCCACTGACTTAGGACACTGATAACACCTGGCCTGGGATCGGGTTTCGAATTGAGCTTTTTTGTGGTGTTAGCCATGAAATTTTAGGACTAGCTGTGTAGCTTTCGCCGGAATGTCAATTATCTCGCTCCCCATAACCAACTGATTTTCCGACAATGGAAAAACCGTCATTTGAAGGCAATCACAGCTCTTTGTCTGGTTTTCCTTCTAAATTTTGTCTCATCGTTTTTCGCTGTCGCAAGATCCACAAAAATACAGCAGAGCAAAGAACGCCTCCACAAGCTAAAGCCGCCTGAAATCCAATTAATTCAGCCGCTGAACCCATCGCCAATGCCCCAATAGCAGGCCCACCCCGATATACCATACCATAGAGGCTCATCACCCGGCCACGCATTGCTCCGTCGACAGCATTTTGCATCAAGGTCTGGGTTCCTGTTCCACCTATGACAATTGCAGCCCCAATAAAAAAGGTGCAGCAAAGGCCAAGTACAAAAATTTTTGTCGCCGTGAATGCAAATAGGCTCACCGCACCCAGAGCGAGTGCCGAAATGACGATACTAGTCATCCCAACGACAGTACCCCTCTGTGCCAACCAAAACGCTGCAATTGTCGCCCCAACAGCGGCGGAGGCAACCAGGCCACTCAGCCCCGTCACCCCTAGCTCATAGACACTTCCGGCCACTCCTGGGAATAACTCTAAAGTCGGTTTTAGCCCGACGGCCAGCGCAATTATCAAAATTAATACCGGGCCGATACCCCGGTGCTTTGCGGCGTATCTAATTCCTTCAGTAGCCTGGATGAAAAAATTGGCCTTACTGCGAGCGCCGCGTTCGTCACGGATCATCTTTGCCTGTAGAAGACAAGCTAAGAAGAACATAAAAGTTAGTCCATTTATAAGAAATGTTACGCCCGCCCCCGTCGATTGATACAAATATGCAGCCATTACCGGGCCAATAAAACGCGCCAAATTGAAAATTGCCGAATCCATTGCCACCGCTGATGGAACATGCTGGCGTTCCATTAAATTGGGGACCATTGACAATCGAGCGGCAGTATTAAACGCCCAAACAGTCCCAACAAAGGCGGTGAGCCCGACTAGCCACCATATATTGAGGGAACCTGCGAAAGCGAGCGCTGCCAGGCTAAATGCTTGCATCATGCCAAGAAACTGGGTCACAAACATCATCTTATGGCG
>CAYZDH010000262.1:1679-2713 GCA_964477025.1 uncultured Rhodospirillaceae bacterium | reverse complement strand
GATTGTATAACCTTCGATATGGGGGGGACCTCGACAGATGTTGCATTGATCTACCAGCGCACCCCTCGGATCAGTCATGTCAATCAGATTGATGCATATCCGCTGCAGGTTCCGCAGCTTGACATTCACACGATTGGAGCAGGCGGAGGTTCTATAGCTTGGGTTCAAGATGATGGACCCCTGGAAGTGGGACCGCAAAGCGCCGGTGCGCTTCCAGGGCCAGCTTGCTATGGGCGTGGCGGCGAAGAACCTACGATCTCTGACGCGAATCTTATTCTCGGTCGGCTACCAACCGAGCGCACGCTTTCTGGCGGTTTACGTCTCGATAAAGCAGCATCCGAGGCGGCCTTTATTTCATTATCTAAAAAGCTGGGTGATGGGGATATTGTGCAACTCGCTGACGGTGTTCTTAGGATTGCTGTTGCCAAGATGGCTGGAGCGGTGAGAGAAGTGTCGGTTCATCGTGGGTTTGATCCGCGTGACTTTGCCCTTTTGGGCTTCGGGGGTGCTGGGCCGATGCACGTCTTTCTCGTTGCAGAAGAATTGGCAGTGCCACAGGTGATCGTGCCGCGGTATCCCGGCCACCTCTCTGCGCTTGGGCAGCTGCTCGCAGACCAAAGATTGGACGCGGTGCGCGCCTGGGGAGGTAAGCTCAGTGTGCTAGATCCGAAAGAACTTAGAGATCCAACAAGTGAGATGAAATCTGTTGCTAGTAAGGCGTTATCAGAAGCTGGTGTTGAAGCAGAAAAGCAAACCCATACCTTTACAATTGATATGCGGTATGTAGGACAATCGTACACTTTAGGTGTATCACTTGATGAGAATGCTTCTAGCTGGGACTCTGTGCGTGATGCTTTCGCGCGACGTCATACTGAAACCTTTGGGCACGCGGACGCGAATAATGACGCCGAGATCGTTAATATACGGCTGGTTTCATTGGGTATCGAGGATAAGCCGACACTGGCCTTCAACGGTGGCGATGGAGTTGACGTGATTGTCGAGGAACGGAAGGTCTGGGTTGGAGATGATTGGGT
>CAYZDH010000262.1:0-1574 GCA_964477025.1 uncultured Rhodospirillaceae bacterium | reverse complement strand
CACGGTTTTAGAGGCTGGGTCTCTAGATTGTGCTATCCCTCTGGTAGACGTTTAAGGATGGCCTTCTGGCCAACGCGCAGCGTGGGCCTTATTATCTCTGCAGGAAACCGTACGGTTGAACCCTATTTCCGGCAATTCGGTCCTAAAGATTTAGGGTTTTTTGTCACCCGTATACGCATGGGGTCTGGCGGCGAGAGAACCCTTGATGAAATCGCAAAAGATGCAGTTTTAGCAGGCAAGCTTCTTACGGACGCTAAGGTTAATGCAATCTGCTTACAGGGTACGGGAATTGTTATGGAACGAGGCCCGTCAGGTGAAGCAGATTTAATAGCTTCAATTTGTAAGGCCACAAAGACGCCTACATATACTGCAACGCAGGCCGTAGTCGAAGCGTTTCGTGCGATGGCGATGCAACGAATTGTGTTAATCCACCCGCTTGGCGATATCCCAATGCAACGAGAAAAAACTTATCTTGAAGCATCCGGTTTTTCAGTCATACACGCTGCAGGGCTTGGCCGCCAAGAGCAGTCAGCATTTATTCCTCCGGATACTTGGCTCGACGTAGCTAGAAATAACGACCACGTTGGCGCCGACGGATTTTTTCTTAGCGGGTCGAACACTACAATGTTTGAGGCTGTCGAGCAGATTGAGAAAGAACTTGGCAAACCTGTTGTAACCAGCGTTCAGGCATCTCTTTGGGCTGGCGTTCAGAGAGTTCTCGGCGTAGGCAACGCCTATGAAGTTCTTCCCTCAGGCATCGGCAACCTTTTTCTTGCAGGCTAGGCCGGCAGTATAGCGCCGCCGTTTGTTTGCCTTCGTCGTCTATCACAACCTAAGCATTATGTTTGCGCCTTCGTTGGATAGACGGAGAGCAATCGCCCGGCGGGATCACGAGGAGCCCCAGTGACCGGTCAAACATCGCCTCGTTTAAGGCCATCGCGAATTCTCCTACTACTGCCTAGCTGTATCGTATCGTCGAGTTTTGGAGAATATATCTGTCATACTCTCACCCTCATAGAAGTCGTGACGGCGCATCTTCAGGGGGCGTCACATCGAAAGCATTCGCGGTACAGCAGGTCATTGTGAAGGCCCCAATTCGTGCCACTAAAGCAACGAGCTCGACTTCGGAATATGCCTCCTCGGCCGCGGCATAGGTTTCGCTGCTAATCTCTTTGTTTTCAAGCATCTGCTTGGCAATTTCATAGGCGAGCATTTCACGTATGTCGGCAATAGGTGGTTTTTCTTGCGCGTTTATTGCGTCAATAATTTCCTGCTCCAGGCCGATCTTTAGAGCACTCCGAACCTGAACCGCCCAAGGGTATTTTGCGCCCCAGAACCGAGCGATTGTAAGGATCGCAATTTGTTGTTCGCGTTTTGTCAGCGGAATGTGAGCGAGGCTGGTGCCTACCTCCTGTGTTGTCCGCATTAATTCAGGAATACGAATGTAGGCAAAGTATGGTCCACCGAGGGGTCTGCCGGCTTCCTTTGCGGCGTCGTAAACTGCGCCCTGTTCCGCGTCCATTTCTTCACGGGATAGAATGGCGATACGTGTCATAGTAATCTCCCTAGTTTTT
>CAYZDH010000261.1:0-2714 GCA_964477025.1 uncultured Rhodospirillaceae bacterium | reverse complement strand
CTATGATACCGATCATCTGGGCGCCTACAAATTCTCCACTAATTGAACCTATGCCGCCAATTACGATAACGACCAACACCTTATTCAATATGTTCTCACCCATTCCAATGGTGGCAGCAAATATCGGACCCGCCATTACGCCAGCCAACGCGGCTAATGCCGCGCCAAGCCCGAAAACTAGCGTGAAAATCTTTTTTATATCGATGCCTAATGCGCCAACCATCTCACGATTGGACGCACCGGCACTGATTAGCATACCAACCTTAGTTTTTACTACGAGAAGGTAGAGAAAAGCGGCAACAGCTAACCCTACCCCGATCACCAAAATCCTGTAGACCGGCAGAGGTATATCAAACAACGTTATAGATTGATTGAGAATGCTAGGTAACGGCACTTCAATTCCTGCCGGCCCCCAGATCAGCCGAACCAATTCATTGAAAAATAAAATCATCCCAAAGGTTGCTAGAACCTGATCGAGATGCCCTCGATCATAAAGTTTTCGCAGAACAACGACCTCTAAAAATATTCCGACAATCAACGTTGCGGGCAGCGCAACGGCAATTCCCAGTAAAAAAGAATTAGCTGCCAGGGTAACAGTAGCGGCAATATAAGCCCCGAGCATGTAGAGTGACCCATGCGCCAGGTTCATCAAATCCATAATCCCGAACACGAGGGTTAACCCGGCGGCAAGCAGAAATAGCAATATGCCGTACTGAACCCCGTTAAAGAGCTGTTCGAATAAAAGGTGGGGATCAACCATGAGGTATATGTATCAGAACGTGAAACGGGGACGCAATCGCGCCCCCGCCCCTATACTATGGGTTCAAATTACCAGGTTTTCTTCATCTTGCATTTCCCTGCATAGACATCCTGATGATCAGAGTACACCTTTTGTTCAATCTTGGTTGTCCACTTGCCATCTTTGTCAGCGACCACCTTGCGGAGATAAAAATCCTGGATTGGAAAGTGATTATTCCCGTAAACATATTTGCCCCTAACCGAGCCATAATCGGCTTTGCGGAAGGCGGCACGCATGGCTTTCATTTTCTTCAAATCACCACCAGCAGCGCGAACGGCACTGTCTATCAACATGATAGAATCATAACTTTGCGCACCGTAATGTGAGGGGTAGCTGCCGAATTTCTTACGGTAATCGGCAACGAACTTTTTGTTTACCGGCGTATCAAGATCAGGCGCCCAAAACTGTGTAGAAAATGTCCCAAGCACATTCGTTAGCTTAGCTTGTTGAAGCTTTGGCAAACTGAGTGAGTCGACACTGAATACGGAATAAAGAGGTGTTTTGGTTAAACCCGCCTGCGCATATTGACGCATGAAAGCGTTAGTTGCTCGCCCTGGATAAAAGATAAATACACCATCTGCTTTCGAGGCGCGGGCTTTGGCAAGCTCCGCTGAAAAATCCAGCTGAGTTGGCCATTTTGTTAGATCTTTGCCAAGAATCTTACCTTTAAATGTACGTTCTACACCGGCGACCATATCACGGCCCGCTGCATAGTTCGGCGCGACTATATAAAGGCTTTTTACACCGCGCTTGTTAAGGACCTCGCCCATCGCCATCGGAACTTGATCATTCTGCCAAGACGTCGAAAAGATGTTTTTATGGCAAAGCCGCCCAGCAATATTTGAGGTCCCGGCATTAGAAACAATCAAGAATTTCCCTGCCTTAACAACACTATTGCGGGAGGCCAGCAATACATGCGACCAGATAAACCCGGACATAATATCAACTTTGTCCTTATAAAGCAGCTTTTCGGTCTTTTGCTTCCCCATTTCCGGTTTGAAATGATCGTCTTCGAACAAAACTTTAACCGGAATTCCGCCCATTTTATTGCCCAGGTGATCAAGGGCGATTTGCACAGAATTGCGCATATCCTTTCCTATCACGCCAGCACCGCCGGACAGGGTTGTCACAAACCCTATTTTTACTTCTTTGGCTTTCGCGGCCATAGCTTGTTGACCTGCAAGCGTCAGCGCCAGCACTGACATTCCTAAAATAAGTGCTTTTTTCATCCTCGTTCTCTCCCACCTTGAATTTTTAAAGGGCGAATATTACCCCAGTCTTTTAATCGCAAAGATAGTAACCTATGAGTGTGTTCTGCCAAGCATCAATTTACTTCATAGGTTTTTCTAAGAATTGATTTTTATCCCACTTAAATGAACCATTTAACCCTATAGAAAAATAGACCAGCGATCGTCATAATGTTTGGTATCCATTGTTTACCCGATGACAATGAGTTCTAAATCAATCAAAGTCTATAATGCGCACGTGCTATCAGGCTTGAGAATCTTAATTAGCCTCCAAAGCAGTTTGCACGCCAGCTCGATTTTCCTTCCCTCGGGACTCCATTAAAGTCAGAAAATCACTTATAAACCAATCGACCATGGCCGTCTTAAAGGATGGCCTAGAGCAAATTCTGTCAAACCAGTTGGCAACCTTCGGGCGCGTATCAAACAACCAACCCTGCTGGAGATGGGAGACCCTATTCACATAGGGCGTAAAAGCAATATCAGCTAATGAATAGTCGTTACCAGCCATCCAGCTGTGCTCACAAAGAGAGTCTTCCATATCATCTAACATTTTCACAATGCGTTTAATTGCTGGCTTAAAATAGGATGACTCAACGCCCTTCATCACATTTTCCGTCATGCGGGCCCGTTTACCCGGATCGACGTAGCCATCGAGTGTCTCTTTTAGT
>CAYZDH010000260.1:0-2716 GCA_964477025.1 uncultured Rhodospirillaceae bacterium | reverse complement strand
CTAAGGATGCAGAGGAGATCCCTTTACCAAGGGATGAAACCACGCCACCGGTAATAAACACAAACCGCGTCATGGAGGGTGACTGTATACCAGTTATCCCAAACACCCAACGATAAAGAGATGGCAGAAACGCCGCCTCTTAGCAGGTGATTCGAAATTTATCTATTTTGCGACCGGCACCGTAGGCCCAGTAGGTTTGGCCGGTGCAGTATTCTCAGCCGGTTTATCAACAATTGACCGAACCGGACCACTCCCCGTATTTCCGGCCAGAATTGCCAAAAATAGACTAGTCCCAATAAAACACGTAGCAATAATCCCCGTTGCCTTCGTCAAAAGACTTCCAGAACCTCGGGCTGATACAAGACCACCCGTTGAGCTTCCACCAATTCCTAAGGCACCGCCCTCACTTTTTTGCAGCAAAACCACGATGACTAATGCGAGCGCCAGAAACAAATGAATAAGTAGTAGTACCGTTTCCACAGAATTGCCCTTCCCTGACGAAAATCACTCACCAGATCAGAAATTAAGTATTAATCTTCCCCCTTTTAATCCCGAGAAGGGTGTTTTGGCCAGAGTAAAATAATCTATTCGGAGTTTTAAACTACAAACTTGTACAAATTCCCCAGAAATCTTTTGCCGTTAAACTTGCCCCTCCTACCAGGCCACCATTAACATTTTTTATAGAAAGGATTTCTCCGGCATTAGCCGAGTTCATAGATCCACCGTACAAAATCCGAAATTCATTTCCGTCGGGAAAATTATTTTCTAGCAACATTCTAAGATGATCATGAACTTCTCGAATTTGTATAGTTTTCGGTGTTTTACCAGTACCAATAGCCCAGACAGGTTCATAAGCAATAACCGTATTTTTAGCGTTTGCACCTTTTGGAACCGAGCCTAATAACTGCTCTTCTACAACAGACAATGTATTGTCAGCATCTCGGTCAACAAGAGTTTCGCCAACGCAAACAATCGATACTAAAGCATTTTCATGGGCTGCCCTTGCCTTCTCAGACACGAGAAAATCGGTCTCATTGTATTGAGCCCGCCGCTCCGAATGTCCAACTATAACAAAGCCACAGCCAGCATCAGAGAGCATTGGCGCACTTATACTACCCGTGTAAGCACCGGATTCTTCTTTATGACAATCCTGCGCCCCCAATAAAATCGGAGACCCCGCAATAATATCTCCTATTAAACCTAAGTAGACAAAAGGCGGACAGAGCAAGATATCGCAACCAGGATCCTCCACCGCCCGTTGTTCAATGAGACCTACCACCAAAGCACTTCCGTCAGCGCGAAGGGTATTCATTTTCCAATTTCCTGCAATTAACGGCCTCATATCAAACGCGCCTTTCCTTGCTTTCAAATCAATCCGTGACTACTTATCATAAGCTCGACGCTCGACCAAGTGACGGGATTAAGCGATTTATTGATCATTGCAGGCTCCGCCTCCACTTCTTATGATGCGCGCCAAAATGATTAAACAAAATGGTCATAACAAAAGAACCAGCAAGGCCTCGATATGATTGAGATGATGCGTAACAAGGCAGCCTCTTGGGTTGCAAAAATATTAGCATTCTTACTTATCCTCTCCTTCGCGGTATGGGGTATAGGCGACATGGTGCGCGGACCTATCGAAGGGGACGTCATCGCAAAAGTTGGTGGGACAGAAATCAGCCAAAAAGAACTAAACAATCAGGTAAGAAGTCTTGTATCCATTATGCGCCGCCAACTCGGTGGTAATTTCGATGCTCAACAAGCAGCAAAATTAGGTTTAATCGATCAAACCGTCGACCAATTAATAAACTCGCGCTTATTGCAACTTGAGGCGCAAAATTTGGGTTTGGGTGTTGGGGATGACCTTATTCGACAGACCATCTTTGAGGATCAACGCTTTCGGACACGTGGAAACAAATTTGATCGGCTAACTTTCAATCGTTTTCTTCGACAAGAAGATCTTAGCGAAGCAAAATACGTTGAATTGTTAAAGCAAGAGATTGCGCAAAAACAAATCACTAACGCTCTTCGCGCCTCTTCATATGCGCCTAAAAGCCTCGTCAATATTCTTTACAAATACCGAAATGAAAAACGTATCGCAGAAATTATAAACATACCTTACGGGAATCCTTCAAAGGTCCGTTCTCCCTCGGAGACAGAACTAATAAAATTTTATAAAGAAAATCCCGAAAGCTTTACAGCCCCAGAATATCGAAATATTACAGCAATTTTCCTAGACCCTGTCGAGGTGGCCAAGGAGCTATCGCCGGATCAAGGAAAGGTTAAAGAAGAATATGAATTTCGTAAAGAGTCTCGGTCCGTCCCAGAACGGCGATCCCTAGAGCAACTCCTATTTCAGGACAAAGCCAAAGCTAATTCGGTATATAAAAATTCTCAATCCGTTAAAAATTTCTCTTTCGCTTCCAAAGAATTTTCTAAAATATTCACAGATTTAGGTAATCTTCGTATTCAAGACCTGCCAACTGCCCTTGGGGAGGCAGCTTTTAAACTAAGAGTAAATGGTATTACCAAACCAATACAAACTGGACTTGGATGGCACGTCCTTCACATTAAAAAGATTACCCCAGGAAAGACCCCCAGCTTCAACTCTCTCAAAGCGGAAATAAGACGCGACCTTGCCCGCGAAATAGCAGTCGATAAAATCGTAAATCTAACCGGTAAACTTGACGATACACTAGCCGGTGGCGCAACCCTC
>CAYZDH010000259.1:0-2781 GCA_964477025.1 uncultured Rhodospirillaceae bacterium | reverse complement strand
GCAAATGTGGGGCCAATGTTTTTTGTGGTTCGAGAAGATTCGGATTTATATACCATTGACGACATGAGAGGGCGGAGGGTCGCCGTCAACTTTACCGATAGCGGTATGTATCAACACACAAAGACCATTTTTGGAATTCTTGGTATCTCCTTTGATGAATTTGAGCCTCTCCATATCGGTTTTGCGGAGGGCGCACAAAAATTGATTTCCGGTGAAATTGACGCGCAGTGGCAGTGCCCCATTCCAAACCCAGTGATGACTGAGCTTGCGAATAGTAGCAATATTCGCGTGCTGAACTACGCTCCGGGGCAACTGGAAAGGGTCCTAGAAAAGGCAACATTTTATCGCCAGGCTTCAATCCCTGTTGGGGCTTTTAGGGGGGTAGTAAAGGAAACTGCCCAAGTTGGTGTCCTTAACGTAATTGCGACACACGAAAGAGTTGACCATACTATTGTCAGAGAGTTCGTAGGTACAATGATTAAGAATGCTAGATCTCTGGGTAAAACCCTGGAGTTATATGGTGGACTGGAAGAACTATTCAAGGAATTGAAAATTGGCGGCCAGGATATTTTTGAACCAGGCGGCGTTTCAATGCATTCTGGGGCCGTGGAAGCCTATCGCGAAGCAGGGTTACTTCCTTAATCAATCAAACATTATTGGACTAGGAACTCCTGGAGCTGCGGTTTAAGTTGCGCGGTAAGGGGTTTGAAAAAGAGAGAGAAAATTATGCCGGATGGATCTAGGGCAGTTAAAAAACGGAAGATAACAAAAAGACGTGCGGCTAAAAAATTCGATAAGACAAAACTGCCTAGTCGCCACGTTACTGAGGGTCCCGAGCGTGCGCCTCACCGGAGCTATCTGTATGCCATGGGGCTCACAGATAAGCAGATCCATCAGCCTCTGGTTGGTGTTGCAACCTGTTGGAATGAAGCAGCGCCGTGTAATATTTCGTTATCACGGCAGGCCCAAGCAGCGAAACGAGGTGTAGCTGAAAATGGCGGAACACCGCGGGAATTCACTACCATCACGGTTACAGATGGAATCGCTATGGGGCATGCCGGCATGAAGTCATCTCTAGTCTCAAGAGAAATTATTGCGGATTCTGTCGAGTTAACGATGCGCGGGCATTGTTACGATGCCCTGGTTGGACTTGCAGGTTGTGATAAATCTCTGCCCGGAATGATGATGGCTATGGTTCGTCTCAACGTTCCCAGTGTATTCATTTACGGGGGAACGATTTTGCCAGGTCGCTTCAAAGGTCGTGACGTTACGGTTGTAGACGTCTTTGAGGGGGTTGGGATGCATGCGGCTGGTAAGATGAGTGATGCTGACTTAGAAAAATTAGAGAGTGTTGCATGCCCATGTGCCGGTTCGTGTGGTGGACAATTTACGGCAAATACAATGGCGTGTGTTTCTGAAGCTATAGGGCTTGCTCTCCCTGGTTCTGCTGGCGCTCCTGCATCATTTAAATCTCGTGACAAGGTTGTCAGGGAAACTGGCGCGGGTGTTATGCATTGTCTAGAAAAGAACATTCGGCCGCGTGATGTTGTAACTCGGCAATCGCTCGACAATGCGGCGAAAGTTGTTGCAGCAACTGGAGGGTCGACGAATGCTGCCTTACACCTACCGGCAATTGCGCACGAGGCTGGTATTAAATACACGCTTGACGATGTAGCGAAAATTTTTAAGAAAACTCCTTATATTGCCGACCTCATGCCCGGCGGAAGGTATACCGCAACGGATATGTACCGCATCGGAGGAGCACCCGTAGTAATTAAAGAACTTCTAAATGCCGGGATTTTGGATGGGGACTGTATGACGGTGACAGGTAAAACGCTTTCCCAAAATCATAGTCGAATTAAATTTCCTAAGGACCAGGACGTAGTTTATCGAGTAAAAAACGCAATTACGCCAACGGGTGGCGTTGTTGGGCTGAAGGGGAACCTCGCCCCCGATGGAGCAATTGTAAAGGTTGCTGGAATGGATAACCTTGTCTTTAAGGGACCAGCAAGGGTGTTCGACTGCGAAGAGGATGCCTTTGATGCCGTAGTAAATTCCAAAATCAAGGAAGGGGATGTTATAGTTATTCGTTATGAAGGCCCTAAGGGGGGGCCGGGAATGCGAGAGATGCTTTCAACGACCGCTGCATTATATGGTCAGGGAATGGGTGAGAAAGTTGCCCTCGTATGCGACGGGAGGTTTTCGGGAGGGACCCGTGGTTTTTGTATTGGACACGTAGGACCTGAGGCCGCAGTGGGAGGGCCTATTTGGCTTTTGAGGAATGGTGACATTATTAGTATCGATGCAAAAAAGTGTAGGATGGATGTAGCCCTGACAAAAGGGGAGTTGGCCCGACGCAAAAAAACCTGGAAACCAAGGAAACACGACTTTCAATCAGGTGCGTTATGGCGTTACGCTCAAACGGTCGGTCCTGCTTCAGCCGGCGCTGTGGTTCATCCGGGTGGCAAGAAGGAAAGCCATTGTTATGCCGATATTTGATTAACAATCTCTAATCAAAAACCGTCTCTATATAGTGTTCGGAGCTGACGATAGCCTCGATAACCGTCGGCCCCTTTGCCTTGAGGGCATCTTCAACAGCATGCCTGAGGCTTTCGGTATCGTTAACACCTTTGGCGGGTACTCCAAAGTAATGCTCCGGGGGTGCACGGTAATCCTCTGATTGTAACTCAGTTCCATAAATTCCGTACTGGCGCCTTAATTGTTTAACACGAATTAAACCAAGCCAGCGGTCATCTAAAACAACTACTGGGAGTGTTATTT
>CAYZDH010000258.1:0-2789 GCA_964477025.1 uncultured Rhodospirillaceae bacterium | reverse complement strand
TAAACAAAACGCCACGCACCGTAGCTGGGTGCAGAACCGCGTGGCCTAGCATTAGCAAAAATTCGATATCTACCAGGTCAGCGCCGGCATTAAGGGCGAGGGCGTAGCCATCACCGGTTGAATCTGGCGTATTGCTGTGAACGGGAAATAACTCCCCAGCTCCCCCGGTCGCCATGACGATTGCCCCTGCGCGAAATTCAATGATTTCACCCTTTTGGAAATCAAGCGCGATCGCACCACAGACCTTATCACCGTCCTTGAGCAGCTTGGTCACCAGTATTTCGTGCATGCGTGGGATTTCGCGTTTATTCATTTCGCGGCGGAGCGCCTGCATAATGGGGGTTCCGAGAGAATCACCGGTTTTTATCGATCGGGGATAGGTTTGTGATGAGTCCAACTTGCGCTGGATCAAATTACCATTTTCTTCGCGATCAAAACGAGCTCCAAAAGCCTCAATATCCTCCACAGCGGCGATAGCTTCATCACAGAAAATACGGGCGAGATCAGGATCAGCGAGACCGTAACCTCCCCGAATACTATCACCATAATGGACTTCTGGATTATCGCGGGGGTCGGCGTAGCCAAAGGCGACTTGGAAGCCGGTCACTGCAGTTTGGGTTAGACCACTTTTGCCGACAATCCCTTTTGATAGTACTAAAACCCGAGCCCCGGCGGTATGTGCTGCGACAGCCGCCCTCAATCCGCCTCCACCCCCTCCGATTACAAGGACGTCGGTTTCAATGGTTCTTTTAGCTTTTTCAGGGGTCATGTCGTACGAACCAAAAATCCACTAACTATTCCTAACAGACTCTACGAACAGATCTTCGACACTGAGCGGGCAATCCATAAGCCCCTGATCGTCGCAGTAATTCAAGAAGGTTTGTAGATTCTCGCGGTTAGCCGAAATGCCCGAAGGCCACAAATCGGGTCCCATGCGTTCACGTTGTGCCTTATAAATGTTGGATGTCCACGCGAGTAGGGCATAGGCAGGGTCTTCATAATATTGATAAGCAATATCCTTCGACCGGTTCCACATCTCAATCATGGCGGTAGGGAGCTGCGGCACCTTTTCGAATGTATCGCGGCGCATCGCCAGTAGGTGCATCACCGGAAAATAACCATACTTTTTAAAATAGCGCTCATCTTCTGCTTCGGGATCAATGAAAAGACGTCTTACCTTATCCCCAGCTGCGGCCAGTGACTTTAGCGACTTCGCTGGCGGCTGTGGACAAATCAGCGCTTCAATCTGGCCATTAGCCAGCATCTCGCCAATATCGGCGCCTTCTGGTATACGCTGCACGGATACGCCGTCCGGAAACTCGACGGGCAATTGCTCGGGACGCATACAGTGCCAATTAATATCTCGCCAATCCACACCGTGATCTCGTTTGAGGTCGCCTTTCGCCAGAACTGATAGCGTTACCTGAAAGGCAGTGATGCCGACGTTACGGCCAATCAGATCTTTCGGAGTTTTGATACCAGAATTGGCGTTAATGTAAATTTGGCTCGCTGAGAAATAGCGACGTGGAAATACGGGTATGCCCACCATTGGAAAGTTTGGATCGCGCGAAAGCCCTAAGATGTATGATCCTAGAGACATTTCACAAATGTCGAACTCTAAGTCACGTAACATTCTATGATGCCGATCTAACCCTTGCCGCCTTTCCAGGGTTTCCCCGATCTCCAGAACATTTAAGGTTATACCGTCGGGTGCCTTTATTTGACCGGTAAAAAAAGGCATGTGCCTTTCATATAGTTCTAATGCGATCGATAGTTCCAACATTCTCTCCCTAATTTTGCATACATAGGATGCGGCTATGTCTTCGGTATGTAAAGGTGTGGACTGGTATCGGATCTAACTCTTCTTTAAAGGAGGAGAGTCAGGCTAAACTTCCGTTAATGGCAATGGGGGTAATTAGAAATGAAAAATACAGCGATAACCGTGTGCCCTATGTCGGCCTATACAGGGGCAGAAATTTCAGGCATTGACCTGAGGGAGCCACTTGAAGAACAGGACTACCTCAAAATTCGGCAAGCGATCAATGACTGGGGCGCAATTTTCTTCCGGGATCAAGTTTTGACCCCAGCGCAACAGCTAGCTTTTGCCCGCAGGTTTGGTGCAACTGAAGAGGATACCAATGTTTCCAATATGACTGGTGTCGATGGTCTGCCTGAGGTCAAGGAAGTTTTTAGAGAGGCGGCGGACGTCCGTAATATTGGCGGGTTCTGGCATATGGATCAGTCATTCTATGATTTGCCTAGCTGTTTTTCGGTACTTTATGCGCGCGAATTACCTCCTAATGGCGGCGATACAATGTTCTCCCATCTAAGCGCGGCCTATGATTCCCTGTCGCCAGGGCTACAGAGAACACTTGAAAGGCTCTCAGGCGTGCACGTCCGAGCCCACGCCGATAGCAGTGAAATAAATTCCGCCGCCTCCGGCTTGAGTTTTGATTATTATGTCGAAAGTCGCAAAAGGTTTGCCGGAATTGAGGCCACCCACCCAATTATTGCTCGCCAGCCGGAAACCGGTCGCAAGGTCCTATATTTTAGTCCAGTCTATACTGACCGCTTTGAGGGCTGGACCCGAGATGAGAGCCTGCCATTGATGAAACATCTGACAAGTGTTCTCGGTAAGCCGGAACATACCTGCCGGTTTCGTTGGGAGCAGGGCTCAATGGCGATGTGGGATAACCGCGCTGTGGTGCATTACGCACTCGATGACTACGCGGGCCACCGCCGACAAATGCATCGGGTGACGGTTGCTGGACCTAGGTAGGAGCGACCTG
>CAYZDH010000257.1:0-2796 GCA_964477025.1 uncultured Rhodospirillaceae bacterium | reverse complement strand
CTCATTTTCGAGAACTCAACGGGGTTCGTCGCGTTCTGGATAGTTTAAGTGTAACACCCATCTCAATCTAAATTGAGAATATTAGTCGTCAGGCTATGGTCACAGTATCTCAAAAGTTTTGAATGCTCGTCTAAAAGCCATAAATTTTAGTTGGATTAGCCCCGAGAATCTTTTCAATACTACTCGAGGTAATCTTTGGGTTTTTGCCAAGCATTCTCAGCGCTTCAATCTGTGCCGAGGTGTCGGTATGACCGTAATCCGTGCCGACTAGGAAATTATCGTCACCGACACAATCGATAAGGTAGGGAATGTCGTCGGCCATCTCTAGCGTGATCCAAATGTTATTGTCTTTGAGCGGGTTATCGCCAAGTTTCTTCCCTTTGCGGGAAAGACGACTCTCGAGATCTTGCAGCGCGTAGGGCAGCCATGATGCTGCCGCCTCTATAAAAGCCCATCGTATATTTGGATATTTTTTGGGCAGTTCGTTTTCTAGCAAATAATGGAATTGGGACACCATCGCCATTTTAAATCGTCCAAAGTTGTGGCCCTCATGGAATATATTATTTTGGTAGCTGGCATTTGCAGAATGAAACGCAATGGCTAGATCCACTTCCTCGGCCGCCTTGAATAACGGATCAAAATAGCTGTCGCCAACATATCGGTCGCATTCATAGGGACGGATAAAGATAGCACAAGCGCCGTGTTCCTTTGCGAATTTAAGTTCATCTCTTATGAGATGCATTGACCACGTCGGCACACAGGCCGCCCACCGCAAACGTCCTCCGCCCATCTGCCAGATGTCTGCAAGCCACCGGTTATATGCTCGGTATTGCGCGGCTTGTTGCTGTGGGTCACGGGCGCAAGGAACAAGAAATATAGTCGGGTAGAGGACTTGCAGATCAATTTCGAGTTCATCCATGTGATGGAGCCGTGCATCGACGCTGCCCATTTCCCTTGATTTTGCATCCATGCTGAGCGTGTCCGCATTATCCTTTGTTTGTATATTGTCGCCGCTTAGCCAGTAGGTGTTGTCAGGAGAGGGGTTTTCACCGGATTTGTGTAGAATAATTGGCGCAAAATGCTTCTCGTTGTCAGCAAGATAGTCCCATGTTTTGCTTGATTCTATTACATGTGCGTCTGAATCAATTGTTGGCATTTCTGTTTCCCTCCGGCACCTTTTTTATCGCACCCTTTGACCTGAAGATCACACCAATTTTGGCTGCCCAAGCCTAGCACCCAGTTATATTAATCGTCGAGGGTACACTGATAATATTGATCCAGGCAGAGTTATTCTCCTCCCCTATTTCTCTGTTAACTGGTAAATCGTGGAAACAATATCTTAGCGTTACCACGATTAATCGCGTCAAAAGTCTCTTTATCAAAACCCTTGTATGAGTCAAAACCCGCGGTTTCCGCCTCAGCCACAGTTTCTGAAATATACGGATAATCCGATCCAAATAGAATCCTCTCCGGGTCTGCAATGGATGACAGGCAATCGAGGGTCGCCGTATCACCGGATAATGCGGTATCGAAATAAAACTGTTTCATATAATGCAGCGCGCCTTTTGGGTATTTTTCTTGAAATGGTGTTTGGCTATCAAAAATAGTGATCCTATGCGCAAGAAATGGGAGCGCTCCACCCGAATGAGAGAGAATGAATTGGATGTCCGGTAGACGCTCCATCACACCATTGAAAATTAAATTGGTGGCCACTCGTGTTGTCTCAAAAGGATAGTCAACGATCATTCGAGGAATATTCCACCCCTGGGCCTCGGTTCCTGGGGGATAACATGGATGAATGAAGGTTACCGCTTTCCGGTGGTTTAGTTCTTCGTAGATCGGTTCAAAATCCGGATGGCCGATATAGCGTTCATCGACGCTCGTCAGCAGTGTGATGCCGTCAAGTTTTAGCACATCTAGAACACGCTCTATTTCTCGGAGAGATGCATCGATGTCGGGTAGGGGCAGAAACGCAAAACCCCCAAATTTCCCGGGATAGTCGGCTGCGAGTTGAGCCAGATAATCATTACACTGACGGGCTAGGTTGCGTGTAACGTCGATGTCGCCAAAGAAAATCCCCGGTGAGGTGAATGACAGTATGCTTGCAGCAGTGTTTGTTGCCCTCATTAGTGCAAGAGATTTTTCGGGTGTCCAATCAGGGAAGCCGCGATAGGCGGTGCCTGAAATACCAACGGCGCGCTGAGAATCCTTGTAAAATTCTGGAAGGACATGATGGTGAACATCGATACGGGGAATAGACATTCTTTGGATACACTCACTGAAGTTGGAATGTTAGCATTCCATGCCTAATTGACTTGGTAAAGCGCCGGGGTCGATAGAAAGGCAGTTAACCGTTAGACTGTGCATTGAACACGCTTAATTTTACCGCTGATAAGGTCCTTTAAAATTGCCCCCTCTTTATCTCGGCGCCTTTTGGATGCTGCTGACAACGTTATCTTTTGTTGTCCTGAGCCTCAGCGTGCGTGCTTTGTCGGCAGATATGGCCACCGTGGAAATTCTGTTTCTGCGCTGTCTGATCGGCGCCTTAATATTTTTGCCATGGATCTCTAAAGAAGGTATCGGTGCGCTTAAGACCACTAAGTTTGGTCAGCATGCTATGCGTGCGGCGATGATGGGTGCAGGGATGGTACTGTGGTTTGCGGCTATTGGTGCGCTGCCGCTTGGTGACGCGATCGCACTGCATTTTACCCTGCCACTTTTTATGATTATTTTTGCGGCTATTTTTCTTCGTGAACAAGTAGATGCCACGCGCTGGATCGCGACTGTCATTGGATT
>CAYZDH010000256.1:0-2803 GCA_964477025.1 uncultured Rhodospirillaceae bacterium | reverse complement strand
TAACGGGCCACTGCCCTGGATAACCACCGTTTCATGATCTTTGATGGCACCAAGCATGTCATAGCCATGCATAACAGTCCTGTAAGCGCATGCTGCCGCTGCGGCAGAGCCGGAAGAAACCGCATCTGGCACCTTGATGATAAGACATTCAGGCGGGACATACATAAACTCCGAAACGCTGCCGAGGAGATAAGGAAATTCATCACATCTATTGTGGCCCCAACTCGCCCGCCCCCGACAGATGCAAGGTTGAACGGCGACGCTACAGTAATAACAAGAGCCACAGGCAACGTAGGACCAGACGACCCGATCACCTCGTTTTAGCTTATTACCGAGGATATCGGTGCGGTCACCGTTAATTTCTTGAATGACGCCGCAGGGCTCATGACCAGTAATAATTGGCAAGCTGTCTTTTCCGCCAAGGGGTCCGTGCCATCGATGGACGTCAGTGCCGCATAGGGTTGATGCTGTAATTTTAATTAGTAAGGCCCCAGGATCCAGATCTGGTATTGGTACTTTTTGTATTTCCAGAGGCTTATTATGTTCAGTTATTACGGCGGCACGGCATTCATGCATCGATTATTCTCCCTATTTAGCCTTTCCCACAATTAAACACCGTAAGGTGCTTCGCTCATAGTCTCATTAACGCCCTATCACATATATATCTTATCACTCATTTCCGCTGCGGAACGAGGACCCATTGGCTCTGGTAGAAAAGGTCCGTCACGCTTCTGCAGATAGGCGCGCACTCCATCTTCCTGCATTGTCTTATATAGGTCTTCACGATGTTCGTTGTGCGAGGAGTGTGCTAGCGCACCAAGTGAGCCTTCTAACAAGAGTGACGTATAAACGCCGGATGCTTGAAGCCCCTGCATCGCGATAGCCTTGTTCATACGAACTGCGGGTTCTGGAACCAAGGCGATGCGCGCCGCAAGTTCGCGACTTCGTTTCATCAACTCGTCGTGGGGTACGCCCTCGTTAACCATCCCAATGCGGTAAGCTTCCTCAGCATCAAAGTGGTCTCCGGTTAACCCCCAACGGTTTGCGGATTTCCATCCACACAAGGCAGTGAAAAGGTAACTCGTATTGGAAATGTGGCGCACCTCCGGCTGAGCAAAGACCGCTTTATCTGACGCAATCGTCAGATCAGCAGCAAGTTGATACCAGAAACCACCACCCATCGCCCAACCATTAACAGCTGCAATTATTGGCTTGCCCAATTTCCACATGTGCACCCATTTATCAGAAATTTTACTGTCATTTCGCTGCCAGCCTTCAATAAAGTCTGCAATGGATCGTCCTGTGGGATCGCCCTTTTTCTTGCCATCCTTTTTTGGGCTTTGATCATATCCTGCACAAAAAGCGGCTCCCCGACCGGTAAGAATTATTACCCGAGCATCAGGGTCTTCATCGGCTTGATCAACTGCCGCATGAATTTCTTCTTCGAGATTTTCCGAAAGCGCATTCATGACGTCCGGACGATTCATCGTGACCGTCACAATCCCTTCCTTAAGTTCGTATTCAATATCCTGATAAGCCATTTTCTTCCCCATGTTTTCTAAACATCTATATTTGTTAATTACTTTATTGTGACGCACACTAAAGTATGCCTCCGGCCATAAAAAAACTAGGGAGATTACTATGACACGTATCGCCATTCTATCCCGTGAAGAAATGAACGCCGAACAGGGTTCGGTTTATGACGCCGCGAAGGCGGCCGGCAGACCCCTCGGCGGACCCTATTTTGCCTACATTCGTATTCCTGAATTGATGCGAACAACACAGGAAGTGGGCACCTGCCTCGCCAACACTCCACTGACAACGCGCGAACAACAGATTGCCATTCTTACAATCGCCCGGTATTGGGGGACAAAATACCCTTGGGCTGTTCAAGTTCGAACCGCCCTAAAAATTGGAGTCCAAGACGAAATTATTGACGCAATTAACGCGCAAGAAAAACCTCCAATCGTGGACGCACGTGAAATGCTGGCCTATGAAATTGCCAAACAGATGTTGGAAGATAAAAAAATCAGTGACGAGACCTATGCCTCGGCTGAAGAGGCATATTCTGAAGTAGAACTAATTGCCTTAGTCGCACGCATTGGAGCATTCACAATGACCTGCTGCACTGCAAATGCTTTCGATGTAACTCCTCCTGTAGACGCGCCGGCGAGACTGTTATAAGAGAAATAGTATGGCCGATTCAATTTTGTAGAAGTTGCCAATTGCGGTAAACATGTGAGTGGTATTAGAACGTTTATAGAGGACATCCAAAATTTTAATATGGGCACATCAGTCAACCTGAAGACTTCGTCGGAATGGTGATTGTATAACTTAATCCATTTACGACGCTTAAAGTGTTAATATTAAACGCGGGTTTGCAGTGCCGCCCTAGCCTGCAATGAAAAGGTTACCTATCCCGGAGGGAAGAACTTCATAGGCGTTGGCCGGACCGAGAACCCTCCGAATTCCGGCCCAAAGAGAAGCCTGAACACTAGTTACAACCGGTTTTCCAAGTTCTTTTTCAATCCGTTCGACAGACTCAAACATAGTAGTGTTCGACCCGCTAAGGAAAAATCCGTCAGCGTCAGCGCGGTCGTTTTTTTTTGCTGCGTCGAGCCAAGTCTTCGAAGGGATACGCGCGGACTGCTCTTGGCGTCCAAGGCCGATGGAGTGTATGACTGAAAATCCCGAGGATTCAAGATATGTTTGTTCGCGTTGTATTGCGATATCGCCAAGTGGGTTGATTAACACAATTCGTTGCATATTCATCGCGTGAAGTGCTTCGATGGCGGCCTGTGCG
>CAYZDH010000255.1:0-2810 GCA_964477025.1 uncultured Rhodospirillaceae bacterium | reverse complement strand
CGCACCGGAGAGAGCTTATATCCGAAGATATCTAAAGAAAAAAGACCCCCTTCCGGTATTAGCAGCAGACCCCAGAAGCCAATAATAGGCAGCGCTAGCATGTAGGCGTTGCGCAGTACCCGAGGAATTAACGGGAGTATAACCCCTCCAATTATCAACAGCAGGCCAGGGGGAAGGTCAATCATCTTTGGCCTCTTCGTAATAGTCCTCTTTACGCATCAGTATTTTTCGGAGAAGTTTTGCGCTTAATACAAGGAAGACACAGCCGATAAACCCATACCAGCCATACATCCCTGGGATCCAGTCTTCGGCGGCGTAGTGGGTGTGCTTATGATAAAATAAATCGGCGATAACGATGAGACTGCATGCGATGCAGAGTGCCCATATGATTTTCTTTACGTTTTTTTCTTTATCAAGCCAGTAGCTTTTTTTATCGGGATTTTGTTGTTCTGCCATAATTCCCCAACCTAGCCTTGAATTCCAGCAACTGGCGCCAATAGGCGGTAAATTTTATCGGCGTAAAAGAAGAGCAGAATACAGCCCGTACTCGTAATCGCCATCGCAAATATACAAAAGGGTGGTGCTTCGCGAATATTGCCTATGCGTACGCCATTCCAAAAATTAACTTTTTCGCTGTGGGTTTCTTTAAGAATTTTGGCATTATCTTTTGCTTCGGCAAAGAACCCGCGGGCTACTAAGGGCATCAGATATGCAATATTCAGCAAAGAGCTGAGCATAAAAACAAACATAAAAATAATTTGGCCAGCTTCTGCTGCCGACAGCATCAGGTACCATTTACTCCATGATCCACCAAGCGGCGGTAGGCCGATGACACTAAGAGATCCAATTAAAAAGAATATGAAGGTAAAGGGCATGACGCGGCCTAGGCCATCCATTTCTGAAATTTCAGTCTTGTGGCTAGCAACGAGAATAGCCCCAGCACAAAAGAACAACGTAATTTAGCCAAATGCATGCATCGCTATATGCATTCCACCACCAATTATGCCAAGACTATTGGCTAGTGCGGCTCCAAGAATAATGTATGACAACTGACTTACTGTTGAGTAAGCGAGCCTGGCTTTGAGGTTGTCTTTTGTCAGGGCGACGCATGACGCGGCAATTACCGTAAACGCCGCTATATACATCAGCCAATCGTCTTGCCCAATGCCTGCCAATGTATCTATACCAAAGATGTAAACGATAACTTTTAATACCGTGAAAACACCTGCCTTGACGACGGCAACCGCGTGCAGCAATGCACTCACAGGCGTCGGGGCGACCATGGCGGCCGGCAGCCAACGGTGGATTGGCATTAATGCAGCTTTACCAATTCCGTATATGTAAAGGAAAAGTAAGATTCCTAAGATCGGACCGTCGGCTTTGCCTTTAAGAATGCCGACAGGCGTAAAATCTAGCGTCCCAGTTAGAAACCATGTCCATATGATAGCCAAGAGTAAAAAGGCGATTGATGTTCCGATTAATATCCCGAGATAGGTTCGACCAGCTTTGACTGCATCCTTACTTTCGGAATGAGTGACTAGGGGGTAAGTAGAAATTGTCAGGACTTCATAGAAGATGAACAGTGTGAGCATGTTGCCGGCAAAGCAAATTCCCATCGCGCTGGAAATAGCAATCGCGAAACACGCATAAAAACGGGTCTGCTGTACCTCATGATGCGAGCGCATATAGCCGATTGCATATATACTTGTGACTACCCAAAGTCCCGATGCAACCATGGCGAACAGCATGCCCAGGGGTTCTACTTTAAAGGCTATTGGCAGGCCCGGGACAATTTCCGCAAGGACAAAGCCCGGCCGTCCGCCGGATGTGACCTCAGGCACAAGGCCAAAGACAACCAATGCAAGGCATATCGAGGTGGTAATCGTGATCCCTTCTCGAATGTTAGGGTACCGGTCGTTAAGGAGGATCAGGATTGTTCCAAAGAGAGGAAGTCCAATTGCAAATGCGACCGCTGTACCACCGCTCATTAGCTTACTCCTAGTAGCAGTTGAGCAGCTTGTTTGGCAACACCAACGGTTAGTTCTGTATTTATGCCGTAATAGATACTGGCGCCAATTAACAACCAGGTTGGTATAAGCATGGCGGGAGGCGCATCCTCTATCTTAGACGCATTTTCGGGAATGGGTTTTAAGTATGCGACTTCGACGACCCGCCATACATAAACGACGGCAAGAAGAGAGCTTATTAGAACTAGAGCCGCGGCGAGCCACCAGTCTCGTTCAAGTGCCCCAAGTACAAGGTACCACTTACTGATAAAGCCGACCGTAAGCGGTACTCCTATCAAACCCAGACCGCCGACAACAAAGGCACCCATAGTCCATGGCATCCGGCGACCTATACCGGCCATATCGTTAATATTTACCGTAGCGAGACGATAGAAAATACAGCCCAGTGCGAGGAACATCCCGCCTTTTATAAGAGCGTGATTGAATAGGTGGAGTATGCCTGCTGCCAAACCATTTACGTTGGCAAAGCTTATCCCCAATATCATGTAGCCAATTTGAGCGACTGAAGAGTAAGCAAGCATTCTTTTTAAATCTGTTTGAAAGATGGCAACTGCTGATGCGGCGAACATCGCTATCACTGCTAAAACAAACAAAATCGTATCGAGGGGCATGAAGCCAAACGATAACTCAACGTCGAAAACTGTGAATAGGAATCGCAGTAGAACGTATACTGCTACCTTGGTAGCGGTTGCCGCTAAAAACGCGCTGACTACGGATGGAGCGTAGGTGTAGGCATTTGGCAACCAAAGGTGTAGCGGAAAAAGTGCTAGCTTTAAGTATATG
>CAYZDH010000254.1:0-2813 GCA_964477025.1 uncultured Rhodospirillaceae bacterium | reverse complement strand
CAATGGTCCGGTTTTTTCGGCATGGTGATGGTGGCCTTGCGCTCTTTAACGGCAGCAATGAGGGAGAAGGGTGGCTAATTGATGTGATCCTGACTAGATCTGAGGCGCGGGGCAAGCCGTTTTCTTCGACCCCACATAGCGGTTTTGAAAGGATGGGCACCAACAGAACACTTTTAATTATGGATGTAGGAAACCCGGCAAGCATTGGGTTTGACGAACACGCGCATTCAGGTGCTCTAAGCATCGAAATGAGTGTAGGAAAAGAAAGAATCATTACCAATTGTGGGGCTTATATAGGCGCGGCGGATTCATGGGCTGATGTTCAAAGGACTACAGCCGCCCACTCCACGGTAACATTGGAAAATCTGAATTCTGCAGAGTTATTGATGGGTGGGGGCATTGGAATTCGGCCCGAATCAGTTGCCTCAGAACGGCGCGAAGCAGACGGTAATATATGGATAAACGCGGCATTAGTTGGTTATGGAGGGCAAAAACAATTTACCCATAGCCGCCGTATTTACCTTTCCGCAAATGGTGGGGATATTCGTGGTGAAGACACCATATCAGGCGGGGATAGCGAAAAATTCGTTGCGCGGTTTCATTTGCATCCGTCAGTCCAGTCGTCTTTGGTCAGGCAAGCTAGTTCCGTTTTGTTGAGAACCCCAAGCGGTTCCGGATGGCGCTTTAAAGCGTCAGGCGGTGTTATTTCACTGCAAGAAAGCATCTATCTAGGTCTTCCTGGGCAAGTCAAACGTGCGGAACAAATCGTTATTTCTTCAGCCACGCAAAATGGTTTGGGACAAATTAAATGGGCCTTTTCTCGTCTCGCTGATGAAATATAAAGGCTCAGAATTATGCCGTAGAAAACCCGCACCGAAGACCACGTTCAATCCCTTAAGCACAGAACTATTTAAGGAATAATCCTCGACGCTAACCTATGGACAAACATCAATTATATTTTTTAAGGCAATTAGAGCCAAATTATTTGTTGGCTAGATCACTGTGTTGTTGGCTAGGTCACTGTGTTAGAATGCAGCTAGTTTCGTTTTAGGTCTCGCGAGGCGTAACCGGTACCTCATGAGTAAAATACGCCAAAAAATAGCGTTTGGTCATGATCTCATCATGGCCTTCTTGTCGTTACCCATTTCGATGTTCCTGCGGATGGGCCCAGATATGTTCGCTTATGATACGAGCATAATCTTTTTCGCCGCCACCGTATTTGCGGCCGTTGCGGGCGCTTGTTTTTGGATCATGGGCCTATATGGTGGCATTTGGCGCTACGCTTCTCTGAATGACCTGATGGCCATTTTAAAGGCCGTAACTTTATCAATTCTAATTTTCGTCCTTTTGATGTTTCTGCTTAACCGACTTGAATGGACACCTAGATCCACTCCCGTCATAAATTGGTTCGTTTTAGCAGCGCTCCTAGGCGCGCCCAGATTTCTCTACCGCCAATTTAAAGACTCGCGCAAAAATAATAAGGCGCCTGGCAGGGCAAACGCCGCCAAAGTGCCAGTTCTCCTTGTTGGGGCCGCCGATGGGGCAGAGATGTTTGTACGCGCAATAGCTAGGAACCCAGCAATTGCTTATCAGATTGTAGGAATTGTTGGCGAAAAGTCGGGGCGGGTCGGCCGAAATATCCATGGGATTCAAGTTCTCGGAATAATTGATAATTTACCAGAGATTTGCAGAGATCTCTCCCTCGCTAATAAAGCCCCACAACGAATTATTATTACTAAAGAAGATATCGAGAAGTCTTCGATGCAAAAGCTAATTAACGACGCAGACACGCTGGGCGTTTCTTTGTCGAGAATGCCGAGGCTGACCGATTTTCAGGGTAATGTTAGCGATTCAATACCAGTGCGGCCAATTGCCATCGAAGATGTTCTTGGAAGAGCTCAGCTCACGCTCGACAGAATTAGTATGGGGAAGCTCGTCAAAAACCGTCGTGTCATGATCACTGGCGCAGGGGGCACTATCGGGAGCGAGCTTTCTAGGCAAATAGCTGCATTTGGCCCATCTCACCTTAGTCTTCTCGATGCCTCAGAATTCGCGCTTTATTCTGCTGATCTTGAGATAAAAGAAACTTATCCCAACTTATCACGGAATGCCATTATAGCTGATATACGCGACAAAAATCGAATAAGTCGAATTTTCAGAGACGAGAAACCAGACTTAGTTTTCCACGCGGCGGCTTTAAAACACGTTCCTATCGTTGAGGCCCACCCAACCGAGGGTATTCTTACAAATATCAATGGGACAAGAATCATTGCAGATTGTTGTCACGCGATTGGCGTCAGCGCCATGGTGCTAATATCTACAGACAAGGCTGTAAATCCGGCAAACATAATGGGCGCAAGTAAACGAATTGCCGAAACATACTGTCAGGCCCTAGATTTAGAAAAAACCGTGAAGACTCGTTTTGTAACTGTACGGTTCGGAAACGTTCTTGGTTCAACCGGTTCGGTAGTTCCGCTTTTCCAGCGCCAAATCGCAAATGGCGGGCCGCTAACCGTCACACACCCGGAAATGCAACGTTTTTTTATGACGGTGCGCGAAGCGGTTGAGCTGGTGCTCGAGGCTACTGTCCTTGGGACAAAATCTGATAGAGCGCCAGGTCATATTTACGTTTTAGATATGGGCGAACCAATTAAAATTGCTGATTTAGCGCGGCAAATGATTTTACTTGCTGGTCGTGACCCTGACAAAGATATAAAAATTGAATTTACTGGGCTCCGGCCTGGTGAAAAACTATTTGAAGAAATTCTCCATGATTCTGAACCGCCGGAGGACACCTGTTATCCCGGAGTATT
>CAYZDH010000253.1:0-2830 GCA_964477025.1 uncultured Rhodospirillaceae bacterium | reverse complement strand
ATACAGCTGCACTACCCGCTAAACCATGTACTAAACCTATTAAATAAGATTTAAACCGAAAAAAAGGAATCAGTTCAGGAAGAAATCCGTGTTTAGTTTCTTCATGCGGATTAACTTCAGATTTAATTTCCTCGCTTGTATGACTATGTGATCCATGCATATGTTTGTGAGCTTCATCATCATGTTCATGTGAATGAATATGAAATTCTCCTTTATATATTTTCCAAAAGACTTGCAATCCCAATAAAACCAGCATAATAGCTACACCAAATTCAAAATATGTAGCAACTGATTCGTACAGATCCATTGCTGCCTGTTTTAAAGAAAGTATAATTAAGCCTAGTATTATTAATGGAGTAGAATGACCTAGGCCCCAAGATAAGCCAACCCATAGACCTTTAAAAACACTTTTATAATCTCTTGCTAAAGTTGAAACTGCTACAACATGGTCTCCATCTGTAGAATGTTTCAAACCAATTAACAATCCAATACTAATTGCCGAAATAATGCCTGAAAAACGAATTAATTCATGTTCCAATTTGTTAACTCTTTCATGATAATTTTTATAAATAAATTAAGTATAAATTTATTATACATTAGGAAATAAAAGTTAGTATATTAGGCACGTATAGGTTTTCCACAATTTGATGAATAATCGATGTTTTCATTTTCGATAACAAAAATTCCATTTACAATCAAATGTACTATTCCTTCAGAAATCGCACTAGGATTTGAATATGTAGATTTATTAATTATGCTATCAGGATTAAATACTACTAAATCAGCATCAGCCCCTAATTTAATACGGCCTTTATTTTTCATATTTGGAACTAAGTTTTCTAATCTTTTAGCAGGCATAAAACTCATTTTTCTAATTGCATCAATTAAAGTAATTACTTTTCTTTCTCGAACATATTTACCTAAAATCATAGAATAAGACCCCGTAGTCCTAGGATGACCTTTACCTTTTTTGATATATCCATCAGTAGCAATCATAGTTATATCACTTTTAACAGCTATATCAACAACATCATTTGACATAGAATGTAATATAACCATGCCTCCTTTTGATCTATATTTATCAAATGAAATTTTATTTAATCTTTCGCCAGTTTCTGGCCATTCTAAATCTTTGTAATCCATACCAGTTTTTTCCTGCCAACCTTCATCAAATAAAGGAGCTTCAATTCCAGTCATTCCGGCAGCATAAGGATAGCATTCTGTAGTAATGTCTAAACCTTTACTAGAAGCATCTTTAATCATTGATAACAATTTAGGGACCATTACATTGCCACTACTATTAATATGAACTAAATGTAATGATGCGCCAGTAATACTAGAAGCGGCAATTAATTCTGAAAGCCCTTGAATTGCATCGTTCCCTGGTGAAGCTCCCCACCCTCTCATATGTACATGACAAACTGCATTGTATAAAGCAGCTATACGAAACACTTCAATTATTTCCCACCAAGAAGCACCTGGAGTGTAAGCAATTCCTAAACCAACGCTTACTGCTCCTTCTTTTAATCCTTTTGATACCATAGATTTTATACTAATAATTTCTTTACTAGATGCTTGTTTATGAGCACCGTCTCCAACTGGAAGCCTTACTATATCACCTTTAAATTTCTCATCTTTTAAACTTATACAAGCTACATCTTTCATAGCAATCATTCTTACAGGGATATGCCCAATACTAACTCCATAATTAATTGGAGACATATCCTCTCTTGCTTTATACCAATTAACTACATCATCAGTTCCAAGTTCCAATTCTAATGCAGAAGTAACTCCGTCAGATGCTTGTAAAAAATAATTTTCTCTATCTTGACCATGTGAATGTAAATCAATAAAACCTGGAGATATAACTAAACCTGAAATATTTAACTCTTTATCTCCTTTTATAGAATCTTTACCTACATATTTGATTACTCCATTATCTATTCCCAAATTTCCTATAAAATCTTCCCCACTTTCGGGGTCTATTATACGACCATTTAATAAAACAATTTGATATCTTTGAAGCATTTTCAAAACTCCTTCAAATATAATATTTAAAAAATATTGGATTTAAATTAAAATTTAATATTATGTATTATTAAACATTTTAAAAGAAAAATATATGCCAAATATAAATATTCATAAAATAAAAGCTTTAACATTCGATATTTTTGGAACTGTTACTGACTGGAGAACTTCTATTTATTTAGAAGGATTAAATCTATCTAAACATATAAATATCCCAAATATTAACTGGTTAGATTTTGCTGATTCATGGAGAAGTCAATACACGCCGTATATGAATAAAGTAAGGTTAGGTGAATTACCTTGGACAACTGTAGATGACCTACATAAAATGATATTGGAAAAATTATTAAATGATTATGAAATAAATAATTTAAATGAAGAAGAAAAAGATAATTTCAATAAAGCCTGGCATAGACTAAAATTATGGCCTGATGTTATAGATGGATTAAACAGAATCAAGTCAAAATTTAAAATTGCTACATTATCTAATGGAAATATTGATTTACTAACAAACTTGTCAGAAAATGCCGGAATTAAATGGGACTATATTTTATCAGCTGAAAATTCTAAACATTATAAACCTGATCCAGAAGTATATCTTAAAGCTTTGGATATATTGTCTCTGAAACCAGAAAATGTCATGATGATTGCTGCTCATGCATTTGACTTGCGAGCAGCAAAAGGTGTAGGTATGCAAACTGCATATGTATTAAGAAATCTAGAATTTGGAGAAAATATAAAAATAGAAGAAATAAATAATGGTGAATTCGACATAATTGCTAATGACTTCCAAGATTTAGCT
>CAYZDH010000252.1:0-2835 GCA_964477025.1 uncultured Rhodospirillaceae bacterium | reverse complement strand
TCGCCGTCATGTTCAAAAGGCCCGTCATCGGTCCAGGCCCGGGTAATCAAGTCGCAACCCTCCCAAAATTGGCTGCGCGCTTTGACGGAAGTTATATTATAATTAAACGCCTCTGAGCCTCCACCTACTACGAAACCGGCTATTAGTCGCCCATGGGTCATCATATCGATCATTGCGTACTCTTCTGCGATGCGAAGGGGGTTTTTACGCAATGGCAGAAGGCTGCCGAGTACCACAATTTTAGCTTTATCGGTTCTATGGCTCAGCGCAGCGGCAAACAAATAAGGTGAGGCCAATAGACCGTATACATTTTGGTGGTGCTCGTTGAGCACTAAACCATCAAACTCAAGTTCCTCACCGAACACTAGCTGGTCGATATATTCTTGATATAGGTTGTCCGCTTTTTCGCTATCCCATAGCGAGTTTGGAACGGTTACCCATGCCGATTCGTATTTTTCATCGAAATTATCTGGCAAGTACGGGTAGGCCATAAAATGCCAACAGAAGAATTTAGCAGCGTGCACATTAATCTCCGTCCTGTTTCTAGCTATCTTGCCCGTAAATTTCGAGAAAGATACACCGGATTTATTTTATTTAGTGTCGGGGTGACAGCGCTTTTAAGGATGCTAAACTTAGGTGGTCACTTGTGACATTTACTTTAATGAGAGGGCTGATATGTCAGTAATCGATGTAGGTAGCGAAGCCCCGGCGTTTGAGCTTGCTAACCAGGATAGGGAGTCAGTCGCCCTGTCTTCTTATGCGGGCAAATATGTCCTGCTCTGGTGGTATCCGAAAGCTGATACGCCTGGTTGAACCATTGAAGGCCAAGGGTTCCGTGATAGAATCCAAGACTTCGAGGCGAAAAATGCGGTCATTCTAGGGGTTAGTTTTGACTCAGAGGATGACAATCGTGCATTTAAAGAGAAGTATCAATTTCCGTATGATCTTCTCACGGATGCACAAAAATCAATGTCTATCGCCTACGGTGCGGCAGATGATGATTCTGCCAAGCCCACCCGTGTTTCGGTTTTAATTGGGCCAGATGGCAATGTTGCTGCTTCTTATGAAGTGGCAGATAAAGCTGAGCATGCAAACGAGGTGTTAGCTGACATCGACCGGTTGTCATGAGGTTGCGGGGCTGGCCTGTTTTGGGCCGGCCCGAGCCTTATTCTCAATCAAAAATATAATCTAACTTGCGCACTCGTCGAGTCCGCCAGCGATAGTTGAGCATCAACCCGGGCCAATTTGTGGTAATGCGGCCATTTTCCGCCTGGAAATAGCTTCGGCAGTTCTCGTGGACTAGGACGGTTTTTGAAAGTTGCGCTTTGAGCTCGTCATTAAACTGCTTCTGGATATCCTCTTTTACATGCATAGCGCGCGCCTTTGTGCGCTCCAATAATTTGATGCATTTTGCTATGTACCGGGCTTGATTCTCCAGCATATAGATAATACTGCCGGACAGGTTTGTGTTGGGACCATACATTATAAAAAAATTGGGGAATTCGGCAACTGACATTCCCAGGTAAGCTTCGGCACCCTCTCGCCAAGCGTCATTAAGTTTCTTTCCGTTGGCGCCTGTAATCAGCATTGGGGTCAGAAAGGCTGTAGGCGTAAACCCGGTACCATAGACAATGACATCGACGTCATGCTGTTTGCCACTCTCCGTACGGATACCGGTTTCGGTGATTTCTGTGATTGGGCTCTGGATTAAATTGACATTTGGTTTCAGAAGCGTTGGGTACCAGTCGTCAGAGCGCAAACCGCGTTTGCAGCCCGGCAGATAGTCCGGCAAAACCTTCTGGAGCATATCGGTGTCCCCGATCAAACTTCTGATATATTTCTCGAAGAATTCTGCACTTTTGCGTGTTAGCGCCTCTGAACTCCGGCGACGACTATTCTTCTCGAACTGGGTGAATAAACTTAGCCTCTCGTACCGGTGTAAAATTCTTTCCCATATTGTCATGCTTTGGCGCTGCGGACTATTGGCGCGATCACCCTTTGCAAAAATATGCTGCGGTGTGCGCTGAAAGACATCTAGTTTTTCAGCAATCCGCGAAATCTCTGGGACATACTGGATGGCACTGGCTCCTGTGCCGATTGACGCTATCGTCTTACCCTTTAAGTCGATCCCATGGTCCCAGCGCGCCGAATGAAATTGTCTGCCCTTAAAACGATTTCTTCCCGGAATGTCAGGAATAGCTGGGTTGTTGAAAAGCCCGACCGCTGAAACAAATATATCTGTATTGATTTTTTCTCCGTCTGCAGTTGTAAGGGACCACGAAGCGCTACTTTCATTATATGTGGCCGCTGCGACCTCTTTCTTTAATTGAATGTGTGGCGCTAGGCTGTATTTTTTGATGCAGTGTTTCAAATACTCAAAAATTTCTTTCTGGGGGGCGATACGCTGTGACCAGGGGTAGACATGTTAGAAAGAAAGCGAAAAGAGCCGTGAAGGCACGTCGCAGGCAGCACCGGGATAGGTGTTTTCCCGCCATACACCGCCAATTTCGTTTGAGCGCTCAAGGATTAAAAAATTGTTTAACCCGGCTCTCTTTAACGATATACCCAACGCGACCGCGGCAAAGCCGCAGCCGACGATTGTGATTTTTCGTTCATATTTATTCTGTGTTGCCAATTTCACTCCCGTTTTGCTCGGAAAAATCGTTATGATAGCTCTATGACAGTACAAACTGTGTTACGTGTCGAGGGGATGACTTGCGCCGGCTGTGTCGCGCGGGTGGAATCTGCCATTAGGGAATGTCCTGGAGTTGCAGATTCGGAGGTTAATTTGGCGACCGTCAGTTCCTCAATTATGTACTATGAAGACCAAGCCAC
>CAYZDH010000251.1:0-2856 GCA_964477025.1 uncultured Rhodospirillaceae bacterium | reverse complement strand
TGGCATTGACCGCCTTAGCATTATGATACGCACGGTCTACTCTTCTTTGATATTCAGCTAATCTCTCTTCAGGGTCTTCTATGGCCTCTAGCTCTTTTCTATATCCCAGTTTCACAGAACCCTCAATAGCCATCCCCGCAAACTCAGCAGTCGGCCACGCTACGCTGAAGAATCCCATAAATGAACTAGCACCACACATTGCTTGTACACCTAAGCCGTAAGCCTTCCGAACCACGTTCAAAAACATTGGTGTGGTTAAATTGGCTCCTGCATTAAACATACGGACACAATGCCTTACCAGTGCTGTGGATTCTACATCCGGCCCAACCATCATGCCTGGGCAATCCATCAAACTCAGTATAGGAATATCAAACGCATCGCATAATTGTACAAATCGTGCACCTTTATCAGCACCATCAGAGTCAATAGCTCCTGCTATATGATGTGGGTTATTCGCTATTACTCCCATTGGTTTCCCTTCAACCCTAATAAAAGAAGTTATAACTCCGATACCAAATTTCTCCCTTATCTCCAATACGGATCCTTCGTCGGCAATGGTTTCTATGATCTCTCTCATGTCATAGAGTCGCATTCGATTTTCTGGCACGATATGCCTTAGTTTCCGTTGATCGGGAGCTTCCCACTCATCAATTGGTCCTTGAAAGTACGACAAATATTTCTTTGCTGCTTCAACAGCTTCTGATTCATCTTTAACCAGTATATCCACAACTCCGTTCGGAACCTGGAAAGACATAGGGCCGAGTTCTTCGGGAGTGTAAACTCCGAGCCCTCCGCTCTCAACCATCGCAGGGCCTCCCATGGCAATAGTTGAATTTTCAGTGGCAATAATTACGTCGCAGCAAGCCAAAAGAGCTGTGTTACCCGCGAAACACCTTCCATTGGTTACACCAACAAGAGGCACCCATCCACTGAGCTGTGAAAATGCAGTAAATGTGTGTGTATCGAAAGCTACACCTGGGCCTGTCCGATCATCGCCGGGGCGACCACCTCCTCCCTCTGTGAAAAACACAACTGGAAGTTTAAACCTCTCAGCCAGTTCGAACATCCTGTCCTGCTTATAGTGATTCCTACCACCCTGTGTACCGGCAAGCACAGTATAGTCATATGACAATACCATCGCTCTGGCTCGGCCAGGACTGAATTTCTTTCCATTTATAGATCCAATACCGGCCACTAAGCCGTCTGCTGGAGTTTGCTGACGCAACTCTTCATCCGTACGTCTTTGGTGCTGCCTGGCAACAACCAATGGCCCATATTCTTTAAATGTTCCTTCGTCGACAAGTTGGGATATATTCTCGCGAGGCATTCGATAGCCACGTCCATATCTTTTAGCAACTGCCTCTGGTCGATTCTCATCAAGTGTGTACGCGTGACGCTCATAGGCTTCCGCCAAATCTGGTCTTATATAATCAAGGTCCACATCGTCTTCGACTTGCAATTCAGACTCACCTAGATCCGTTTCTTGAACAAAAGCCAAAGGATGTCCTTCAACAATGATGTCGCCCTCTGAAACATTGATTTTCTTAACTATTCCTGAGGTATCAGCTTTTATAACATGCTCCATCTTCATGGCTTCCATAATAAGCAACTCTTGTCCGGCTCTAATTTCATCCCCTTCCTTTACCGAAATTTGAATAATCGTGCCTTGAATTGGAGCGGCTATTCCGACAGTTCCATCGGGACCTTGCATGACATCAGATGTATCTTCACCAGATTCGGCTACCTTTTGTGTATCCTTCACCTGCCTGTCATAATCAAACAAAGCAAGAGGATTAGCAGCGTCTACCATTACGGGAGCAGTACCTGTTAATGGGCTTGCCTGCTGTGTAGCCTCAGTGGCAATTGATACCTCTTGGGTCTCTACCCACTTCTTTGGACCATCTGCCTCCGGTTCCTTCGCCAGCGTAGCAACATTTTCATCTACCCATCTGGTGTGAACAGATCCGTCAAAAAAGTCTGAGTGATTCAAAACATTTACCAAAAACGGAATGTTTGTATCTACTCCCTCTATTCTGAATTCTGACAAGGCTCTCAAGGATCTCTGAACGGCAACCTCGAAATTCGGGTTTGTAGAATGGGTAATAACTTTAGCAAGGAGAGAATCAAACGAAGGACTTGTTGTATACCCAGCATACCCGAATCCATCTGTTCTGACTCCGGGTCCACTTGGAGCCTCGTATGATCTCAAAGTTCCACCAGATGGTCTTACTATCCCATCAGGAGAAAGAGTCTCCATGTTTATCCTATTTTGAATAGCATACCCTCTTGGAGTTCCGACACCTGAGTAATCCAAACCAAGTTCATCTAGCGTGGATCCTTGAGCCAATAAAATCTGGGTTTGAACTATATCTACCCCTGTAACTTCTTCAGTTACAGTATGTTCAACTTGAAGGCGTGCGTTAGTTTCAATAAACGCAAAGCCTGGTTCATCATCTCTCGCATTAACATCCACAAGGAATTCAAAAGTACCTAAATTTGAGTAATTTACACTAGAGGCCAATTCTCTTGCGGCATTTATGATTTTTGATCGCATTTCATCAGACAGGTTTGGGGCAGGAGCTATTTCAACAATTTTTTGATAACGCCTCTGAACACTACACTCTCTTTCCCCTAGATCTATTATGTTCCCATTTTTATCACCAAGAATCTGTATTTCTATGTGTCTTGCTTTACCGATAAATTGTTCAACATATAGATCACCATTTCCAAAAGCGTTCCTGGCTTCTGAAGTACATCTTTTAAATGCTCTTTCAAGCTCCGAAGCTTTCAAAACGGCCCTAGAACCACGTCCTCCTCCTCCTGCGACAGCCTTGATCATCATACCGGAGCTATCCC
>CAYZDH010000250.1:0-2885 GCA_964477025.1 uncultured Rhodospirillaceae bacterium | reverse complement strand
CCCATACCGGAGTCGGCTCCAGCCTTCTTCATTGCCTCTAAAAACATCTCGTGGATACGAGGATCTTGGTCTTTATATTCGACTTGTGCTCCGCCCTTATTCACATCGACATCCATCCCCATAAAGATACGTCGTTTCTCTTCCATCAAAGGATAGCGTAACCCTCCGCAAGCGATGGCTAGATAGCGAGTAGGCGTAGCTGAAGCGTTGAAATGCTGATGAAACATCATATCCGGCGGCGCAAAGACCGTGCCATGGCTCCAATCAACCCGGGTAAACTCCTCGTTGCCTTCGTACCAAAGAAGGGAGTAGCCATGACCAGTCACGCACATAACATGAAAATCTGCTCCATGGCGATGGCCCTTTTTATATGTTCCAACCGGCATTTCAGACATGTGCGCATGCATCGCCCCGTCTGCTAAAACGAACATCATATTCGAGCCTCCAGCCCCACGGGCTTCCCATTTTTGAAGCTCAAATGTTTGCAAGTCAGGTATAAAGTTGGTTTCCCACATGTGCCGACCAGGACGCTTTGGGATAAACGTACCTTCGCCCGAATAGTAATCAGCTGAGCCTTCACGAGCAGGAAAACGGAAAGGGTTCTCAAATATGAACCTATGATCATGGAACACATTCATTATCATTGGCATGTTGTTGGTCGATGACAGCCGAGCGGTCTCTCGACCCGAGCCATTGAAATGCTGATATTTAGCATTCAACGGCAGCGCAAAAAGGCTACCTTTTCCCCATTCGAAGCTATGCTTGGTACCATCTGCCGTTTCTACCTGGGTGCTGCCTTGACCAGAGAGGCAATAAACGACTTCCTCAAACATATGCTGCTGTTGTGACGTTGAGCCACCCGGCTCAAGTTCCAGGACAAATACTGACAACCAATCGCCGCGTCCCTTAAGATGCGCTAAACCGCCATTACAACCAAACCGGTCCCACTTCTGAACCGGAACATCTGGCAAGTGGATACCAAAATCCTCCGTAACTGGCACGCCCTCGCCCTCAGCCCAGTCTAGAAATGGGTCGGCAAGAAACGGCTTGTCGCCTTCTTGTGATCTGATCTCGTCTTGCAATGTATCCATCGCTTTTTCCTAAATCCCTTTTAACGGAGTGTTATCGGTTAAATATATCCACCAGGTTCTAATTTCACGCTATCCTAGTAGGGCATCATGATGGAACGCAAGACGTGACCAGTTGTCTAACTTTTTCGTTATAAAATTCAGAAAACAGTCCATATTTTTCTTTCTAGGTTATTGTTATTATTTGATAATTTCTACCCCTTGCCGTCATTAACGATATCCGATTAAATAAGAATGGTGATTCTGTTTTATGCCTAAAGATTTAAAACCTCACGTGGGAGATTAATAGAATGGCCGATCACAAGGCTGAAACAATAAATATAAATGGATGTTCTATAGAACTGAGGCGCGGTGGGAGTGGGCCACCCCTGTTGTTTTTGCATGGCGCCGGTGGCGTGAGCAACTGGGCTCCCTATCTTGATGCGCTTGCTGACCGCTTTGACGTTATTGTTCCAAGCCACCCCGGTTTTGGAGGTTCGGATGACCCAGATTGGCTCGATACCATTTCTGATATGGCATATTTTTATCTTGATTTTTTAGAAGAACTTGGACTTAAAGATATTCATCTCGTTGGAAACTCGCTTGGTGGCTGGATCGCCTCAGAAATCGCAGTTCGTAACACAGACCACATCAAGACCCTCACCCTGGTTTCCGCGGCAGGAATAAATGTCGTTGGCGTCCCGATGGGCGATATCTTTTTGTGGAGTAATGAAGAGGCCGCCCGCAAGATGTTTTTTAATCAAGACATGGCTGAGCAACGTATCGCCCTCGCTGCGGAGATGACTGACGAACAAAAGGACATTCAGCTAAAAAATTATTTCTCTACAGGGAAACTTTCCTGGAATCCGCGCTTCCATAATCCTGATCTTATCAAGTGGCTGCATAGGATTAAGGTGCCGACCATGCTGATATGGGGTGAAAACGATAAAATTTTCCCGCCAGCTTATGGCGAGGCATATAAAGAGGCCATTTTTGGATCAGAATTGCGTATCATTCCGGAATGCGGACACCTACCTCACCAGGAAAAGCTTGAGGAATTTCTTGCGGGAGTTGAAGCCATCACATCGAAAAATTAATAGGAGAGCGGCCAAATGCGATTTTCCTTTTTTCACCTAATGCCATACAGCGCAGTCGATCTCGACGCCATAGAACACACCGCTTGGATTAAATTTTCCAACAGTAATTACGACCCTAAAGAGGGTCATAAGCTCTACAACCGCTATCTCGATGAACTCGAATACGCTGACGAACTAGGGTTTGACGGCATCTGCGTCAACGAACATCACCAGACCGCCTATGGTATAATGCCACAACCAAGCGTGCTTGCTGGCGCTCTATCGCGTCGAACCAAGAATGCGAAAATTTGTGTTTTGGGTCGAGCCTTACCTCTAACAGAAAACCCTCTATCAATAGCCGAAGAATATGCCATGATCGACAATGTTACTGGTTGTCGATTGATAGCCGGTTTTGTGCGTGGCATCGGCTGCGAATACCATTCTTATATGGTCAATCCCTCCAGCTCTCTAGCTAAATTCCATGAGGCACATGATCTGATTTTACAGGCCTGGACTCAGCCGGGGCCAACAACTTTCGAGGGTAAATATTACCGCTTTCAATATGTAAATATGTGGCCTCGTCCCTATCAAGAACCGCATCCGCCAATATGGATCCCATCGCAGGGATCATCAGAGACAAAAGATTGGGCATCTCACCCCGACCGCAAGTACACCATGCTCATGACCTTTAGCCCAATCAAAAACGTAGTCCGCAACATGAACGCTTATGCTGAGAAATGTC
>CAYZDH010000249.1:0-2921 GCA_964477025.1 uncultured Rhodospirillaceae bacterium | reverse complement strand
TAGTGTATATTTTTTTTATTTTTCATTGGTTTTGTCAAGTTTTGTCACCGATTATGGATAATAATGCGTTAAATCGGGCATTAGATATTTCCAGACGTTGGAATAAAGACATCATTTGTGGTGTTCGAGCTGTCCGGTTAGCTCTTAAAGACGATTTTTCGCCAATTGGTGCTGAAAATTGTGAAGTGTTACGGAAAAGTATTCTCTCTCTGGAGATAGAGGGTGAGCATCTTGAACAATTAGCCCTTGCATCAACTGTGATATCAAAGCCAAACCCGGAGCTAGAGCCTGCATTGAGGCTAGCAATTTGTACGGCAAATTTGGGATTATATTTGACCGAGCTTGGGGCTAAATTGGATGAACAAGACTATGTGGATTTTAGAGTGATATTTGCCGCCACCTTTCCTGAACTTGATGAAGAGGTGTTGGACTTTGCTATGCAATCCTTCGCCGCGATCTGACGGTAGCTCAAGGGGTATAGAAGTTCTAAGGTTACCTTCGAATTATTTCAAAAATTGGTGTTAAGACGTTTCGTCTAAATAAGTTAGGCAAGCTTTCTAGTGACCTCAGTCACGCGGCCAATGACTTTAATGTCATCTGCATTAAATGTAGTTGCGCAACTATTTGTGCTGTCGCCCTCTAACCGAGCTGGGTCCTGTTGGAATTGTTTAAATACCATATCCCCATGATGGTTAAAGACGTAATACTGTCCTGGTTTCAACAGGCGATCACTTAGGTCGACAATTATGATACTTCCGTCAGGCGCTACCCGGTCGATGCTGTCTTCCTGGATCCGTAAAGCTATAAGATTACGAGAATTTGGGGGGGTAACTATAAATTCCTCAGCCTGGGCGGAAGGGTATGATGAATTTTTTTCCGTCAGTTCACTTGCTACTGCCCAACTGATCACGGGAATGCCTCTTGCCGGGTCATTCCGTATTGAGTTATCGGTATACTCCGACCCTAAAAGGTCCTCGAGTGTCCAGTCGAGACCGCGAGCGATTCCAGCAAGGGTGTCCCGTCGGGGGTTTTGAGACTTATTTCTGAGGACATTGCGAATGGCGTCTGGTGTCAGGCCACCGTCAATCGAGGCTCGGCGTGCCGATTTTTTTAGGTCTTTGAGGCGCCCTCTAATTTGATCCGATAAGGCAACCATCCAATATCTCCTTATTTTGCAGCACTTGAACCTCAGACAACTTCAAAACGCATATTGTATGTTTCCGCAATAAATTTAAATATTTGTTTGCTTAATAACTGTTTTAGGTCTCCAATTCTTAGAGTCAGATTGAAATTTGATGGCCTACTAAAAATAGCCGGGTACGTTCGGGTTTGAATTGACTCTCTTATATCTGCTAAATAAACACTCGTAACTTCGGGTGCTTCTGATTATAACCCCGGCCTGATTTCTTGAGTGTTGATGACAGTAATAGAAAATATATCTAGGGATACCGCAGCGCCAGCAGCAATGCTCGAAGTAGATCGTGCGGCGCATGACTTTCGTCGTGGCCGGCCTGTCAGCATCTGTGATGAAGCAGGTAATTCAATAATTGCGCTTGCCTCTGAGGTGAGTACAGATCAGGCAATTACGCGGTTATCGGAACTCGGTGGCACAGAGCCATCCATTGCTATTACCCATCATCGAGCACGAACTTTAAAAGTAAGGCTATATACCGAGGAAATTATACTGATTCCGTACAAGTCTTGGCGTACGGCCGCAACTGCCCGAACAATTGCTGATCCAACCAACGATTTATCCAACCCTCTAGGTGGACCGTACACTGCAAGTCGGGATCCAGTTAATTTAGCAAGTGTGGCCGCAGTTCAGCTGGCAAAAATTGCTCGTTTGCTTCCGTCTGTTATCCTTGTCGATTATGGGGGGGGTGAGGATAGTGCGCTTGCCGGTGATGGTATTGCGACAATAAATGCATCAGATGTCATTTCTTACGAAATGGATACTGCAGGTTCGCTTCGGCAGGTGACAGCTGCCCGTGTGCCCTTAGAGGATGCGGAAAATTCCCGAATTTTATCATTCCGTTCGCCAGACGGCGGGAGAGAGCATCTCGCGATCGTAATTGGTGAGCCACCGACCGACCGCCCTGTGCTTGCCCGTATTCATTCTGAATGCTTTACAGGCGATTTAATTGGTTCTCTGAAATGTGATTGTGGCCAGCAGCTCCGGGGCGCCATTGCGCAAATTGCTGAGGAAGGTTCTGGAATTCTATTGTATCTGAGACAAGAAGGGCGGGGCATCGGTTTGACCAATAAGCTAAGAGCCTATGCTCTACAGGATCAGGGTTTTGACACTGTCGAGGCTAATGAAAGACTGGGTTTTGAATCGGATGAAAGGATATTTTTGCCAGCGGCGAGAATATTGAGACAACTTGGATTTGGGAAAGTGCGACTGATGACCAACAATCCCGATAAGGTGGAAGGTTTGACTACCTTTGGAATTGAAGTGGTTGAAAGGGTAAAGCACGCATTTCCGTCTAACGACCACAACGAGATTTACCTGTCCGTTAAAAAGGAAAAAAGTGGTCACCTTTTGTAGGGGGGCGGGTTTTTATATTTTTGCTGATAAAAATTAATAATTTAGGAAATAATAAAGTTAGCTAGATACTGCGGTATGCTAAGATAATTTTTCTGGGTCGCCTGCAGTCATATATTCCCATAACCGTTCATAGATTCTTCCGGTCCCCGTTGCTCTGATTTTGGCTTCCTCTTCTGTAAAACATATAGATTGGTGATCCGGGTGAGATGCCATCACAGCTAATTCGGTAGTGGCGGATTCTTCTAAATAGAAAGCCATAACGACACTCTCCTCAATTGTAGGCGCGACGCACACCGCACCATTCCCTCTCATCACTAAAGCTCGATTAATTGCCAACGTTTAGGCAAATTCAAAAGACTGTTCATCCGACCGC
>CAYZDH010000248.1:0-2945 GCA_964477025.1 uncultured Rhodospirillaceae bacterium | reverse complement strand
CCTTCGCCTCTTTAGTCGTTGGTGTGGTCACCATATGACCGCTAGCAAAAATACCGACATTTTTAGTTTTTGATGAAGCGCGTAACGTCCGAACACTTGGTCCAAATTTTTCGAACTCTATAATGGAAGTAAACAAGCAATCGGCATGGCGTGCCGCAAAAGCTTTTCCTGCCGCAGAGTTTCCAGCGCTGACCAGTATTGGCCGATCGTCCCCCCAGGGTTTGGGTTTAAGTAAAACGCTTTGGAGATTGAAATATTTTCCCTTGAAATCGAAAGGCTTGTCTTCCGACCATACACGCTTAAGGATAGTCACCCATTCTTCGGTAAAGTCGTAGCGTTCTTCCTGAGGGCGCAGCTCTACGCCAAACATGGCGTGCTCCCCAGCGTTCCAACCTGAGACCATATTGAGCCCGAACCGTCCTTTGCCGATATGGTCGGCGGTTACCATTTGTTTAGCAGCGAAGATTGGGCTGAGAAAACCCACATGAACAGTACCAAAAACGCAGATATGTTTCGTGGCGGCAAGTAAGCCAGAGGCCCAGGTTAAGGTTTCGAAAGTTGTCCCCTCGGTATCAGTTTCGCCTTTATAACCTTGCCAACGCCCTATTGGCAAAATGAACTCTAGTCCAGCGTCATCGGCAAGTTGTGCGGCTTTGAGATTGTTGTCCCAACTCGGGTCCCATCGTTCCGGTACTTTGGACATGCTCAAACCACCGGAACAGTTTTGCCCAAAGAGCCCCAGCTTAAATTTATTCGGACCATACATCCGGGTATTCCTCCGGCCCATCGGTTTTCCCCTCGTTTTCTCGTGATATCTATCTCATGGGATTAAATCACATAACGCATTTATTTTGAAAGGAGGCCCGTTGACATGAAGAGGATGATGACAGAGCGTTAAGGCCAACAAAAAAGATTTTGGCTTCTATCTTATTAGGCGGGGTATGGTAAATGCCTGACGGTAAAATCGATATCGACGATGTAACACCTGACGAATTGATTGCGCGTGCGCTTACGCTCGTGCCTGTCCTCCGTGAACGCGCAAACGAAACTGAGAAATTAGGTTGCGTTCCTGAAGAGACAATGGCGGACTTTCATCGGCTTGGGCTGTTGCGGATGTCGCAGCCCAAGCGTTTTGGTGGGTATGAAATGGGCTGGGATGTGATGTGTCAAATCAGCCAGGTTCTTGCTGCTGCCGATTGTTCCCAAGCGTGGGTTCATAAAATTTGTGCGGACCATGCCCAGATGGTAGCAACTTTTCCTTATGAGGCTCAGGAGGAGGTTTGGGAAAATAATCATAATACAATTATTTGTGCTTCTTTTGACCCACTTGGCCGGGCAACGCCAGTTGAAGGGGGATTCCGCTTTTCAGGCAAGCATTCATTTTCCAGCGGTGTGGACTATGCTGATTGGCTCATCTGCGGTGGTTTTATTGTTGATGGTGATCGGCGCGCTGGCCCACACTTCTTTTTATCTAAGCGCTCTGACGCTAAAATTTTGGACGACTGGGATACAATGGGGCTGAAGGGAACTGGCTCAAAAAGCTTTGTGATTGAGGATGCATTCATTCCGGCCCATCGATTCTTGGATGGCGGGCTTGCGCGGATCGGGAAAGGCCCAGGGACAAAAATCAATACTGCGGCGGTATATCGGACACCGAGGGGCGGTATAACCTCAACCGGCTTTGCAGCCCTGGCAGTTGGCACAGCACAAGGTGTGCTTCAGGAATGGTTAAGTTATACCGCGCCACGTAAATCGCGCGGGATACCGGTTGCCGATGACCCGGGAACCCATATGCTTGTGGCTCGGTCAACTGCGGAGATTGCAGCTGCGGAGGCTCTATATTTTGGAACAATTAGCGGTGCGCAACAAAGGCTGGAAGCGGGTGAAACATTATCAGAGTTTGACCTTTCTACGGCCCGGCGAAACGTTGGATTCTCAGCTAAGCTGGCTTTAAAATCAGGTTCTCGCTTGTTTAACGCTGCGGGGGGGCGCGCACTTTCAAATAGTAGTGGTCTTGGACGGCAATATCGCCACTTAATTGCCGCCGCCGGACACCATGCGATGGTTTGGGAACGGAACGCGCTGGCTTTTGGCCAAGAATTATTCGATCAACACCGGTCAAACTAATCAATTTTCAATAAGGAGACACTGATATGAGTGCCGCAAAGGAGCTGTCCTGTGTGAAGGTGGATATTGATGACGAGAATATTGCGTGGCTGTCCTTTAACAGGCCTGAAAAGCGGAACGCTATGAGCCCGAAACTTCATTATGAAATGGAAGAGGTTATCCCCCAGTTGGAAACAGACCCTAATGTTAAAGTCATTGTTTTGACTGGTGAAGGGGTGAGCTGGAGCGCAGGAATGGATCTCAAAGAATATTTCCGTGAGACTGATGACAACCCGGAAGCTCGTTTCAAGTCATACTGGTCTCATCGACACTGGTCACAGTATTTGATGTTGTCCTCTAAACCAACAATTGCGATGGTTAACGGCTTCTGTTTTGGTGGTGCGTTCACACCTCTGGCGGCATGTGATATAGCGATTACAGCAGAAGAAGCGACCTTCGGTTTATCGGAAATCAACTGGGGTATTTTACCCGGAGGCAATGTGAGTAAGGTCTTCTCTGATCTTGTCTCTCACCGTGATGCTATGTACTACGCGATGACCGGCCGAACCTTTGACGGTCAAAAGGCCGTCCAAATGGGTATCGCTAATGTAGCCGTCCCAGCCGACAAGTTGCGGGAAGAAACGCTTGTTTTGGCGCGAGAGTTGATGGAGAAAAGTCCCGCCGTTCTGGCTTTTACCAAGCAGGCAAGCAAGGCGGTGCAAGGTATGGAGATGAATATGGCTTACGAATACCTATCGGCCAAACAGGGAGCGCTGCGGGCCGCGGATAAAGAGGCGACCCGCCAAAAAGGAATGTCTGAATTTCTCGATAAAAAAAGT
>CAYZDH010000247.1:0-2980 GCA_964477025.1 uncultured Rhodospirillaceae bacterium | reverse complement strand
CCCGCCACGAGCACGTAGTCGCGCGGATCGATACCTCTTTCGGTCGATACCGCCCGTATAGCAGTCGCCATATTCGAATTCACAATTGTCAAGATTCCAGCAGCTGCGGTGTGTACGTCCAAACCCAGCGGCGTGGCGACATAGGAATCGATTGCCTTTATCGCTAAGTCCATGTCCAGTGAACGACGACCGCCTAAGAATGCGCCCGCTGCCATTCGACCCGTCACAAGATTGGCGTCCGTTACTGCCGGTTCTACTCCACCGCGTCCATAGCAAGCTGGCCCCGGTTGCGATCCGGCACTACGCGGACCTACTCTGAGAGAATTTCCACTGTCTATCCAGCCTATCGAACCGCCACCCGCTCCGACCGATAAGACCTCCACCCCATTTACACCGATCGGTTGGTCAGCTACTTTGATGTCACTTGACATCACCGGTTCACCATCCTTTAGTAGACAAACGTCAAAACTAGTCCCTCCCATGTCAGCAATTATCAGTCGGCCAGGACTCTTTGTATTAGAGGCGTAGTGAGCTCCCGCCGCTGGTCCCGCGGCGGGTCCGGATGCGATAGCGTTGACGGGGCGAGCCAAAAGATCAGGTATCGCGGCGCAACCGCCATTAACCTGCATGATAAGAGGCTTCAGATACTCGTTAGCCAGTCCCTTGTTCTGCATTTCCAGTTCAAACGCTCGAAGGTACTTGCCAATGATGGGCGCTATGTATGCACTAAGAACAGTTGAGGACGTTCTTTCCCATTCACGTATTTCCGGGAGGATGTCTGAGGAACACAAAACATCTACACCTGGCATTTCCTCGCGGATAATTTCGGCTGTACGATGTTCATGGGTTGGGTCAAGTATTGACCAAAGATATGCTATCGCCACCGCTTTTACCTGGTGCTGACGAAAAGTTTCAGCAGCTTCCCGAACTGCTGCCTCGTCAAGTGGCGTCTCCTCCGCTCCAGTTGCCGTTATTCTTCCCGGGATTCCTAGCCGCAGAAACCTGGGGATAAAATCTTCTGGCTTCTGTAAGTGGATGTTGAAACGTTCTGGTTTAAGCCCGCGACCAAGATGGAGCACGTCTCGGAAACCTTCCGTACCAAGCAGTCCGACAACAGGCCCAGCTCGTTGGATCAGAGCGTTCGTGGCCATGGTTTGGCCATGTACGAGAATTTCAGTTGAAGCTAATAGGTCCTCAACTGTGCTACCGATCTCGTCGCTTAGTCCCGCGAGGCCCTGACTAATCGCCCGAAGAGGATCGTCCGGCGTAGAATCTTCCTTGTACACTAGGAACTGCCCGCTGTCTCTGAGCATTACAATGTCGGTAAAAGTACCCCCGATATCTATCCCAATTCTGTTGGCCATGAAGTTAAGCGTCCTTAGCGTCTTGAAAGTGCTCAGCTATTGTAGGTGCTTCTATATACCGATCGCCGGGGCGCATGTTCTCTTTCATCCAATTCCCTGCCCCTGGTACGACAGGATCGATCATTGGCCGCTCTTCAGTGCGTAATTCCTCCCGCTGTTTTTCCGTAGCTTTCACATCTAAAGTCCTTTCTAGGTCGTCTTTCAAGACGACACCAAAAACATCCCGAGCCGTGTTCTCGCTGATCATGCCGTCTCGAAGATTTCGCCTCACAGTTTCGGCCTCACGATCACAAGGACTACCCCAGCCTCCGCCTCCAGAAGCGTACGCGATCCAAGCTTCGTCTTATTTGACTAAGGTTTGCCCGGCTACGGAGGTGAAGGTTTTTTTCCCGTCAGCATGCTGAATATAAATACCTCCACCGCGGCTCATCGTGCCCCCGTTGACCCCGTGTGGGGGATTCTTTGACCCTTCTCCGAAACCCACTGCTTCCATTTCGCCCGCAATTGGACGATAGGAGGTGCGGGTTCCGACACCGCCAATCCATTGTCCCATTCCCATTGAATCTGTTTCAATTTCGTTAAAATCAACGCGGAGTGGATAGAGCAGTTCCACTTCTTCGGTCGAGGCTGATCTCAATCCGCCCATTCCCGCGATAGTGCCGATCATCGGCCATCCATCCGAGTCCTTGGCAGCACCTGATCCCCCCATACTGTTAAATAGCATGCATCCCCATTCCTTGCCATTGCGACTATCTATTCCGGACAAGCTTGGCATGTGCCCAGCGTGACAGGACCCAGCGGGGACTCTCTCAGGGATGGCCGTAGCCATTGCAATATTAATTACGTCGTGCATGGGATCTGCTGGGTTGGTTGTGGCTCCGCCGACCGCCGCTGGCCATTTTGCGTTGCATATCGTGCCTTCTTTGGCCTCAGCTCTTATGTGTTTTAACACGCCGTGATTATGAGGGATGTCTGAATCTATGTAGTAAAGAAACGGGATAGTTGCAGTAGCCTGCATCACCGCATGGGTCGCGTTGAAAGAACCGGTTGAAGGGGGCCCGCCGTCGTAATAGACGTGCACATCAGCGCCTTTCTTCGTGATGGTAGCTTTGATTGGCACATCCACCGCGCCGTTTCCGTCGGTATCCGTCCAGGTTAGCCCTTCGTAGACGCCATCTGGAATTTCATTAAATTGTTGGGACTCACGGTGATCGGCGTAATCCATTAGGCCATCGCTGTATCTTACAACTTCGTCCCGACCGTATTGCCCACAAAGCTCTATGAGACCCTTCCGGGCCACGCTACACGCACCCAGCTGGGCACGGAGGTCGCCGTGAAGGGCGTCACGATAGCGAACATTGGCGAGATATAGTGCGACGACGTCATGACGTTCTTTGCCCCGGTCTACAAGCTTGGTCGGCGGAATTACGATACCCTCTTGAAAAATGGTGCGGGCCGCTGGCACGATGCTGGACGCCTCGCCTGCGCCGCAATCTAGTTGATGTCCGCGAGCCACCGTCCAGAACACATGCTTACCATCGACAAATACCGGTTCCGCTGTGACCAGATCCGGGATGTGTGTATTTCCCCGCTACGGGTCGTTTACCATGTAAACG
>CAYZDH010000246.1:0-3002 GCA_964477025.1 uncultured Rhodospirillaceae bacterium | reverse complement strand
ATGTCCTTAGTAGTTTTTTCAGATGACGCCAATAATGTCTTTGATATCATTTCAGGCCTATTGGCTATCCAGAGCCGAAACAAGTGGCGGCGGCGCGCAAAATCCGGGTAATCCTCATAATCATAGCGCGCGTGCAAGACGGCGTGATTGTTGACGAGCAGCAGGTCACCCTCCTTAAGATCAAACTCGTGAGCCACACCTGGCGTTTCTGCTATTCGCTGAATTTCTTTACGGGCGCTATCCTCAACCAAATTATATTTAAAAAGACCCTGGTCCACAGCCCGTTGCACTACTTGCGAGATATAATACCCTTCAACCTTATCACCCCTGCGTGTGAAGACGGGTATCCGCTTAGTCGAAATTTTTGAAGCAGCACCTGCCTTATCATCAGATTGTGACATGTAATAATAACCGTCATAAAGTGCCTTCAGATAATCTGGCTCAGCCTCCCCAATCATATTATGTAGCATCGCGGCGCTAGCCAGACGGCTCTTACCGCCACTTTTTGCAGGCCGCAAACAAAACAATGCGAAGACATCTGTGGTGTCAGTATGGAAATCAAGCTCGCCACCACAGTGGTTAGTTCGCAAGTTTTTACGCCGCAGGACATGATTTAGCTCCGGCTTCGGCGGCAAGGTTTGATCACTGATATCTATAACGTGATTGATCCAGTCTCCCTGACGGCTCTGCGGAATACCAGTTCCAAAATAGGAACACAGCCCCCAGCTGATAATCTTATTTTCATCCTCATTGTATCGGTCTACTGGGATGCCGCGAATAACCGCAAAGCCGCGGCCATTTTCAAGCTCCTCCGCCAACCCTTTCAGGGTCTGCCCAAGACTAAGTAACGGGAACTCTTTTGTTGAAATTTCATGGATCGGCAGGTTGGTCGCCCTCGCCTGCTTTAGCGCCGTAGAAATTTCCTTAAGATCATTGGAAGATAGAAAGACGATCCAGTCGTCATTGCCAACGAAATCAGCACCTTTCCATACTGCAGGTCCCTTTGCTGGCTCAATTCGTTTCATAATCGGCCACCCTTTAGAATTTTTCTACAGACGAATTTCGCCCAGATATACGCTCTCGGCTAACTCTACTGTTACTGTCTTGATTTCGTAACCAGCAGCACTGATCTTTACATTATAGCTGCCACTATTCTCTTCAAGTTTATCAAATTTAAAGTCGCCGTAAATGTCTGTAGTAGTCTCAGCAACTTTGTTGGCCCCCTTAGACAAAACCACTAACGCCCCTTCAATACAATCGACTACGCCGTCAGTCTCCGCCGATACGCTAGCTCCGATAAAAGCTTTGCTATACCGCCAGAGGTTGCGATACCAAACTCGTGGCTGAGTGCCAAGTTCTGGCTGTATAACCTCAAGCCCCTCCTCTCCAGCCATTTTTTGCATGGCTAGGTCGTCCCGTTTGACTGCCTTCATCGCACCGGTTGGGCAGGACTGCTCGCCCCTTGTCTGCTGCCAGCCATTATCCAAAAGGTGTGCATCAAACGTCCATATTTGGGGCACCTTAAGCTCCTCGTTCCACCAAATATGGCCGTAGGGACAGGCATCAACTAAATCCTTACGGCCCTTCGCCTTCTCGGGATCAATTATCACAATCCCATCAGCACGTTTCTTAATCGAGCCATCATCGCCAGCAGCTTCAATGCAGGGACCGTTATCGCAGTGGTTACACATAGTAGGGACCAGTCATTCTCAACATACTCGTCCTTCGTCGCGAGCGTACAGTTATTGCAGTTAGTGCATTCAGCAACGTCGATGATCAGGTTCCAGTTAGACATTTTTCTCTCTCAATTCTTACTCAGCAGCAGCGACACCTTCAGGGTGTCCATCAATAAAGGCCGCAGAAATAAACTCGGTGTTTCCGTCCCATTGTGCAACTTCCACCAGGGCATTGGCACCGCTCAGGGAGTGCGTGGTTTTGGTTAGAGTTTTGTCAGGTGTCAGAAGATTAAGGCAACCACCGCGATCCACTGATTTGCCGGGTTCACCCATCGGCTCATACATCGCCGAAGACTCATAGCCATGGCATACACCCCGCGGCAAACGCCACGTGGGTAGAGCTGCACAGATTACACAACCGCGATCGTTATACACCTTAACCAGGTCATTTTTTTTGATTCCCCGGTCCAAGGCGTCTTCGTGGTTAAGTCTTATCACCCAGTAATACCAACCATCGACCAGCACGCGATGATCTGGGATATTAAGGAGGAAGCTGTCTTTTCCGTCACCCTGCGTGTGGAAACTGAACTTTGAATGTGGGGTCAGCATTTGTAATGGAAATCTTTTAAACTGCTCCCCGCTATGCGGGCCTTCCCATGCCGGCTCGTATTTGACGATGGGCGGCCTCTCTGGGTCAACAAACCGTTTAAGACTATTACATTCGAACTCAAGTTTTCCCGATTGAGTTTGTAATCCCTTGAGGTATTCCTCTGTGTAATCCGACGGCAATGGCTGCGGTTCGGGAACATCTTTTTTTCGGCCCTCCCAGAACCATCTAAAGGACACAGGCGCGCGGAATTCTTCATTCTCGGTGGGAACCACAAAGTAACCTTTTTTGATAAACTTTTTCCAGGAGATCTGGGACGGTAAGTCGGAAGCGTCAAACTGACGTTTGACCCAGTCGATTTCATTTATTCCTTCAGAAAAATAATTAGTAAGACCAAGGTTTTTAGAGATCTCATTAAAAATCCAGAAATCGGACTTTGACTCACCTAGCGGTTTAATAGCCGGCGCCTGAAAAACAATAACGCGGTGATTAAGCTGTTGTTGACCATGATGGCCATAGCCTCCGAGACCAGCCCATTCACTGATGTCGGGACGCTCAAAATTTGTACAGGCCGGTAAAATTATATCAGAAAATTTGACTAATTATATAAAGCTGAGGATAATCATCAAGATAATTATCAAGAATATTTTTTAAATAATTTAAGATAAAAAAAAGCATGCAGAAGAGAAAAGATATTAAACAATATTTGGGGTTCTTAA
>CAYZDH010000245.1:338-3026 GCA_964477025.1 uncultured Rhodospirillaceae bacterium | reverse complement strand
ATAGCACTTGTTGGTCCGACCGGATCAGGCAAAACTAGTATTACGGCACTCATAAATCGTTTTTATGATGGCTCTGAGGGAAAAATTTTAATTGATGGCGTAGACGTACGCGATTACGCCAAGGCGGCATTAGGCAGGCATGTAGCGATGGTTTTACAAGACCCATTTCTTTTTACCGGCAGCATATTTGAAAATATTCGGTACCGTACAACTGAAGCGACAAAGGACGATATAGAAGAAGCTGCAAAAATTGTCGGTGCGCATAATTTTATAATGGCTCTACCTTTTGGATACGATACGATCCTTGAGCAGCAGGGACATAATCTTTCAATGGGACAGCGACAACTTCTGAGCTTCGCGCGGGCTTTAGTAGCCGATGCGAGGATTTTGATCCTAGATGAAGCAACTGCAAATATTGATAGCTATACTGAACGACAGATACAAATTGCCCTACAACGTTTGTTGGAAGGCCGCACAGGCATCGTGATTGCTCACCGTTTGGCGACAGTGCGAAATGCGGATCGGATAATTGTTCTGCAGGAAGGACGTATCATTGAAACAGATACCCATGATAAACTGATCGCAAATAATGGTTTATATGCCAAGCTATATGAGTTGAATTATGCATCATTTGATGACCTTCCCGAAGATATCGTAAATCAAACTCTTACCGCACCAGTTTTATCCTGAGTTTTCGTTAATACCCCCGTTGCGAAGGGGTGGACGATTGCTTATCCTTATTTTGACAACAGGGAAAACGTCATGGCAAATGTGACGGCTAAGCAAAAAATTCGAAAGCAAAGAAACTCGCAGGTTTCCATTGAAAGACTAGGCGCCGCCCTTGGCGCAGAAGTTTCCAATATAGACCTTTCTAGACCCATTGCTGCATCCGAAATGACTTTAATCCAAAAAGCTTTTGTAAAGCATGGTTTGCTTATTTTTCGAAATCAAGATCTGACACAAGACGAATATATCGCTTTTGGCAGGCAATTTGGTGAGCTCACTGTGCATCCTTTCGCGACTAGCTTGCCGAACTCGCCCGAATTAATTGTACTGGATAATGATGTAGACAACCCGCCGTTGTCGACTGATCAATGGCATAGCGACGAGATGTTTCGCGATGAACCGCCAGCTGCGACGATCATTCGCTCGACAATTACTCCACCAATCGGCGGCGACACTTTGCTAGCAAGTATGACCGCTGCGTATGCTGGCTTAAATCCTGCGCTGCAAGAGTTTTACTGCAATCTCGAAGCGGTTAATGATTTTAAGGTGTTTCGGGCTCTATACCAAGGAACCCATGAAGGCCGCAAAAAACTGGTTGAAATGGAAGAACTCTTTCCAAATATCTCTCACCCAGTGGTGCGGGTACATCCAGTTAGCAAGAAACGCTTAATCTATGTTAGCCCACAAACCACTAAATTTATCAAGGGCGTAAGGGACTTTGAAAGTGATCAAATCCTTAATATGCTTTATCAACTCCCCGAGGTGCCAGAATACCAGTACCGAGTTCGCTGGGAACCTAATATGATCATAATTTGGGATAACCGATCGACGCAGCATTATGCGCCGCGTGATTATTTACCCCATCGCCGGAGAATGGAAAGACTAACGGTCAAAGGAGATAAGCCATACGGAGTTGCCAAAAAGATAAGCTCCACGACCATTGAGATGAATATCCGAGGTACCGACAAGGCTGAAAAAACAGGTAGCCATCGCGATGGCCTTGCTCGTCCGTCTACCAGAATGACCGAAAAGTAATAGGGAATTTGATGACAGAACCAACATTTCCACCCGACGTATTTAAAGACTCCGGTTTTCGCCTACCTCTACCAGAGCGTGACTCGCTCGATGATGAAGCCAAGGAAATTTTTGACCATTTTCTCGATCCAGACGGAGATACATATGTCGGGTTTAGAGGGCCTGGTGGCATAAGGATACACAGCCCAAAACTCTCCCGTTTAACTCAGGAAGTAAATCACTATCTCCGTCACGAATCCGGAATCAGTAAACGTGTTCGAGAGTTAGCGATCCTCTCCACGGCACGTGAGCTTAACCATCAGTTTGAGTGGGTGGCGCACGAGCCTGCAGCATTAAAAGTTGGGATCTCGCAGGAAATTGTTGACATCATTAAGTACCGAAAGCCCATTGATGGTCTTGATGAAACCGACGCCGTGGTAATAGCTTTTTGCCGCGAGCTTATGGGCGCCCGAAAGGTACAACCAGAGACCTTCGCAAAGGCTCATCAAATTTTTGGGACTAAAATGCTCGTCGATATAGTTTCTGTCGTGGGGAGTTACGCGGCGACGGGGGCTTTACTTACGGCGTTTGACATACAACTGCACCCAGGCAAGGAACCGCTGTTACCAATCGACTGAGGTAGTTATTCGCAGGATTGACACCAAATCGTAGCTGCAACTCAGCAAACGAGGCATTATAAGACTATATTTTAACTAAGTATGGATTTGAAGATGGAACTTACAGCGATGGCTGCCAATGTGGCTGCTCTGTTAAAAAAGCGGAAATGTAAGGTCTCTGTTGTGGAATCGTCTGCGGGTGGTCTTATCTCCGCTTCTTTACTATCGATCCCTGGGGCATCAAACTACTTCGTTGGGGGTGGCGTAATCTATACCCGCGATGCGCGCCGTGGGGTGTTAGGTCTCCCTGAGAAGGCCGCAACAATGCGTG
>CAYZDH010000245.1:0-328 GCA_964477025.1 uncultured Rhodospirillaceae bacterium | reverse complement strand
GCGGTTATGTACAGATTGGGCAATATGCGAGACTGGCGCCAGTGGCCCAAGCAACCACAGCTACGGGGCTAGAGCCGGGCATTGCTGTATTGCTATTGCGGGTCCTATCGAAATTGCAATCACTATTGAGACTGAAAGTGACCAACGCGAGCAGAATATGTGGCATTTTGCTTCGGCTGCCCTTGAACTTTTGGAAGCAACCTTGCGCGAAACTGCCGGTGATTGAGGGTTCGACAAATAACTTTAAAGAAAAAGCGGCAAAAAAAGCTTCGGAAGATGACGGAGAAACGGCTGCAGAATATTGCAATCTATTATTGTCAACGGTACG
>CAYZDH010000244.1:0-3029 GCA_964477025.1 uncultured Rhodospirillaceae bacterium | reverse complement strand
CAGTTCCGTCATCACCCGTGGCTATCAGTCCCATAGGTTTAGGCGCACAAACGAGAAAACTTTCGTTATATAGCCGAGCGCTAACGTGACCATAGGCGTGGACGAGATTATGTCGTGCAAGCGCTCTTGCGGCTAATCGTACCCGCTGCTGGGTAGCGTCAAGTGGTTCACCAATGAAACCAAAAACTTCTTCCATATTATTTTCAGTTCCGAAATTCAGGAATGTCGGGTTTGGCTCCCCATGCACAGAAAGCCTCCGGCGTGAACGGATATTGCCGGGGCCGGTAATTCGGATCGTCTATTATCCTGACACCATGGGAAAATTAGTAAATCAAACCATACGGGCCTTCGTAATATAGGAACATAGCACCAGATGTGACGTGACGACCTGGACCAAAGACGATGTGGACCTGTTTTTCAGATAGGTAGTAGTAGGACCGCATGATGTCATCGATGCTATCCACTTGGAAGTTAATATGTTGGATGCCGGGCTTGTCTGCTGGAAAGAGTGCAATGCGGTGATGAACTGAGTCGAAAGATAAAAGACCAGCATCGCCAATCCAATCATTTGGACGAATATTGAAGTTGGTTGTCCAAAAACTTTCATCTCGGGGGGCGTTGGTAGTTTTTAAACCGACATGACTGAATTCATTAATGCCGGCGTCTCGCGTCGGAAAATAGCGCCTTGCAGATTTCTGAGGTCTTATGACAATTTCAAAGTTATTACCGGTTGGGTCTGAGAACCTAAAGAAGTCTAAGACCCTGCGGTCCATTTTTTCTTCTTCAGAGCCACGTTGGACTGAAACGCCGGCGCTTTCCAGTTCTTTGATGCCGGATTCTAAAGCTTTATCGTCCGCGACTTCAAATGCTACCACATGCTTATCGACGCCGCCTTGTACATAGCAAATGTCGTGATCGCGGGCGTCACCCCGGACGTATATACGGTCATTTTCTCTGCGAACCTCTTGGAGGCCAATCGTTTCAGTAGCAAATTGAGCCGACTCCTCTAAATTCGCAGCGCCGACTCTCACATATGCAAGGTCTATAATTTCAATCATAGCTCTATGATAAGTCGCAAATATTGCTGTGCAAGCTTTACCGTCAATTTGTTGTTATTTTGAGCGCTTGGCATTTTAATAAATTAAGCTGAATGAGCTTCTATAGTCGCTTTAAACTTCTTAATAGGGGACAATAATTTGTCAGATTTAATTTGATCTACCGCCTGTTAATAGCGACCCATGGCCTGCTGATCTGAAGAAGTTTCGTTGACAACGCTCAATCCTTCGGCAACTTTGACGGAACTTTTAAATAATAGTTTCACCTGAGCCAGACTGTAATGCTATGGATGTAAGTTCAGTGTCACACCACCTGGTTTTTGCGGTTCTTCTGTTATTAGGCGCTATTTCAGTAACTTACTGTATGCTGAAGGTGCAAATAATAGCTGCGCCTAATCACCGTTCTTCCCATGACGAACCAACACCTAGTAGCGGAGGTGTTGCAATTGTGCTCATCACAACCGTTGGCTTTCTATATTTAGGTTTTTTCTTTGATTTTCAGAAGGGTTTGTTAACCAAAATGATTGGATTAACCGTTGGTTCGCTGGCGGTTGCCTTTGTTGGTTTTATTGATGATCTTGGTCGATTACCAAACTTCAAGGTAAAGTTTTCTTCGCAAATTTTTGCCGTGCTGATTTTGTTTGGCGGAGATTTGGGCTTCGATAAGTTGGCGTTGCCATTCGGTGGATTAATTGATCTTGGTTGGTGGGGGTATGTTGTAACTTTTCTTTGGGTGATAGGGGTTACTAATGCATTTAATTTTATGGATGGTCTTAATGGAATGGCTGGCGGTACAGCGGCAGTTGCGGCTCTGTTTTTTGCGCTAATTGCTTTTGATCAAAATGCATTACCGGTTTTTGTATTGAGTTATGTCGTTTTGGCCGCTGTGCTTGGTTTTCTTCCCTTTAATTTTCCCAGGGCTCGAATTTTTATGGGTGACGTCGGGAGCCAATTTTTAGGCTTTTTGTTCGCTGGGCTGGGAGTTTTGGCGGCAGGGAGTAGTGATGTGCAGATCCCATTTTGGGTGATGCCGCTAATATTTTTCCACTTTATTTTTGATACCTCTTTTACGTTTCTCAGGCGTTTGTTTGCAGGGGAGGTGGTGACTGATGCTCATCGATCTCATTTGTATCAACTGGTTAACAGAATGGGCTGGCCGCACTCAAAAGTTAGTATATTTTATGCTAGTATGGCCATTCTTCAGGGATTTGCCGCCATTTGGCTGATGGGGTCATCTGTTTCGAGCAAGGGGGCAGTTTTTCTTTCTTTCTTTATAGTTTACACGGTTTTTACGTTGATAGTTATTCGTGGCGCACGAACGAAGCAGATAATTTAGAATTTCTGTGATTGTGTCGCCCTTGTTGCGGGAGGTTTTGTACTATACCTGTTGTTAGTCGCTAAATTTATGGAGGGTATTTGAATGACTCGGGACTTCGAAGATCACTGTTGGCGTGGTTTTGTTGATGACGAAACTGAGGAAATTTATAGTCATTATAAACGCGATGTCTTCGTCGGTGAAAACCCAGCTGTTTTGATGGTAGATGTTTACAAGGCTAGTTATGAAGGCGGACAGCAACGAGTAATTGATGTTATAAAAGAACATCCGAGCTCTTGCGGAGAACGGGCCTGGGCAATGGTCGAACCCGCTAAACAGCTTTTGGAGGCTTCAAGGGCTGCGGGTATCCCGATAACTTATTGCACTGGTGACACCAGAAGCTCCTCCAGTAAAGGTCGCGCGACCAATCGCCAAGTACTCAATGAACACAACGAATCCTATGATATTTTAGATGAGGTGGCGCCCGAGGACGGTGAGCTTGTTTTTTACAAACATAGGGCCTGTGCTTTCTATGGAACTCCGTTGATGTCTCACCTAACGCAAATGGGAATTCAAAGCCTAATTATGGGGGGGGGTACGACAAGTGGTTGCCTCAGAGCTGCCGTTCAAGACGCTAAAGCAAATGGGTTCCATGTGAC
>CAYZDH010000243.1:0-3158 GCA_964477025.1 uncultured Rhodospirillaceae bacterium | reverse complement strand
TGGCTCTATTGTGAAGAACATACCCACACGGATTTTCGATACCTCTCCGGGGGAGCAATAGTGGAGTAAACTCGGAGGAGCGTGGAATATTCGCCCTAACCCGTGGCCACAAAAATCGCGGACAACGGAGAAACGCTGCTCTTCAACAAAGCTCTGGATAGCATAGCCGATATCACCGAGGGTTGCGCCAGGTTGGACAACTTCAATGCCGCGCATCAGTGCTTCATATGTGATTTCAACCAATCGCTTGGCTTTAACCCCTATATTGCCGACAGGAAACATTCGGCTGGTGTCTCCATGCCAACCGTCGAGAGTTACGGTGATATCGATATTCACAATGTCGCCGTTCCTCAGCACCTTTTCGCCAGTGATACCGTGACATACCACATGATTTATTGAGGTGCAGATTGATTTAGGGAATCCGCGATAGTTTAACGGTGAAGGGATGGCGCCATGATCAATGATAAAATTATGACATAATTGATCAAGTTCACCGGTGGTAACGCCTGGAACGACATGAGGAGTTATGAAATCAAGCACTTCGGCTGCCAGTTTTCCCGCCTGACGCATTGATTCGAAGTCGTCTTCTGTATGAATTGTTATTAATGATCCTTCCACCGGTCCGCTCACCTATTCCTTTGATTTTTATAGAATTTATATGGGAAACATGGGCTTCCCACTTCAAAACAAACCGGACTGGTCAACTTCATTAAAGGACGCATCCAGTATATACTACCTTATAGAATACCCTGTTTTAAATTTACCAGCTAGTTGTTCTATTTATCTCTATTTCTGGGCACAGCGTAACGGTTTTCGAGATTATCAAGATAATCAATGCCAACAAGCTTGTTAAGCTCTTTGAAAGGAACCAGCAGGTCTGGACGCTCGACGGGTTCATTGTCCTCTATCATCTCACCTAGAGCGTCCATGGCATTAATCATTACACGCACTGCGCAAGTAGACATTAAACGCGGGTAGCTAACCATTGCTACACCCATTTCCTCCAATCTCTTGGGATGGATAAGTGGCGTTGTCCCGCGAGATAATAAGCCTAAACCCATATTAACAGTCAGAGGCTTTGGTACATTTTTTGCAGCATTTCCGATATCCTTTTCCGACAATAGAGCGTCGGCAAATAGTACATCAGCTCCAGCTTCGGCATAAAGGTTCATGCGGTCAATCGCAGCATTTATACCGAGGGGCCCAGCCGCGTCTGTCCGCGCTTTTATCACGAAATTTTGATCACGTCTGGCATCGACGGCAGATTTTACCTTGTCGACCATTTCTTCGGCAGGTATCACGGATTTGCCCTCGAGATGGCCGCACCTTTTTGGCCATAATTGATCTTCGATCATGACGGCGGCCATTCCGGCAGCTTCAAAGCCTCGCACAACGAAGTGAACGTTTACGGCATTGCCATAGCCGGTATCGGCATCAGCCTGCAGCAGAAGGTCTTCCGAACAGTCGGCGAGCGCTCGGCATACCCGGACATTTTCTTCGTATCCCATTATACCCTTATCTGCCCAGCCAAGGTGGCACTCAGAAACGCCTGCGCCGGAAATCACGGCAGTATCATAGCCATACTTCGCCGCCGTACGAACGCTAAACCCATCATATACGCCAGGGCAAATTAGAATTTCAGGTGTTTCAATGAGTTTCCGAAGGCGTCGGCCTCTACTTTCCATAAAATTTTCCTTTCGTGATTTTACCAATAAGAATACGGAAAAAGTTACTTTCCGGAAACTATCGAAACTTTCTTGCGGGGGTGCAAGTTTCGTATTAGCAGGCTATACAGAGCCGATCACAAACGAGAAACAAATTATGGCCGAATCTAGAATTGTAAAAGCCTGTCTAATTTTGATCGGGAACGAAATTCTTTCCGGTAGAACCCAAGACAAAAATTTAGCCTTTATTGCTAAGGGGCTAAATGAGGTGGGTGTTCAGATGGACGCTGCTTACGTCATTCCCGATGCAAGGGAAACTATTATTGATCTGATTAACAAGACACGAGCAGAATTTGATTATGTTTTTACGACTGGTGGTATAGGCCCCACCCATGATGACATAACAACAGAATGTGTCGCGACAGCTTTTGGCGTGGGCGTGTGCCAGGACCCTGAAACGGTTGCGGCAATGACCAAGCGCGTTGAGGAGCGTGGCGAGCAAATGAATGCTGCGCGACTTCGGATGGCTACCTTTCCCGAGGGGGCTGTTTTGCTAAAAAATGAAATAAGCATAGCTCCTGGATATATGTTGGAAAACGTCTTCGTGATGGCCGGTGTACCAAAGATTATGCAGATGATGTTTGTTGAGGCTAAAAAACATCTTGAGGGAGGCTCTAAGGAGCTCTCACGAGGGTTAGGTATTGATCTTGGTGAGGGGACAATCGCGGACTCCTTAACTGAGCTTCAGGAAGTTTATACCGATATAGATATAGGGAGTTATCCGCAGATGCGTTCCGAGGGGGGATTTATGGTTTCTCTCGTTTTACGCGGCCGGAATAAAAAGCGGCTTGATGAAGCGCATTCCGCCACAATGCAAGCGATGCGTGATCTTGGTGGTGATCCAGTAGAGGAGGATCCAGAATTAGCACAATCTTCGGCAGAGCCCGAAAAAAAATGAATTGGGTTTCGACTGTCCTTGGTGCTCTTCTCGGTATCGGCTGCGTGTTTATCTATCGCGGTATTAGGACGATGCGTAATAAGGAACTCAGCAACGATGCTCGTCGTAAAGGTTTCTGGCCCCTTAATGGGGGCCTCGCCTTAATCGCGGTATCTATGGTTCTATTTATTCAGTTTAGAGGCGGGTAATCTATGGAGTTTTCGAAAGTTTCCGAAGCTTGGAAGAAACAAAACTTTGATATTTATATGAGTGGTGCGGGGATCGCTTTATTCGGCATGTGGGCCCTACGCATCGCCGTTGCATGGTTGACGTGGGAGCTTACGCATTCTGCAACTTGGCTAGGTCTAATGGCCTTTGCAGATCTATTTCCAACTATCGTTCTGACGCCTTTCGCTGGGGTGATCGCTGACCGAGTTGATCGCCGTAAACTATCATTGATCAGTCAATTTGCTGCTTTTTTACAGGCCGTCATTTTGACTGTCCTCGTCTATACAGATTTAATCAATATTTGGTCACTATTTGTCTTAACTTTTTTG
>CAYZDH010000242.1:0-3195 GCA_964477025.1 uncultured Rhodospirillaceae bacterium | reverse complement strand
ACTGCGGCTATAACAAATGGGGATACTTTCAACTATTCTATAGAGCTATTGGAGGCCAAATTTCCTGTACGGGTGAACCAATTTGCTCTTAACACACATGGCGGCGTAGGGGCGGGCCGCTACCGTGGCGGTTATGGCGCAGTAAGAGAGTATGAATTGTTAGCTGATAGTGCAGTTCTTTCTGCAAGTTATGGTCGTTCTATTGAAAAACCTTGGTCGCAAGAGGGTGGTGAGTTAGGGTCGTGTAATTTCTTTGAACTACAAATGGGAAATGAAATTCGTAAAGAGTCTCGCGCGCCGACCACAACTTTAAAGCGTGGTGACATTCTCAGAATGTTTACGGGTGGAGGCGGAGGTTATGGCGACCCTCTTACTCGACCAGCGGAAGAAGTTTTCGAAGACGTTAGGGCAGAATATATTTCAATAGAACGCGCACAAAAAGAGTACGGCGTTATCATCAGTCCTGACGGGCAAAGCATTGATAAAGAGCGTACATTATCCTTACGAGAAAATAGGAAAACAGTATAATGGGTCGGCTTGCTTCAGACATAGGAGGAACATTTACTGACCTTGTATACTTCGATGAAACAACGGGTGAGCTTACATCAGCCAATACCTTATCGACGCCCAGCGACTTCACTTAAGTGGTTCTCAACTCAATTAATTTATCGGAGATACTACCAGACAAAGTAGAGTTTTTTGTACATGGCGGGACTACAGTAATTAATGCAATAACTGAAAGAAAAGGCGCAAAAACTGCTTTAATTACAACAGCAGGCTTTCGTGATGTTCTCGAAATCCAAAGAGGGAACAGACCCGACCTTTATAATTTACGTTTTGTAAAGGAAAACCCTCTAGTTCCTAGACTACTTAGGTTTGAAGTAAGGGAACGGGTAGACGCTGCCGGTGAGATATTAAATAATCTGCAAATCTCAGATCTGGATAAAATTATTCAACAATGCGAAAAAGAATTAGTGGAAGCTATAGCAATTCAATTTCTACATAGCTATGTATTTCCGGAGCATGAAGCTAAGGCAGCTTACCATCTTAGAAAGAAATTACCGGGAGTTTCTATAACGGCGAGTCACGAGATTACTCGAGAGTGGCGTGAATATGAAAGAGCAAATACTGCTGTTCTAAATGCTTACGTTCAACCAATCGTCCAAACATACTTTACTCGATTAGAAGAGGCGCTAACCAAGGCTGGTATTGTGTGTCCTTATGCGGCAATGCAATCGAATGGCGGAACAACGAGTTTTTCTTGGGCTAAAGAACATCCCATCACATTAATGGAATCGGGCCCAGCGGCAGGTTGTAACGGCGCTACGATCGTTGGCGAAATGTGCGACGAAGATACAGTTATATATTTGGATATCGGAGGCACCACTGCAAAATGTACAACAATAGAAAATGGGCAGTCTCAAGTTACCACAGAGTATCGCCTTGAATATAGTCGCACGCAATTTGGCTACCCACTCCGGGTCCCGGTAGTGGATATTGTGGAAATTGGAGCAGGAGGTGGCTCGATTGCTTGGTTTGATAAGGCAAATTTGTTAAAAGTGGGACCTATTTCTGCTGGAGCCGCGCCGGGGCCGGCGTGTTATGGCTTGGGTGGTAAAGAGCCAACAGTAACGGATGCTAAACTAATTTCAGGTGTAATAAACCCAAATTACTTCGCCGACGGCCAGTTAAAATTGGATCCTTCTAAAGCTCGTAAAGCAATGGAGAGAATTGCTGACGGTTTGTCAGTTACCGTAGAAGAAGCGGCTTCATCTGTTATTCGGACTGTAGAAGCCAATATGATTAACGCTTTAAAGCTAGTCTCAATCCAACGCGGTCATGACCCTAGAGACTTCGTATTGGTCGTAGGCGGAGGTGGTGGCGCAATGCACGGAGCATCTCTTGGACGCGATCTTGGAGTAAAAGAAGTAATCGTCCCGCTTTATCCTGGATTATTTTCTGCGTGGGGCATGCTGGCCACCGCACCACGCAGAGATTTCATGCAGACCGCCCTTAAACGAGCCGAAGACATAACTACGGGTGAAATTCAATCTTTATTTAGTAGTCTAGAATCTGATGCAAAGTTGTATTTTCAGAACGATGCAAATCTTAAAAACACTGAAATTATGTTTGAGAGAAGGATAGACCTTCGCTACTTGGGTCAAGAGCACACCGTAACTGTAACCATGAATACTATGGACGAGACTGTGTCAAACGTTCTGAATAGATTCCATGACGCACATGAAAAAACATATACCTTTAAATTAGAAGATACACCCGTTGAATTTGTTACCTATAGGTTAACCGCCGCCATTAACGTACCCCGACCAAAGCTCAAAAAGCTTTCAAATAACGACCGTTCTATAGAAGCAGCTTATAATGGAAAGCGAACAGTCAATTTTGCGGAGGATGGCATCCAAGAGACTAATGTTTATGAACGTAATAAAATACCTTCCGAAGTGGAAATCCCAGGCCCATTAATAGTAGAAGAGGCGACCTCCACGACCCTTGTGCATCCTAAACAACAGCTTCGGGTAGATAAATATGGGTTCTTACGGATCACGAATATTTGAATTTTCTAAAAACCCTAAAATGAGCTGAGAAATGAACTATATTAACCCTTAGGTGTTACTTCTTTTATACCTCTGCTCAATTGCTCCAAAAACGCTGTCGCCTTCTAAATTAAGCATATCAATACGTACAGTGTCACCAAATTTCATGAAATCCGTACGTCTTTCAAGGTTATCGATTTTTTCAATCATACGACGTTCCAAAAGACAAGATGATCCGCGGGTACGATCGACATTAGAAACTGTACCAGAACCCAAAATTGTACCATTTCCAAGCTGCCTAGTTTTTGCCGCATGCGCCAATAACGCTGGATAACCAAAATGCATATCAACTCCACAATCTGGGTCACCGATTAATTCACCGTTCAAAGTACTACATATTGAGCCATGGAGCTTTATTCCATCCCATAAATTGCCCAACTCGTCAGGGGTAACAGCTACCGCTGAAAATGCACTTGGTGGTTTTCCGTGAACGAAACCAAACCCAGTATCCAATTCTGCCCTGGCCAAACGCCTCGCAGACACATCATTCATCAACATAACAAGCCTGATGCTTTGCTCAGCTTCTATAGGGGTAGCCCCCATAGCAATATGCGTTGTAATTACCGCCGATTCTGCCTCAAAG
>CAYZDH010000241.1:955-3206 GCA_964477025.1 uncultured Rhodospirillaceae bacterium | reverse complement strand
GCCCAATTGCGGTAGCGCCGTTATAACCATGGATTTATCCTGATGGCCCTATTCTAACAGAGACAGATTCAAAAGGCCCGCGGCCGGTACCCTTTACATAGTTAGCAAGACCGATCCCAATATACCTGCCTTCTGCAAGTGCCTTTTCCTGACGTGTACGGAAACCAGACCAGTCGGCTTTATCTAAGGCACTTTGTTGACACAACGGGTAGTCGCCTGAATCCAGCAGGACGGGCATCCCACCACGGGTTTTAAGTGGCTTTTCGTATGGCATCTTATCGCCAGGGATCAGATTGCGGCGACGCACTTCATCACGCTCGATACTCAGTTCTGAAGCCACCCTATCCATCAACCGCTCCATTACAAAGACGCCCTGCGGATGGCCGGCACCGCGCACCGGAGTCACCGGCACTTTGTTAGTTAGGGCCAAACGCACATGCGTGCTGAAGGCTGGAACTTCGTAGGGGAGCGGAATTGTTTCCGCAGCGTTATAGGGTAGATTTACCCCCCGCGCCGTAAAGGCTCCATGATCATGAATAACATCGCTTTTGATTCCTAGAATCTTGCCTTCAGAATCCACAGCAATTTCTGCCTCCCAATACTGGTCGCGTTCTTGGGTGGTCGCAATGAAGTGCTCGCGTCGATCTTCTACCCATTTGATGGGCCGGTTAATTATCCTTGTTGCCAGAGTTAGGACAATATCTTCCTGATAAACTACCAGTTTTGGACCAAAACCCCCACCAACGTCCGGAGTGATAACCCTTAGTTGATTTTCGTCATGGCCTGTCATATCGGTAAAGGTCGTCCTGAACGAGTGGGGCATCTGTGTAGAGCTCCAAAGCGTTACTTCGTCGGCAGCGCAATCAAAGGATACGACGCAGCCACGGCACTCGATCGAATGAGCCCCCCCCCGGTGGATCCATAATGACTCAGAAAATACATGTGTCGCTGCGGCAAACGCGCCACTAACATCTCCATATTCCATATTAAATTCGGCGAGTAGATTATGGTCAGCATCCCGATGGGCGACGGGAGCTCCCGGCGCCATCGCATCTCGGCAATCTGCAGAGGCAGGCAGTGGGTCATAATCAACATCAACCTTTGTCGCGGCATCTTCTGCGATGTACCTGTTCTCTGCGACTATAACGGCGACGGGCTCACCAACATAAGTTACTTCATCGTATGCAAGGGCCGGACGATCGCGATTTTGTTTGTAGGACGGGCTTGGCATTCCGACGACTAAACGCTCATTGATCAGATGAGGACGAATATCATCCATTGTGAGGACAGCATGGACACCCGGATGGGCCAACGCGGCTTCAATATTAATTCCTTTTACGCCAGCATGCGCAAATGGGCTGCGGACAAAAGCGGCCTGCAGCATTGCAGGAAGTTGAATATCATCAATAAAATTGGCCTTACCCCTCAGTAATGAGGGGTCTTCAAGTCTTTTGGCACGGGTTCCAAAAATTTTCCAAGCCATAAATACAGCGCCCCTACTTACAAGGTGTTATAATAAAATATAGAATAAAAGACTTAGCAGAATTGTCTTTTTTTGTAAAAAAAGAAAGATTATTTCTTTTTTTGGGACACAAGAATCTTTTGGTGGAACACAAAGTTTTTGGCGTTATAATATAACATTTATGATAGAAACGCAGCCAAGTGGAATCAGAGTAGGATCAAACAATGTTAGGCTTTTTGAAAAAAACAATCTTTTTTTGGATTCTATCCGCCGCACTATTGGGAGGAATAACCTCTAAAGTAGAAGCCGCCAATATAGTCGTTTCAATCAAGCCAATCCATTCGCTGGTGGCCACAATTGCGAAGGGAGTCAGCGACCCTTATCTAATCATAAAGGGAAGAGCGTCTCCTCACGGTTTCAGTTTGCGCCCATCTGACGCAAAGAAGATACGTAATGCTCAAGTTATCTTTTGGATTGGTGATGAAATAGAGACTTTTTTAACCAAACCGCTAAAAACAATTGGCAAGCGTGCGACTATTGTTAGTCTCTCGACAGCGGAAGGCCTTACAAAACTTAACTATCGCAACAAAAAAGACTTCAAATTTAAGCCTAAAGCAGGCCATGACGATCACAAAGGCCATGACGACCACAAAGGGCATGCCGGCCACAAAGGCCATGACGACCACAAAGGCCATGACGATCACAAAGGCCAAGACGAAAAAAAAGTTCAACCCGCAAAAAAAAGACAAAAAGAAAAAAAAAGACAAAAAGCAAAAAAAGAACATGCCC
>CAYZDH010000241.1:0-945 GCA_964477025.1 uncultured Rhodospirillaceae bacterium | reverse complement strand
AGTCTATGACGATCACATAGTGCATGACGATCACAAAGGGCTTGCCGTCCACAACTGTCATGTCGACCACAAAGGCCATGACGACCACAAAGGCCATGACCATGATGGCGTTGACCAACATTTTTGGTTAGACCCTGCTAATGCAATTGCGTTTTCTTATAAAATTGAAACCACGTTGCAAGCTTTGGATCCTAGAAATGCAAAAGTTTATAGCAAAAACGCGAAGCAACTCAGAAAAGGTCTCGCAAAGCTGATGAAAAACACCGCAGCGCGGATGAAACCGTTAAAACAGCGGCCATTTATAGTGTTTCATGACGCCTATCAATATTTCGAAAATCGTTTTGGTTTAACTGCTGCTGGTAGCGTTGTCACCAACCCTGAATTATCAACGAGCGCCAAACAGGTTTCCCAGATTAAAAATCGGATCAAAAAAATTGGGGCCTACTGTGTGTTCATGGAGCCACAGTTTAATCCAAAACTCGCCAAACTATTAACGCGTGGCACTGGCGCCAGGCTGTCGAGGATTGACCCGCTTGGTGTGGACCTAAAAGACGGTGCTGGGCTTTATATCAAACTTATCGAGAATATCTCTAAATCTTTCGAAGACTGCCTATCAGCCACCCATAAACACTAAATACAAATTTAAGGTTAACGCTTCCGCCTGGGGATAGCATTTGCTAAGAAGGTGTCTATCAAAACTAATTAACACCTTTTGATAACCGTGATTTGGCAAATACTATGGACGGCACAGGAAGCAATTTCGCCTATCAGGCAATTACAGTCACCCCAGCCAGCCCCACAATTGGCGCCGAAATTGGTAATATTGATCATACGAGCTCATTAACAGCCCAAGAACTATTAGAATAACCTTCAATTCGTGAAAGTGTAGTGTTATATCTTATATCTCCATTTGCTGGTGATCCTGGTCTTTGTGCTGTTGATCCT
>CAYZDH010000240.1:0-3217 GCA_964477025.1 uncultured Rhodospirillaceae bacterium | reverse complement strand
ACACGAATTAAACCAAGCCAGCGGTCATCTAAAACAACTACTGGGAGTGTTATTTTAAGTCTCTTGGCTGTCGCTAACTCGCCACATGTCATCTGAAAACAACCGTCACCAATGAGACAAACGACCGGTTGCTCGGGGCAGGCTAACTTTGCCGCAATTGCTGAGGGGAGCCCAAAACCCATTGAAGACCAGCCGTTAGTGATCAGGAAACGTTTTGCCGCGGGTGCGTTCCATTGGCTGGCAATTTGATGGGTATGAGCTCCGACGTCGAAACTTAGAATTCCTTCAGGAGGGAGTGCATCTCGGACAGCATCGATTGCCTGGTAGGCTGAAAACTCTCTTACCCCTGGCCTCAATAATTCATTAAAGGTTTTACGATGTTCTATCAATTCGTCTTCTGTCCAATCATTTAAAATTGGGTCTACCGCGGTTAGAGTAGTGAGAGAGTGACTTAAATCGCCAATTACCTTTTTCTTACAAACTACACTCTTGCCTAGGTCTGGTTCCTCAATGTCTATTTGGAGAAGTGGCGTGGAACCAATCCAGGCCTCAAATTCGACCTCAATTGTGTCATAGCCGACACCGACAATTAGATCGGCAGTTTGAAGTAACTTTCTCTGATGTTGCCGACAAGCGCGTTCAATACAACCAATTGCAAGCGAATGATTGTCGTCGATTAGACCTTTTGCCATGGTTGTGGTCGCGAAGGGGATTTGGTGTTTTTGGATAAAGTCAAAAATTTGCCTGTTTTCAACGATACGCATCGCACTTGAACCGATAATAGCAACAGGTCGTTTTGCTTCGGAGAGCGTTGCAATAGCCCCATCAAATGCCGTCTTTGATGCTTTCTTTTGTGAGGGCGGCGGTTTTAAGGTGGGAACTCCTTCAAGGCTAGTTGCTAACGCCACGTCTTCAGGGATATCAAGGTGAACCGGACCAAAAGGTTCCGTCGTAGCAATTTGAATGGCCTTCGCTAACGTTTCAGCTACATTCCCTTGACGCAAAGGCATGGTAGCCTTCGTAATTGGCGCAAACAGCGCGTGATGATCAATGTACATCTGAATTCGTCTACCAAGCTGATCAGTATTGAGATTACAGGTAATGGCAATCATTGGCGAACGGTCCAACCAGGCATTGCCAACGCCAGTCGCGAGATTAGTCGCGCCGGGCCCCAGCGTTGCGATGCATAGTCCAGGAATACCAGTTAGTCTTCCCATTACATCCGCTGCAAATCCTGCTGACCCTTCATGAGCTGTTAAGACAAACTCAATACCCCCGGTCCGCATTGCCTCCATAATTGGCAATACGTTGCCACTTGGAATCCCAAATCCATGAGTGATTCCTGCGTTTTTTAAGGTGGCAACGATTAACTCTGCATTATTCATTTTTGATTTTTTAACCACTCAACGACGTGAGACAATAGCGTGCAAATTACCGTTCCCAACACTATAAAAATCAAAACTCCTGCGATTAGCTTCACTGGATCGTCAACGCCCTGTTGGGTGTAGGCAATTGAAGCCCAAATTAATCCAAATAGAGTGGCGCCTAAAAGGTATCTTTGCATCAGAAAATATCCTCTTTATTTTGAATTTCACACCAAACGGGTGTGTGATCTGAAGGCTTTTCTTTTCCACGCGGCGTTTTATCGATATCACAGCTGATTAAACGATCAGACGCTTGAGGGGATAAAAGAATATGATCAATTCGAACGCCAAAATCTTTTTGCCAGGCACCACCTGTGTAATCCCAATAACTGTAGCGCCCGGGTTCGGGGTGCAGTGCACGAAATGCCTCAGTCAGGCCAAGATTCAGAAGTGATCGAAAGTGTTTGCGTGACTCCGGCTGGCACAAAGCATCATCTACCCACCTGGCCGGATCATAACAATCAATATCCGCAGGAATAACGTTATAATCACCGCCAAGAACGAAAGCCTCATCGTTCTTGAGTAGATTAATCGTATGAGAAATTAACCGGTCCATCCAGCTAATTTTATAATCGAATTTTTCTCCAGGTACTGGGTTTCCATTCGGTAAATAGATTGACGCGACCCGCAGGCCACCGGTAAAGGCTTCGATGTATCGAGCTTGTTCATCCGGTGTCTCTCCCGGAAGACCGCGGCGTATATCTTCAATTGGGGATTTTGAGAGAATAGCCACGCCGTTATAGGTTTTTTGTCCATGCATAGCGAGATTATATCCAAGATCTTGAATTTCCATATCCGGAAAGTCTTCGTCAATAACCTTGGTCTCTTGAAGGAGTGCAACGTCTGGAGAAAATTCTTCAAGCCATTCAAGGACACGCGGAAGACGGGCGCGGACTGAGTTCACATTCCAAGTTGCTATTTTAGCCATATCTCACCCAGGCAATTATGCAGTAAAAAGAAGTTTTAAATATTACGGCTTTATTCAAAAATAAAAAGGAGGGCTTCAACCAACGGAGAATGAAACGCCACAGCCGCAAGTCGATTGCGCATTAGGATTACGCATTGTAAAGAAGGATCCAACCAACTCTTCGGTATAATGTAGCTCACTACCGACAACATACTCCCATGATACTTCGTCTATAAGAACAGATATTTCCTCCCGCTTGATGATATGATCATCATCGCTTTTTTCATCATCAAAGGAGAAGGCGTATTGAAATCCCGAACAACCCCCTCCAGATACGGCGACGCGGAATTTCATGTCCTTGAATTCACCGCTATATGTAAGCGCGCGAATTTGACTTAAAGCATTGTCACTAATTGACACGGTTTGTTCGGGTGAGTCTGTCATTTCTAAGATACTATCATGGTTTGTACAAAAAATAATGTACATTTTTTGTGGAACGCTAATTAGGTATTTGACGGGCCAAGGTCAACAACTTGTTTAAAAGAATTGTGTTTGCACGCAGACCCAATTTACCGTTATTAGAGAAGACTTGTAGGTTCCTCTTCAGAATTGTTGCCGGTATCACAGAAATGGTTTTTAAAAGTGCGTGTTATGCAAGCAATCCTAATTCAAGTCGTGGCCGTTTGTTTGTTGAACCGGAAAGTCAAACCCGCTCGGTATATCAACGAGATCGCGATCGAATAGTCCACTCTATCGCTTTCCGGCGGCTTAAGTATAAGACACAGGTGTTTGTCTTTCATGAAGGAGACCATTACCGAACTCGTCTAACCCATAGCCTTGAAGTTGCACAAATAGCACGCTCTTTGGCAAGGACCCTTGGAGTTAA
>CAYZDH010000239.1:0-3218 GCA_964477025.1 uncultured Rhodospirillaceae bacterium | reverse complement strand
GCAAACGATAAGGAGGTCTTATTCGATTAATTCTTACGAGGGTCCCCATATTAATTTTATAACGCCTGGCAATCCCATATGCCGTTTCTCCTGCCCTCGAAATATGGAACTTAATTTTTGGTCTTTTTAGCTTACTACCTGGATAGATCATATAAGGAGGCCGCAACCTATTTACTTCTATAAGTTTACGAATAGGAATACCGTAGCGTTTGGCTATGCCATAGAGTGTGTCCCCACGTCTTATCGAAATGAAAGCTGATGTTTTACCCTTAATCTCCTGTTTGCTGCTGGTCTTTAAACCACCATGGACCGCTGGACTATAGTCATGGCGTCCGCAGGCGGTTAAGCAAATACAGAAAAGAACGGCAAGAATTTTAAAAAGAAAATCAGCTCTTTGTATATTCTTCATGAAGTTACGTTAGGAATGCCACATGCCTAAGTCAATAATTGCTAACCCTTATGAGTTTGGCATATTGCTAATTTTTCCATCTAGCATAGGAACAAATCTTACCGGCCACAGCAATTCTCTTTCCCATTCTCCGTTAGGCAGATGTTTAAATTTAACTAATGATTGATCCCGCGTCGTCTCGCCGACTGGTGCGATAATGATACCGTCATCTGTCATTTGCCCAAGAAGGGAATCCGGAACGTTACTCGCTGCCGCGGTCAATATCATTCGGTCAAAGGGCGCCTGTTCTGGCCAGCCTTCGACACCATCACCCCACCTAGTCGTTACATTATTGATTCGAAGTTCTCTCAGGCGTGTATCCGCAGCTAAAAGTAATCCTCGAAAACGTTCGATTGAATATACCCTACGGCATAGCTTCGCCAAAACAGCCGCCTGATATCCGCAACCAGTGCCAACTTCCAAAATTTTCATTCGTCCGCCCACCTCCAGGGCTTGCGTCATGAAACCAACCACTGAAGGTTGGCTAATCGTTTGACCGTGTCCAATAGGTAATGCGGTGTTTTCATATGCTTGGTCGTGGAATGCTTCTGGAATAAAGGCCTCACGTGGAACTCTTTCAATTGCGGAAAGCACCGCTTGGTCAGTAATCCCCTGTTGTCGAAGCTCCATTACTAACCGGATCTTCCTTGCCTCAAGCATCCGACGGCGATCCTAACTTATACATTCAAGCCCATTCATATACGGCCTTAATTCCTCAGGCACTGTTATCGAACCGTCTTCGTTCTGATAGTTTTCCATTACTGCGATCAGGCAGCGTCCTACTGCGAGACCTGAACCATTCAATGTGTGGACCAACTGAGTACCTTTTTCTTTGTCACTTCTGAAACGTGCCTTCATTCGTCTAGCTTGAAATTCTCCACAATTAGAGCAGGAGGAAATTTCGCGGAATTTATTTTGGCCAGGCATCCAGACTTCCAAATCGTATGTTTTTTGTGCTGAGAAACCTATATCACCTGTACAAAGAACCACTACTCGATAGGCTAGACCGAGGCGCTTCAGAATCTGTTCTGCCGCACCAAGCATTCTCTCATGTTCTTCCAAGGAATTTTGCGGGTGACATATGCTAACTAACTCCACCTTATTAAATTGGTGCTGCCGCAACATACCTCGGGTATCTTTGCCTGCCGCACCAGCCTCCGAACGAAAACACGGGGTTAAGGCGGTAACCCTGATTGGCAACTCTCCCTCGGCCAATATTTCGTTGGCAACTAAATTAGTAAGTGGAACCTCAGCGGTAGGGATAAGCCAAAGATCTTCAGTTGTCTTAAATAAATCATCGGCAAATTTCGGCAACTGGCCTGTGCCATACAAAGCTTTATCTTTAACCAAAACAGGCGGTGAAACTTCTGTATAACCATACTCAATCGTCTGGACATCTAACATAAAAGAGGCAAGTGCGCGCTCTAATCTTGCTAAAGCACCACTAAGTACCACAAACCGCGCACCAGAGAGTTTGCCCGCCTTTTCAAAGCTCATTCCGGATAAACTTTCACCTAAGGTGACATGATCCTTTGGCTCAAAACCAAATTCCGGCGGCCAACCTTCAACTCTTAGTTCGACGTTATCTTCTTCTCCTTCACCTAATGGGGTATCAGCCGACGGTAAGTTTGGTATCTCAGATAATAAGTCATTTAATTCAGCAGAAAGTGTCTTTTCTTCCCCTTCAAGACTTAACATTTTATTTTTTAATTTGCCTACCTCTTCCACAAGCGGAATAGCTTTCTCACCCTTCCCTTTAGCAACACCAATTTTCTTAGAGGTTTCGTTGCGTCGGGTTTGTAATTCCTGCAGTTCCGTCTGAACGTGTCGCCGTTGGGCATCTAGTTTAACTAGGGCCGCCGCCGCGGCCTCGAGCCCCCGTTTCCCAATTGCGGAATCAAAGTTTGCAGGATTTTCGCGAATCCAACGGATATCATGCATAGTTTACTCCCGACACGATCTATGGATGGGGTTTATAGGAGTATAAGATTAGTACGTATAGAATCGTAGGAATATATCAATCATCTTCTTTCAAATTCGAAAGGTCTTCTTCGCCTTCTGCACCATTTTCTTCACGTTTTTTCTCAATTATCCGAGCGCCATAGATTGATACTTCGTAGAGAAGAATAATAGGGATGGCTAAACCTATTTGACTGATTATATCGGGTGGGGTGAGGACCGCCGCAAATATAAATACGCCCACAATTGCATATCGCCGTTTCTCGGCAAGTGCTTCTGCGCTTAAAATTCGTGCTTTAACTAAAAGTAAAAGAAGCACCGGGAGTTCAAAACCAAGACCGAAGGCAAAAATTAGTTGCATAACCAACGAGAGGTATTCGCCCACCTTTGGTTCAACCTGAATGGGAAGTGCCCCATTTTCACCACTTGTTTGGAAATTCAAGAAAAATTCCCAAGCCATTGGAAAAATTAAATAATAAACCAGTGCGCCGCCTAGAAAAAACAGCACAGGGGTTGCTATTAAAAAAGGGAGAAAAGCTTTTTTCTCATTTTTGTAGAGACCTGGAGCTACAAACAACCAAATTTGCGATGCTATTAGAGGAAATGCCACAAAAGCAGCTGTAAAAAAGGCTACCTTCACATAAGTAAAAAATGCCTCATGCAATGCGGTATAGATCATTCGGGCGCCTTCCCGGCTACCCATCTGTTCAGCAAGAGGCTGAACCAGAAAAGCAAATATGTACTCAGCGAAATAAAACGCGATAAAGAAACATACGATAAAACCAACAACTGCCCAAATTAAGCGGCTCCG
>CAYZDH010000238.1:0-3271 GCA_964477025.1 uncultured Rhodospirillaceae bacterium | reverse complement strand
GCTGGGATAGGTCGTTAGTAGGCGGTCCAGCCAGATCTGACCTGATTCCTCGTTTCAATGCTCAACACTTCCGCCCGGGTAGGCAATCTCGTAGGGGCTCATCGTGGCGTCGCCGACCAAGATCAGTTTGTAGTCTGACGCGTAAGTGTGCATGACTTCCCATGTTGGAATTCTCTCCTGTTGTCGGCGCCGGTTGTCACGCCATACATATTCGTAGACGAAGTTGTGAAAATAAAAATACTCAAGATGCTTGAACTCGGCGCGAGCCGCTGAGAAGAGCTCTTCGCATGTTCGCGTGTGGTCGTCCATGGACCCGCCGATATCAAGGAATATCAATACCTTGATCGTGTTGTGCCGCTCGGGAATGAGTTTGAGATCTAGATATCCGCCATTGTTGGCCGTGGAGCGGACGGTGTCGGGCAGATCAAGTTCCTGGGCCGCACCTTCTCGAGCAAATCGGCGAAGGCGTCGGAGTGCGACTTTGATATTTCTCGTGCCGAGCACCACTGAGTCATCCAGGTTCTTGTACTCCCGGCGGTCCCAGACCTTGACTGCCCGTCGATGGCGCGAGCCATCCTGTCCGATTCGTACCCCTTCGGGGTTGTAGCCGTATGCACCAAACGGTGACCTACCAGCCGTTCCAATCCATTTATTGCCACCCTGATGACGCTTTTGCTGCTCTTTCAGGCGCTTTCGCAGCTCCTCCATGAGCTTTTCAAAGCCGCCCATCCCGTCGATTTCGGCCATCTCTTCTTTAGTTAGAGCTAGCTCGGCAAGTTTTTGAAGCCATTCCTCGGGAATTTCCACGATGTCGTCATCTTTGAGGATCTCCAAGCCCTTGAAAACGTTACCGAACACGACGTCGTATTTATCGAAGTTGCGCTCGTCTTTAACCAGTGCGGCTCGTGACAGGTAGTAGAATTCCTCGACATTCATCTCCGTAACATTCGCCTCCATGGCTTCGAGTAAGGCGAGATATTCCTTCAGGCTTACTGGGACCTGGACTTTGCGAAGTTCATAAAAGAGTTCAGAGAACATGTATCACCGTCGCTACGTCTCCATAGCCGGACTGTGCCGACTATGACCCTCCTTCCTTTCGGGCAATGAACGCCAAGCGTTCGAACAGATGTACGTCTTGCTCATTCTTAAGGAGCGCTCCATGCAAGGGTGGGATCAACGTCTTCATGTCTCTGCTACGGAGTACCTCGGGAGGCACATCCTCCGCCACGAGGAGCTTAATCCAGTCGAGTAATTCAGAGGTTGAAGGTTTCTTCTTGAGGCCCGGCACGTCGCGAATTTCAAAGAAGATATTCAAGGCTTCGGACAAGAGATTCCGTTTGAGATCCGGGTAATGAACGTCAACAATTTTCTGCATCGTCTCTCGTTCAGGAAACCGGATGTAGTGGAAAAAACACCGCCGGAGAAATGCGTCCGGCAGCTCTTTCTCATTATTCGATGTGATGAATACAATGGGGCGACAGACAGTTTTGACAGTCTGCTTGGTTTCGTACACGAAGAACTCCATGCGATCGAGCTCGAGCAACAGATCGTTGGTGAATTCAATGTCCGCTTTGTCTATTTCGTCAATCAATAGTACGGGACGCTCTTCCAACTCGAATGCCTCCCACAACTTGCCGCGGACGATATAGTTGTCGATATCGTGAACGCGTTCATCCCCGAGCTGTGAATCGCGAAGACGCGACACCGCATCGTACTCGTACAAGCCTTGCTGGGCTTTCGTGGTAGATTTGATGTGCCACTCAATGAGTGGTGCGCCGATTGCCTCTGCCACCTCGATGGCCAGCATGGTCTTCCCTGTGCCGGGTTCGCCCTTCACTAAGAGGGGTCGCTGCAACGTGATCGCAGCGTTCACAGCGACCATGAGGTCTTGTGTGGCGACGTAGCTGTCAGTTCCTTGAAATTTCATAGAGTCCGCTCATTACCGCTTCACTGGAAATCTTACTTGTCCTCCAGAGGTGGCCGAACGTAGGCCCTCGGAGAACGCCGATCAAGTACAGGGGTCTGACCTAGAAACTTGGTTAGCTAATCAGGCAGCAAATCGGTGATCCGGTGCGAGAAACGTCGTCATCTCATCTTCAGCCAATGGTATGCTGAGCAAGCAGCCTTGAACTTCTGCACGACCGAGCTCGTGGAGAGGTTGGTGCTGATGAGTGTTTTCAACGCCTTTGCCGATAACCGAAATACTGAACCGGTCCGCCATGACAATAATTACTCCTACGGTCATCGCGTCCTAAACATATTGTACCATTTTAAAGATGAATGCCCGGCTCAGTTTGACGGAATCATCTGCTAGATCTTTTAGATTGCTGTAGGTGGCGTGGTCCCTTCCTAAATCACCTACCAAAAACCGCCCGCTGCGAGCACACAGCTCTTTGATAGATTCCAAGGCATAGGCATTATCATAATCATGGATGACGATACTCTTTGTCAGCCCAAGCGTCAGAGTTTCCGGGGTAGTTTTCCTGTCCCGAGTGGCCCGTCTAACCATCTCGACAAGGCCCTGACGGGAGATCTCATGGAGCTGAGGCCTGATCACGCGATTAGGTGAATGGGGCAGGTATGGCAGATAAATCAGTCAGACAAATTCGATATCGAAAATGGCATAAATGAGATTGCGGCACTGTGAACGATGGGGAATAAGGGAACGTGAGTGGCTTCAGTTTCACTCCAAAGCAATTGGTTTTCATAGAACCATAAGTGTCTGCCAATTTTTCCTCAATAAACTAGGCCTTCTTATAGGAATTTTCCTGGGCATCTCTGTACTGTGCTTTGCCGGATGTACGCCACGTGTTCAGCAGTTCGGTTCTCCGCCCACCGTCCCTTCAATTCTTGGTCATGTGGTAGTCGTGTCCGACGGCACACAACTGCCATTAAGGACGTGGAAATCTAAGGGCTCCGAAACCCATGTCATCGTTGCATTACACGGTTTTAACGACTACTCAAATGCTTTTGCGCTTCCTGCCGAATGGTGGTCATCAAACGGCATCACCACTTACGCTTACGATCAGAGAGGCTTCGGGAATGCATCCGATCCTGGAATCTGGCCGGGAATCCAAATTCTGGTTCAGGATCTTTATGATGTGATTGAGGCTGTACGCACCCGCCATGGCGATACGCCGATCATTCTGGCCGGCTCGAGCATGGGCGGAGCCGTGGTCCTGGCGGCATATGGATCCTTAACATTCTCAAAAGTCTGGAATTCAGCTCCCTCAAATGGAGTGGTTGCCGGCGCGACACCATCCGTCCAGGG
>CAYZDH010000237.1:2798-3329 GCA_964477025.1 uncultured Rhodospirillaceae bacterium | reverse complement strand
GGGATAATCGATGTCTCAACCATGCTCGGACTGATTTTCCCCGCGAAGAGCGGCGACTCTTGCGCCGCAATGTGATTCAGGGTGTGCGCCCCGAACGCGGCCGTATCGATGCTGCGGCCTAGAGTTTTGATATGAATGTTTCAGTTGAACCAATTTCTAAGGCTGTTGGCGCACGACTTACTAATATTGATCTTCGCGAGGATATGTCGCCAGACGATTTTAAGGCCGTACACCAAGCCATGATGGATTATCAAGTTTTAGTGTTTCCCGGGCAGAAACTTACTGAGGAAGACCAAGTGCGTTTTACCGCGCGATTTGGCGAGCTTGGGGGGCGCAACCGCTAGGTACCCTCCGCGGAAGGTAATAGCGTTTTGCATCCCGGGATCATGCTAATTAGTAATATTCGTAAAGACGGTAAGCCCATAGGCTCTTTGCCTGATGGTGAAATGATGTTCCATTCCGATGGCGCTTACGCCAAGAGGCCGGGCCGCTATACACTGCTCTACGCTATTGAAATTCCCTCTGCCGGCG
>CAYZDH010000237.1:0-2788 GCA_964477025.1 uncultured Rhodospirillaceae bacterium | reverse complement strand
ACCAAATTTGCCAATATGTATAAGGCCTACGAAGCTCTGCCAGAGTTGCTTAAGGACCGCTTGGCTAATGCTCATGCTGAACAGGTTTACTACGCTGGCAGTGTGGAAAAGAATAAGCCGTCAGACTCACTAACAGGAAAGCGCGTCCACCCGCTGTTTATAGCGCATGAAGAAACGGGGCGGACAGCTCTATACGCCAGCCGGCTCATTACTACGCGGATTGAGGGCCTTCCCTCGGATGAAAGCGATGAAATTCTTGAGCAAATCTGCGAGATTTCTGAGCGAGAGGAGTTTGTGTATGAACATGTGTGGACGCCGGGTGATTTGGTGATGTGGGACAATCGGTGCACCAACCATGCGCGCACTAATTTTTCACCAGGTGAGCGACGCCTTTAGCGCCGGACGACAGTGTTTGGCGTGGACCCGGTTTCCGCGAATGCTGAAGCAGCATAAACAAATCGTTAAATGACCGGTCTACCCCTCACCATCGCTACTGGCCCATATGACCGTATAGCTCCACTTCGACTTGGCGAGATTATAGCAGAAGGGATCGAACTCCAATATCATGCGCAAGTGCCGGTACATGGGATATTTGTCGCGATGGCTGAGCGTGAGGCGTGGGATGCTTCGGAAATGTCCCTAGCGCTTTATACAGTCAAACGAGCACGGGCGTTGGAGGGTGGCGAGCCCTTTCCCTTTACGGCAATTCCGGTTTTTCCCTCTCGGGTTTTCCGCCATGGTAATATTTTTATAAATAATCAAAAAGGGATCACCGCGCCGAAGGACCTTGAAGGTAAAAGAATAGGTATACAGGAATATTGCCAGCCGGCGTGCATTTGGATAAGGTGCATTCTGCGCGACGAATATCACGTCGATACCGACACTATCCAATGGGTAGAGGGTGGTGTAAACGATCGACGACTACCGACCGCTAGTGATATTCGACCAGAGCGTGAAGTTAATATCACCGGACTTGGACAAGCTGATACACTGAGTGCAGCGCTTGCGACGGGCGAGATCGATGCCATCATCGCTGCGCGCCAACCAGAGAGTGCAAAGACATCAGACGATGTCGTTAGGATATTTGAAAATTACCGAGAGGCAGAGCGCTCTTATTTTGAGAAAACTGGTATTTTCCCGATCATGCATACATTAGTGATCCGTGATGTCGTTTATAAAAAAAACAATTGGATCGCCAAGAGCTTGTTTAACGCGTTTGAAGCATCAAAGGCGCGCGCCGCAGAGCTGATGGCCTATACCGGCGCTATGGTAGTGATGACGCCCTGGTTGTATGACGCGGTTGAGGAAATGAATACAGTCTTTGGCGGGGACCCTTGGCCCTATGGGCTAGAGGCCAACCGACACCATCTGGAAACCTTCAACCGTTATCTCGTAGATGAAGGGTTTTTGCCAACCGCGCCGGCATTGGAGGATATATTTGCCAGTATAGCCTGAAAAATGGCAAACCATCTACTCCGAAACGGGGGCTTTTCGTTCCGCGTCAACAAGCTGAATACGCCAACCATCGGGATCTCGCAATTCTACCGTCGTTCGGCCTGTTACCTCGATTAGTTTTGGACCCCGAGTAAAGGAAACGCCGTTCTCACTCAACTCACTATGGGCTTTTGCGGCATCGTCGACCTTCAGCGCAATGTGATTGATTCCGATAACTTCTTCGCCGGTTGCTTCGTGAATTTCGATTATAGGTTGATTGTCACCAGGCAACTGCAGCTCAGCTGAGCCTCCATGATGGCTAGTATGCATCAATACATTGAATCCTAGCTGCTTGAAAAATTTGACATGCGCATCGACATCGCAAACGATTAGCTCCATGTGATCGATCGATTTTATCATTTTGGATAACTCCGTTTAGTTTATTTATTTAATTTTATATCTCTTGGCTTACGTTAGCTTTATCCTCAATGCTTGGGAATAGGTTCTCAATGGTTCCGAAAAAGAGTTGGTTTATTTATAATTCTGATCCAGAATTTAGTTCAATACACCCGCGTGGCATACCTATAGAGTTACCGATTTAACAACACATGAGATGCTGGCTTACGGTGGCGCGGGGGTAGTGAAGTCTTATTGAAGCCCTGCGTATTTTTTAAAAAACCATTCTTTTTAGGTTAAAATGTCAATTTATAAAATTTTGTTAGGTTAAGACGGGCTGCAAAGTTAACTTGTATTTTTATTTTATGGGATTATGGTTCGGGCTCGTTTAGACGTCGACGTTGCCATCGTACTTCCCCGCTAATGCGGGTAGCAGGATTCTTCTCCGACATTGTGAACGTTAATTAGGGAAACCACATTGGGTGGCAACCCGTATTTTGTCGTGAAAGGAACTACTCATGACTACTGGTACTGTAAAATGGTTTAACCCCACTAAGGGCTATGGTTTCATCGAGCCTGAAGATGGATCTAAAGATGTATTCGTGCATATTTCTGCCGTTGAACGCGCAGGGCTAAGCGGCTTGAACGAAGGACAGAAAGTTTCTTATGAGCTGCAGGCTGGACAGAATGGTAAATCTTCTGCAGAGAATTTGTCTGTAGACTAATTAATTGTTGATGTGTCGCCCTCAATTTATAGTTGGGGGTGACGTGTCACTAGAACGAATAATTCCTGACCGGCTAAGTTTGGGATAGCCCTTCTTAGTGTCAATTTCCAGATAAAGGCTCCACTCCATTTAACAGGACCGCCCTTGTCGTGTTGTCGCTTGCCAATCTTTGCAGTCTTGGCACCGTATGATGGCCTAAGCTATCTTGTAATCTGTGTGGCATTGTTTGGATT
>CAYZDH010000236.1:0-3358 GCA_964477025.1 uncultured Rhodospirillaceae bacterium | reverse complement strand
CACCTCATTTGTCCGGTGCTTGGGTAGAGTTAATAGTTGAGCGGTTTGCTAAGTTTTTAAATGTCATTTCCGCTATTTGGCTTTCGTCAATCGCAATTTTAATTTTATTCGACGTAGTGGGCCGGGAGTTTTTTAGTGCGCCCATATACGGCACTAACGAAATTGTTTCGAATTCTGTACTTTCAATACTTTTCCTACAATTACCCCTTTCTATCCTGACTAGGAGTTCGCTCCGGACGACCATTTTTTATGGTAATGTAGGTATTAAGTCGCAGGCGACGATCGACGCGATATCCTATTTGCTAGCAGGTCTTTTGTTTCTAGCGATCGCTGTTGGAAGTTGGCCCAATATGATTGAGGCATGGGAAATTGGTGAATCTGAAGGGTCGGGGATTGTGACAATCCCTGTCTACCCGATTAGGACCCTTGTCGTATTCGTTAGCGTTGTTGGGGTCATAGTCTCGGCGTTGTTGGTTATCCGTTCTTTGTTCCCGAATAAAGACGACGTGGGCTCCAGTTCCGGTCTCGGTGCCGAAGAAGGGCAGAATCGATGATTGTTGATCAAACAACTGTCCTGCTGCTCATGTTTTTTGTGATGCTCGCTGGCATTCTCATGGGAATCCACATCGGGTTCGCCTTTGGATTTACAGCATTTATAGGTAATGTCATTTTGTTCGGGGGATTGGACGGTGATTGGTCAGAGGGCCTGGACATCGCTTTGAGCGGTGTCGGTAGCGTAGCCTACGAATATTTAAGATCTGAGGTCTTTGCCACAATACCCCTCTTTATGTTGCTCGGGGATTTTGTCAACAAATCTGGCGCAGCTAGAGATCTCTATAACTTAATCAATCATGGATTGAAGGCCATACCGGGGCGTTTGGCGGTGGCGACGGTGGCTGGGAACGCTGTGTTCGCCGCCGTTACCGGGGTGAGCATTGCCGCCGCTGCGGCGTTCAGTAGGATAGCGTATCCGCAGATGCGACATCACAATTACAATCGCACTTTCGCGTTGGGGTCCGTGGCTGGTAGTGCGTGTCTAGGAATGATAATTCCGCCAAGTGTTCTGCTGATAGTTTGGGGGATCATCAGCGAAAAATCGATTGCTCAGTTATTTATTGCGGGAGCAATACCCGGTTTAATATTGGCATTTTTGTTCATGGCGTATATTGCGATCTCAGTCACCCTTAAACCTGAACTTGCGCCGCCTGTTCGGGAGGGAGATGCAGAAAAATCTCTGTCAAAAGCGGAAGTCGCGTCAGGTTTTGGTATCGGAGCACTCATTCTCTTGGTGCTTGGAGGTATTTGGGGCGGCATATTTACCCCCACTGAAGCCGGCGGAGTTGGTGCAGCCGGAGCCGTGATACTTGGTGTTTTAAAGGGTATGCGTCCGAAGGATCTAGGGCGTGCCGTGATAGATTCATGTAAAACCGGCGCCCCGATAATGTTCTTGCTGCTCACCGCCAACATGTACGCTAAATTTATGGAGGCTGCAGGAATGTCGGAAATGATCCGCGACACCTTTACAGCCTATAACTTTTCTGAAGTTGGTATAATTCTTGTTATTATAGTGATCTGGCTTGTGCTTGGCATGATCCTCGACTCTATTTCCATTATATTGATTACGGTCCCTATATTTGCTCCATTAACGGAAGCATTCTTTGATCCTATTGCTTTCGGTATTTTTGGGATTCTGGTCATCGAAGCAGGTTTGCTCACGCCGCCCTTCGGACTCCTTGTATACACGGTGAAAGGCTCCGTTGATGACAAGTTAGTGACCCTTTCTGAAATATTTAAAGGGTCAGTTCCTTACTGGATATTGATGCTAGCGGTAATGCTATTAATTTGGGCAGTGCCGGAGGTTGCCACGTGGTTGCCGTCGAAGATGATCTGAGCGTGTGAAGACCGGGTTACCTAGACTATCGAACTGGGATTGGCCATAATTTGGAAAACCGTTGAAATTAAAAACGCTCTCATAGGAGAGTGATCACAGAGGAGGTTGTAATGAGTAGGTTTGGTAAGGGATTGGCCGTTGCCGCTGGCGTGGCTGGCTTAGTTGCTGTGGCGACGTCGGCTGGAGCCGCATCCATAAAAGGGAACGAGATCACACTCCGAATAGGTTCTGGGCACCCGCCCTTTATTACCTATGTGAAGGCGATGGCGAAGTATTTTGCTCCCACGGTTACAAAAAGGGTAGCCGCGGAGACTAAATATAAAATTAAATTCCGCCAACACTACGCTGGCACCGTTGTGAACGTATTTGATACCCTGGAGGGGACACAAGATGGTCGATTAGATATCGGCGGTTGGTGCGTTTGCTTTGATGACGACAAGGCTATGGCGATGAACCTGCCCTACTTCGTGCCGTTTTCGCACCCAAATGCGGTAGTCGCGTACGGTATAATGAATAAGATTGTGAAGGAGTTTCCTTCGATAGCCCAAGATTACGAGAAACGGTACAAACAAAAATTGTTATCGGTCTCTGGCTTTAACAATTACGGTCTCCTGACTGCTTTCGATTGGAAGCGCTTTGAAGATTTAAAGGGGCACAAGATCCTAGCGGCAGGGCCAAATCTGCCGTGGGTTAAGGGTGGTATTCCCGTTCGGACAACTATTCCAAAAGCAGCTCAACAGTTGCAGACTGGTGTCGGCGAGGGCATCGTTTTGTTCCCGGATACGGATTATAAGCTTAAGCTGCATGAGGCGACAAAAGGTGGTTTCTATACCGTGACGGACTTCGGTGCGGTTATGCAAATCTCATATACTATGAACCTTCGGGCGCGTAAAAAGCTTCCAAAAGAAGTTGTAAAGATCATCGATGAAGAAGCGATTAATATGGCTAAGTGGACCGCGGAGGTAACCCAGCGAGACCACGACTGGGGGCTTAAAATGCTTGCTAAAGCAGGTGTTGTAGTCCGCAAAATTGATCCGGCGGCTAAGGTTGCCTGGGCTCAAAAATTGGCGGCGTGGCCAAACCAGCGTGCACATGACGTGAAAAAGAAAAAGAAGATCGACATGCCAAAGATTATGCGTGCCTTTATCAAGTATAATGAGGACGCGGGCCACAAGTACCCCGTCTCGTACAAAATCTCCGATTAATATTTGGGGAAGGTAAAAAGGGCGGCCCGAGGCCGCCCTTTTTTGGTTATGTCATAAACGGATTAATTCCTAATAAAAATGGATTTCAACGCTACAGATTCTGGCTGGGTTGCACGTTCTCACAAAGCAATTGTGCCCTTTCGATTGGTTCAGCCCCAGACCGCAACGGAGGCGGCGGTAGCCTTATCCGAAAATGAGCGTTCTGCGGTAATTGCCGGGGGCATTGATCTTGTCCGGCGGATGCGTTCTGGGGAGGTCTGGA
>CAYZDH010000235.1:0-3362 GCA_964477025.1 uncultured Rhodospirillaceae bacterium | reverse complement strand
TGCATCCGTCATACAAAATTAACGGGAATGAAACTTATATTAGAGCTACTATTACGTCATCTTCGGGTGGGAAAGCTTGGACTCAGCCTGTTTTTGTATAAACTAGCTTTGTTGATACAAAGATTTACTGGAATGTTTAATGCCAAATCAATGTAAATTCTGGGATTGTTCTCAAACTATAACTTCTTTGCATATCTATTGCATCGATCACTTTGACCTGGAAAAAAGCGGGCATGTAGACGACTGTCCAACATGTGCTAGGTCAAAGTTTTCCAAAAGTCGAATTTGTGGAGCTTGTGAAGATTTCAGTGAAAGCGTATTGAACACAGGGGAAACACAATACGCATTACTAAAGCTGGTAGAGTCCATAGATGAGCTTATGTTGGACTTTGGATCAGAATCGGGATCGCCATCCTTGGCAAGACAAAAGCTCATGGAATTAGTGCGGAAAAACTCCGACATAGTCAAATCACAGCTATTACGTCCCAATTAGGGGTGATTCCATACCTTATTATGGTTTGTATCACCTAGAATTTACGTGAATTCTATTTCACGGAATTTGGATCAAACTCTTCGACTATTTCGACTGGGGTATTTCTTGCTACTATCAGTTCCATCGGATCAGTCAAACTGTCGTTTATGGGTTGATGTATAGAATTTTGAGGTACATAAAGGAAATCGCCTTCCTCAATCTCTAAGGTGGTTCCTAAGGTCGGACCGGTCAGGAATCTCCCTTTACCCTTTGAAACGTATATTGCTGACTCGCAATTAACATGATGATGCGGGCTGGATGCGCACCCAGGAGGGATAGTGGCAACAGCAAGGTGAATCCCTTCTGCTCCGACCAAACCTTCTGAAACACCGGCCAATCTGGTCATGCTACCAGAAGATATTTCAACCTCTAGATTCCCTTTTTTAACAACTTGGCATTCTGTGTCATACTTGGCGGTCATGTTTTAACAAGCTCCTTGGTGAAATTTTGCTGTGGAGTAAATTTTCGAGCGTATTTTAGATGTCAACTTTGGCAATTACTGCTGCATTAGCGATCAGAGTGAAATCGCCGGACCCTTCGGTTCCTTCAATTTCCATTCCTCCTTTGATAACTTTCAGCTTCCCAGTACCGTGGGGTAAGACAGCAAGTACGACATCCTCATCTACTTCGTTTGGACGAGTAACAGCAATAGTAACTTCAACAATCATGTTTTTAGAAGTGTCTGGGCCAAACAAACCGAGCCCCATCAGGCTACTTTGGTGAACTGCATTCCATACGGCTCTTCTGGCTGCTTCGGTTGCATTTTGACCGTGTAAATCTATCCCGGTTCCCATTTCTAATATTAAAGGCTTTAATGCCATCGTAATTCTCCATATCTTAGCTATATCGATCTTACTTTACTCGACGCAATTCTAACTTATTGGTCACACTTTGTGTGTCTCAACATCCTGAGGTAGATCCGAATTAGACAAAAATATTTAATTAGTGTCGTAAAAGAGTGACGAGATAATCACATTCAGTCTTTTTAGAGGCTTTTAGAATATAGAAATTGAAGATTACATTACTGGATTTCGTAGCTGAATGTACCCTATAATGGACACTCCGAGCGGCAGTAGCTCAGGGGTAGAGCGTCTGCTTCCCAAGCAGGATGCCGTGGGTTCGAATCCCATCTGCCGCTCCAATTTAAATGTAATAAGTTAATTTTTTACGTAGTTTTGGTTTGTTGGTAATCCTGGGATACAAAAAAACATTAAGCAAAATATTTATCTCATTATCCGTTTTAGGGATAATGGTAGGTTGCTCCAACGCCCCGGACGAACCTGTGATGACTTCGCCAAATAACCCGGATTCACCAACTGAAACCGCCGTACCTGAGTCGGCCAAACTTACCGCTAAATCATCTTCGAAAGTGGATAATCCTTCCTCAGCCTCGGAGAAAAAAATTCCGGAAAATCCATTTTTACGGCCGACTCCTTATCGAAGAGTTATTCCGACCATGATCCCGCTACAAACTCCGACACCTACAAGATCGCCTGTTTTATTGGAGAGGCCTACTCCTCTGCCCACTCCCACGCGAATGCCAAGGCCGACTGCTACAGCGACGCCAACCCCAACCGCAACCCCGACCGCAAAAGAATTTTTGGTTCAGGCTCGGACTAACAGACCGACGAAAGGGCCAGAACATCATTACGTATTCACTGAAAATACTTCGGATGCATTAATATCTCAACACGAGGAAATTCATAAATATTTGATTAATATCCTGGGTGGATATGACAGATACGTACATGTTATCTATGAATTTGATGGGGATAATGAATACTCAATAGACGCCTTGAATAAACTCGGTTTATTGAACAGAAATATTCATGGTACTAAGGAAGGCGACAGCGCTGAGTTGGCTGCACTTTGGGAGTTTTACAGATATCTGGGCCATAAGTCATGCTTAGGTAGTTTTTCAGAGTTTGATATTCAGGATGTAAGGAACAAATACAACATATGTATTCAACCTAACCCACTGACAGATCCTAATTTATCTGATGATAGAGAACTTTTCGGTCTTGAAAAATTCCAATATATAATTTTTCACGATTGGGCACATCAGTATTTCCATCATTATCAACAGTCACATAATTTTGATCGTTCATTGGCAATGCCAGACGATTGCTGTGGGTTTTTAAATGACCCAGTCGGTGCCCCTGCTTGGTGGGTTGAGGGTGTGGCTATAGTTTTCCCAACCCTATTTCTCAACGAATATTTTTATAAATTGTCTTACACCCAGGATCATCAATTGAGAATTGATGACGGCGAATATCCATTTAGAGTGAGGAACGATTGGGAAAACCACTTTCTACAAACGAGAAAACAAATGATTGAGGAGGAAGAAGGAGACTGTCATTTGGTAGGACCGAAGGAGGAATACAGAGACACCGCCATATGTGATTGGTTTCTCATGAACGTATATCTAGCTTACCGAACCTCTTATCAGACATTGTTCGTTGATTTACTCGTATATATGTGGGAGATAGGTTTTGACGTCTCATTTCAAAAACATGTAGGCATGTCAAAAGAGCAATTTTATGACGAATACAACGATTTTATGAAAGAGAGTGATCCAGATACTCCTTCGCCTGACGGATTCTTTCCCGATCAAACGTTGAATGAACTGGTTGATTTTTGGGCTATTGATTCGGGATGATATTCTAAAATTTTGTTGGTACTTTATTGTTAGACTGTTTCCTAGATATTAGGTTTAACATTTTGTGTTTTTAAGCAATACAATTAATCCGAATGGAAAGGTGATTGATGGGTTCACATAAAATCCAGGATGTGAAAGTTATTTTTACTGAGCCGGACAATGTAAGGCTCG
>CAYZDH010000234.1:0-3387 GCA_964477025.1 uncultured Rhodospirillaceae bacterium | reverse complement strand
ACATTGCCAGGCTTGCCAGATGTAGAGGACGCCCCGATCACGCATACGCTTATAGTCGCAAAAAACTTTACCATAACATCAGCCATCTCAAGAGGAGGCCTTATCGTTTTCACGGTCAGATAGAACAATCAGCGCGTCCACCGCGACGGCTTTGGACCCCCGAATGATAAGGGGATTAATATCAATTTCTTCAATCTCAGGATGATCAATTGCTACCTGACCGACCGCCATTAGTGAATGGCACAAAATATCAAGATCAGCGGCCGGCATGCCCCGCACGGCTTGAAGAATTTTATGCCCGCGGATCGAGCGCAACATATCTCGTGCATCTTTTTTACGCAGTGGCGCTATCCGGAACGTCACGTCTTGTAGAATTTCCGTAAAAATGCCCCCTAATCCAAACATTACCGCTGGCCCAAAAGAGGGATCACGATGCATGCCAATCATAATTTCCCGTGCACCAGAAACCATATCCTGTACCAAAAAAGCGCCATCATAATTCTTGCCAGCGCGTTTTCTGATGGTTTTAAAGGCCTCAACTAGGGAGGCCTGGGACGCTAAATTTACAGCAATTAGACCTTTTTCAGTTTTATGTGCTTCATCCGCAGAGCAGCCTTTTAAAACGACCGGATATTTAACCTTTTTTGCGGCCGCTTTTGCTTGCGACTGCGTAGAAACAAGAATTTCACGGCTGATTGGGACGCCATATGCTGCTAGGACCCGTTTACTTTCATATTCCGATAGCGTCTTCTGTCCTTTAACAACCGCCGCTTTAATTATTTTTTCAGTACGACTGGTCATTGGATCAACTCCGACCTGTTGTGAGGACAAGCTTGCCTGGGCTTTTACTTGTCTTGAATTGCGCCAAAGCTGACTGGTAGTCGCCCAATTCGTATGTACTCTCAATCCTTGGATTGATCTTACCTTCGGCTAGAAGTTTTAAAATATCCTCAGCTGCGGCTTTGATGACTTGAGGCTTAAACCGGAAATGTAGGTCGAGCGCCATACCAACCAAAGTAACATTCTTGACATTAAAGTAATTCGCCTTTGCTGCAGGGATTCCAGCGATAAAGCCGATACATACTATACGCCCTGAGCAGGCTAGAGTCCGCAATGCGGCAGTAAAGATATCACCTCCCAACGGATCAAGAACAATATCGACCCCTTCCTTACCGGCAGCTTTAAAGACTTGCTGCCTTAAGTTCTCATTAATGTCTTCCACAGATAAGTCAATGATAGCGTCAGCACCATTTTCCAAGACAATCTTGCCGCGTTCTTCAGAGGAACTGCCCCCGACCACAAATCCCCCATGCGCTTTCGCTATCTGCACCGCTGCCAATCCGACACCGCCGCTTGCACCTAACACCAAAACCTTTTCGCCCGGCTGATAAGCGCCACGCTCCATCAGTGCTACCCAAGATGTCATATATACTGTCGCCATTCCCGCTGCAGTAACGAAATCTACATCTTCAGGAAGGGAGAAACAGCGCACGGCAGGTGCAACACATGTTTCAGCGTAGGCACCCCACGCCACAATTGCCATGACCCTATCACCAACCTTAAAGTCTGTTACATCATCGCCAACAGCGGATATAACACCAGCAACATCGCGGCCTGGGGTAAACGGTCGTTCTGGTTTAGTTTGGTACAAACCCTGCATCATCAGCGTATCGGGAAAATTAATCCCGATCGCGTATATGTCGATCAAAACCTCTCCCCCACTAGGTGTAGGTGTCTCAATATCACCCAGCTTGTGATTTTCTATCGGACCAAAGTCTTCAACAAGTACCGCACGCATAGAACTATCCCTTTTACCTTTAAAAGCGGGCGGACCCTACCATCCGGACAACGCGCAATAAAGACCGCTTTTAGGGTGCCATAAGCCTTGCCCATGCTTTGAACTGAGCTCGCTGTGGCAACTCACCGGTCCCGGTGTTAATGACATCACCATGGTTATCGGCCTGATCAGTATCGATCCCTCGCGCAAACCAAACCCATTCCGAATTTTCGGCAACCGAGCCCATCTGGCAGCGATGAAAATTCTCTAGGTCATCCGTTTGGATCAATGAGGCTGCCGAATGAGTTACATTAAGACCTCGAATAATATCACGGTTCATTTCTGCCGGTGCCCCTTCGAACAAAACTGGCCATACGAGAATTTCAGTACGATCAACCGCAATTGGGCATATAACTCGAACGTGTTGGTTTAACGCCTGCAAGGACATATTTGGATAAAAAGCTGTGTTATGCCTCCTTGGCGCCAATACTTCTGCCAATCGTTCAGGCGTATGGTTGCTCCTTAAACTCTCGACATAACTTAAATAGGCGGGGTCTTCACGTTTCTTATCGGCCACAGGTTGATGGCCGGTATAGCTATGCCCATTCAACGCAGCCCCCCAGGACTCTCGTCTTTCCCAGCGCTCTGCGGCTTTGCCTTCATCGCTAATTGTCGAGCCTGCGTCGTCACCCTGACGACGTGAGAACTGTCGTCCCTTGGGGCCAAGTGTGGACTCGTGGCTGAACGGGACATGATACATATCAACAGTATTTTCGAGTTGGAACTTCCAGTTTCCACGAAAAACATAGCGATGTATTCCAGCGTTAAGCATTACCTAGCCTGATGGCGAACGAACAACGATATCATCGATACTTCCTCGTGAGGGGCCAAGCCATTCTTTAAGAGAAGAGGTCTCTTCCTTGACACAGGCAAAAACAAAGCCACGATAGTTCTCAACATTTGCTAGCCGACGCATACCAAGTGCCGGGTCATCTAAATTTATACTATCTCCATAACCCCTAGGCATTGTAACCGCCTCAAGATCACCGTTATTTTTAAATGTCCAACCGTGATAAGGACAACGGAATGGCTGCGCATTCCCGTGTAGCTCAGCGCAAACTTTTGCACCGCGATGGCCACAACTATTATAGACGACATAAACCTCTCCATCGGTATGACGGCTCAAGACAACAGGCCGGCGCCCTATGGTTCGGGTGACATAGTCGCCAGGTTTGGGCACTTCACTATCATGTCCAACGTAAACCCAGGTACGTCCAAAAATTCGATCCATTTCTAAATCAAATATTGCGCGATCAGTATAAACAGACCGATGGACACTGTCCGCGCGGATTAATCCGCTCAGCTCATGCTTGCCATCACTTAGTTGGTAATGATTATCCATTCCAACATTCTCTCCCAAACTTACAAAATTCTCTAGTCCAATAGCGTTCAAGCATGTTCTCTCGGCGTCAGACACGCTATTCTATCGGTACCAATATGGAAAATACTAAAACCACAGATCAAGCCAACCCAGACGAGGTGTCTTTAAAGACACAACTTGCTGTTTATGGAATTGGTACGTTCAGCACGCCCACCCATTTCATGTTATT
>CAYZDH010000233.1:0-3398 GCA_964477025.1 uncultured Rhodospirillaceae bacterium | reverse complement strand
ACGACCTCAAGTTGGCAGTTTGTAAAATTACGCTAGGATAAAAATGAGAACTTTCTTGTTACACCTATGCGGGGGCAGTCTTCAGTTCTACATCGGAGTGAGGCATGTTCTTAGGATATTTGTCCCATTCCGGTATCGTTAGCCATAGTCTTAGCATTAGTCTTCTGTCTTCAAGGGCGTCAAAATCCAGATAGTCGGCTCGTCCATGCATGATCAATCGATTATTAAGAAACTGTATATCCCCAGGCATCAAATCCATCTTTAGGCAGAGGTCGTCGCGGGCGGCAGTCTCATCTAGGAGTGTGAGGGCGTCTTCTTCTGCTGAACTTAAAGACACGAAACCCTGTTCAACGGCCAACCGGATGGGGCGCGGGATATAATTACTAACAATCTGTCCCCCTACATCGGCAAATATCGGACAATTATAGTTGGTTACTTTTCCGCCATCTTTACTCAAACGTTCGTTGCGCCTCCTATGCTGAAATCCACGATACAGAAATTGTATCAGGTCGGGCCGCTGCTTTAGTATTTCGTTGTGGACAGCCATTGAGCTAACAATTTGGCTTTCACCACCTTTTTTGGCTTTTCGAATACAAAGGAGCCCTACTGCATCGACCGGATCCATATGCATCGGCAGAGGCCCGCCTCCATGGTAGTAATGGGTTCTTGAGTCAGGGTTAATGTCCCGCACTTCGCCTATACTTTTAGGATGGCCATCCTGTGGTCCGACGAGCCCCATGTGATGGCCGATAATTAGAAGTGCAAGCTTTAGTTCCTCTGTTGAATATTTTTCAACGGATAGCCCCCGCAACATCGAAAACCCACGACCAAAAGCTAAGGCATCGATGATTGGCCGTAATGCTGCGCGCAGGCCAGGGACTTCAATTTTCTCAAATTGGAAGGTGTGTTGCGTAACCCCCCTTTCCACCAACGGAAATACAATAGAGTTTATCGCATTGACTATCTCTACGGGGAGTGAATAGACCCAGTCCGTATTGTTAGAAAAATCGGTCCCACGCCAAACCTGGGGCCCGGAAACGGCCTCGACTTTAAAGTCTTTTCCGGTTTCCATCTCTATCTCCTCACGGCCTCACCAAAACAAAAACCATAAATATTGTGTCAGAATTTAACGGCCAGGGAAAGTTAAGCGAATTAGCGCTTATTCAATATACGCTTTGGCGGCTTATCTGTGAGGCGGGTACGGTATTTTGTATCGGGTATTTAAAAGAGGAACCCCTAAAGGACTGTACGGCAGGAATGCCGCCTCTCTACGGCTTCGATTGTTCCAATTTATTAAGACGACCCAATGGCCAATCTCCCTGTGACACCGTGTTTGTTGATTAGGCTGGTAATGAAGCCGTTGGTTTTGCTCTCTACCACAAAGGCCGCAATAAATTCTGCCGCCGCATGTTTGCCCTTTGCGACCCCGATAGCTTGTTGTACAGCAGTAAAACATCCGTCGATCATACGACTGCCAGTTATGTTCTCAGCTTCTATAGCAAGAGCCGGGCGGAGCCCCGCCAGCGCGTCTAGGCTATCACTCTTGAAAAGTTCTACAGCACCGGCCACACCCCGCGCCCTTTTCAGTTCTGCATTTTTGAGATGACGCGATAGAAAGAGGTCGTAAGCACTGCGTTCAGATACAGCGATCCGCAGGCCCTCCTGATCGATTTCTTCGACAGTATTGTAAGGCGACCCAGAGGGAACTAAATAAGTTGCTTCTATCTCGACATAGGCGCCTGAGAAATCGATAACCTCAGCTCTTTTGGGTTCGGCGCCAATCATGCCGAGGTCCCATTCATCCTTATCAGCGGTATCGGCAATTTCTCCGGGTGTGGAATACCGTACCATTGCTACTCCAACCCCTAATTTTTTCGCAATGGCACGCCCCATATCAGGTGCGACACCGTCTGGCTCTCCTTCAGCTGTCGTGCCGGTGTTTAGCAGGTTGTTGGCCATATTGAGGCCAACACGAAGTTTGCCCGTTGGGGCCAACTGAGCAAGAATTTCTGGGTTCATATTAACTGCCTCACAGTGGAAAGAACTTATCGACCCAGCTTTTAACAATTTCGCGCACACGGGTGTTATTTTCTGCGAACATAAAGTGGTCGGTCTCCGCAAACAGATGCATATCGCAGGGCTGTTTGGCTTTCTGGAACATTGCGACTGATTGCTCTGTCGGTGTTACCGAGTCGTCCGAGCTATGCAAAAGGAGAAGCGGGCGAGGCGCGATATTGCCAACCACATCTTCAGCACAAAAGTTGTACATGCTCTGTGGAACTTCGGCCGGGAACTCTACGACCGACTGCTGCGCAAGATTATTTCGTAGATGTTCAGGAATTGGCACGATGTCATAGCGGTCGACCATCAGTGACTCGCCGGTTTTTTCTCGGTGGCGGCGGCCTTGTTCCAGCATATTGGTAAATTTTAGCCAACCCGCTTCGGTCGGGTGCTGACCACGGAACTTACGTTCACCGTGCCCCCAGCCGCCCGAAGAGATAACGCAGGCAAATCGGTCGTCGACGCCGCCGGTATATATGGCGACCGCCGCGCCAAAGGAAGAACCAAGAACACCGACACGGGTACCATCGACTTCATCACGGCTCTGGAGATAATCCATGGCGCTCTGAGTATCTTCGACTTGCTCCTGGCAAATCACCCGGCCAAATTCGCCGTCGCTTTCACCACAACCGCGCATATCAAAACGAAAGGCCGCATATCCCCACTCATTAAACATTTTGCATGGACCCATAACATTATTGCTACTGCTGTTGCTGCCGAAACCGTGCAGCACGATTATGCAGGGTAATTTTTTGCCTTCGCTACCTTCGGGCGTATGCAAGGCGCCGGAGAGAGTAAGGTCGCCGGATTTGAATTTGATCTTATCTTCCATGATGAATTCCTCAATTGCGGTTGCTGTGTTTATACGGTTGCGATAGATGCACCGCAAGCTAAGCCGTCTAGTGAGGTAGACGTGTTCGATTGCCAAGGCCAGAATACCAACGATTGAAAATGGGGTGAATGATGTCAGATAGCGTAATAATAACGCGGGAAGCTGCATCTGAGGTGTTGGTAGGTATATTTGAGGCGAGAGGCCTTCCGTCTGATGAGGCGAGACTTGTGGCAGAAGGACTAATTTGGGCTGATTTGCGGGGGATTGAATCACACGGCTTGGTGCGTATCCCGCAGTAAATGTTGCGACTTGATAGGGGCGTCGGTAATCCGCGGCCTCAGATGATAATCATTAGAGAAACGCCGGCCGCTGTGGTTATTGACGGCGATCACAGCCATGGGCAAATCGCACTTAATCTCGCAATAGAAAAAGCCTTGGAGAAGGCGAAACAAGTATGTGTCGGTTGGGTGGTTGTCGGAGATACTTCTCATACTGGTGCGGTGAG
>CAYZDH010000232.1:0-3412 GCA_964477025.1 uncultured Rhodospirillaceae bacterium | reverse complement strand
CAGGAAGAATTCGATCTTACTTACTTTTTCATTTCGCATGACTTGCGAATTGTTGAGCATGTGAGTGATAGAGTAGCGGTGATGTATCTCGGTAAAATTGTTGAAATTGCTTCGGCTGATCAAATTTATACGGATAGCCAGCACCCTTATACGAGGGCATTGTTATCGGCTGCACCTGTACCTGATCCGACACGCAAGGCCGAAAGAATTGTTTTGCAGGGCGATGTGCCAAGTCCAATTAACCCACCATCTGGGTGTAGTTTTCATCCCCGCTGCCAGTTTGCAAAGAAAATTTGTTCGGAGGAGGAGCCGCAGCTGGCTTATGATGGAGACCACGGCATTGCCTGCCACGTCTTTGGGCCGGGTGCCACAGTCAAACCAAACTGACTACAATCAAGAAATCAAAAAAATTAGAGGATCTTTAAATGTCTAAGTTACGTCATATCGCGATCAGTGCAAAGGACCTAGAAACAACGGCACAGTTCTATGAAAAGGCTTTTGGTATGGAGCGGGTCCGGCAATCCAAGGTGGCGATAATGTTGTCTGATGGCGTCGTGTCCCTGGCAATTCTGCATTTGCGATCGAATGATAATGCCCCTGACGAGCGGGGCCCCGACTATATTGGCTTGCACCACATGGGTTTTCTAGTCGAAGACGTGCCTGAAGCCAGTGCGCAGGTAGAGGATGCTGGGGGTACTTATCATGGCCAAATTCAGAATGTCGGTGACGGCCCAGAATTCGAACGGAAATATCGTGATCCCAATGGGATCGTTTTGGACGTAACAAGCAAAGAGCATGCAACTTCATCTTGGCGAGTACCGGTCGAATAACCGTAAAGAATTTCTGGTAGGTTGTTGGGGTTCAATTACTCACCGGCAGAGCCGAAGGTTCAGTGGTTTTGTGTAATTTCGAAAGATTGAGTTTGAATTTTGTGAGGATCTGAAACACCCTATTCCCTAAAAGCAGCTAATTTATGGGCCTTATGTTAGAAATTCTTCACTAAGCCATTTGCCAATTTTGCCGAGGACAAAATCTTCATTTGGAAATCCCATGATCTGAATACCCATAGGCATGCCGCGATCTTCAAGCAGTGGCAGATTGTAACCTGGGGCGCCGAGACAGGATGTAACGTCACCAAAGGTAGGGTTGCCGGTACCGGTTGATGCCAAAGGTGCAGGTCCTAGCGCCGAAAGAAGTATAAAGGCGTCCCCCTTGCCGCGAATAGTCTCAAAACTTTCGCGAAGTGTTTGCCGCATAGCAAGACAACGGCGATAATCTTCGATTGTCATTTTTTCGCCGTGGGCAATCCTTTCCAATATACCTGCCGAAATATAGTGTTCACCCTTGTCCCGCTGAGTTTTGCCCGGCCACTGCATTTCCCAACAAAACATATCACCCAGAAAATCTGGAATGGTATGGAGGGTTTGTTCGAATACTTCAATTTCTGCATCCTTCTTCCGCGACACAATTTCAATACCCTTGTCTGAAAGTGACCCGATGAATTCCTCATATTTCGCTTTGGTTTCGTCTTCTGTGTCATCCCAACCGAGAGTATCGAGTCGAACGAGACGCGTGGGTTTTTGTGCTGTGCCCAGCGAATTCTTGCCATAAAGGCCTGGGTGGCCGGGATCGCCGCCGGCAGTCGATGAAATATAAAAGGCCGTCCCCCAAACATCTTCTATAGAGCCCCCATGGACACCAAGTACAGATTGAGATGGGGACATCGAATGCCCACCCAGCCTGTTAAGGGCGCCAAAGGTTGGTTTTATAGCAAAATTGCTGCAATAGCCTGCAGGTCGGAGAATAGAGCCCCGCACCTGACTGCCGCTACCAGCTGGGACCATACCGGCACCAACGGCGGCAGAGGTGCCACTCGATGACCCGCCCGGCGTTCGTTTAAGATCGAAAGGGTTTCGTGTAGGCCCGGCATCTCTCGAACCAAATTCTGTAGTAACTGTCTTCCCGAGGATTGCCGCTCCTCCTTCGCGCAGCGCACGCGCATGTGCACAATCCTTATCACCACCATAGCCTCGCATTGCGGGGCTCCCGAGTTCTGTCGGCATGCCTTTTACTTCGTATAGGTCCTTAACGACGAACGGCATGCCGTCTACTACCGAAAGAGGCTGATTATTTTTGTACCGCGTCGTCGCTTTGTCTGCAGCCTTGCGGGCAACTTCCAGGTCCATTGATACAAAAGCTTTTACCGTTGGTTCGCGGACATCAATTGTTTCTATGCAGCGTTCCAGATAGGCGCGCGGCGTGTCACCCTTATCGAGAAATCGTGGAATGGCATTATGCCATGTAATCAACCCTGATGATTTGGGGTTGTATGAACCAACCGATGCCGATTGTGCTGTATCTGGTGCCATGACGTGTCTCCCCTATTATATTTGAGTTATAAAACCCTACTGCCTTTCAGGTTGAAAACAAACGGTGTCATCGAAGAGGTCCGAATAATGGAGAAAGAAATGAGTGACGAAGAAATTGTTGTGCTGCCGGATGATAATGAGATTCTGCCGAAAGAAATAGTTGCGGCTATTATGGCTTGTGATGCTTATCCAGTGACAACCACCTTTACAAAAACTGTGGAATACATTGATTTCGAGAGGTATGGAAAGTCTTTCACACAAGTGGTGACGACCTTTAAGCCTGATATTCCGCGCCTACACAATGGTCGTGAAATCCTTCTAGTTTGCGGTGAAGGTGGTAAGGATAATGGTAACGGGTTTATTGAAACCTATGAAAAAAAACCCGGTATGGCCCCATGGCTTGCAAGCCGCGGCGTGACCGTTGCGATTGTGCCGCGCCTGGGGCGCTGGAATTTCTTTGATGAGGGAGGCAGTTGGAAGAAAATTCCACTCGGTGAACGGATGCCTATCTTCACCCGGCATCAACCAACCTATTGGTCGGATAGCGATTATACCTGCCATGCCTCTAAGGGTCAGGCCAGCCCAACTGGCAGTGATACATATCGTCTTCCCGTTGAAGGGGTGGAACTCTATGAACAAATGCTGGCCGCGACACCGGATACGATTGTGGAGGGATATAGGCAGGGTGCCACGTGGGCCCTGGAAAACCATGCGAGGTCGCGCGACGATATTCTTTTGCTGTAATGGGGATTCTCCACTGGCGGCCCATTTCTTTGGGCGTTATGCCGCCATATAACGCCAGATGGTATTTTGGGGTGGGGTACGTCCAACAATCCGTCAGCCTATCTTTATAGCCGCGCCAGTACCGGCAATCATGATTGGCCGTATGAAGAATCCTGTTTACGAGTAAGGGAACGAGGTAGACCCGATTTTCTTTTCTACACAACCCATATAGATGATCAGACGCGTGAAGAATGGTTTGAAGAATCAATGCATGCGCCGAACTTTAAATCAATTGAGGATGTTTTCATGCATTACAATGT
>CAYZDH010000231.1:0-3478 GCA_964477025.1 uncultured Rhodospirillaceae bacterium | reverse complement strand
GCATAAACTTTTTGTAAATCTGGCACCATTTCATCAAGCCTGCGAGCCTCGGCAGACCTGACCAATGCACCGTCAATAACATGCCTCTCTGTTACACCACGCAATTTTCGCGCAAAGGCAAAACCGCCACCGTCAAGAATTTCCGCTTTCCACCCGCGCTCGTTTTCTGGGGTCAAACCATCTAGGCGCCGGGCGATTGCTTCCGCAATCTGTCTCTCCACTTCTTCGGATTCCAATAGTTCCGGATTAAAGGCACCTAAAATTGCTGCCTGTTCCGCAACCATCGGATTTGAAAGTTTCTGCAGAATCGGTTGCATCAAGCGTTTCGCCCGCATCGCAGTTTCAACAGTGTCACGCAAGTCAGCGCTAGCGACCTCGGCACCGTCCTGAATCACAAGCAAACAATCTCTGAGGCCAGAATCAACCAAATACTCTTCAAGCTTGGGATCATCTTTTAAATAAATCTCTTCAGAACCCTTCTTCGCACGATAGAGTGGTGGTTGAGCAATATAAAGAAATCCGCGTTCTACAAGTTCAGGCATTTGCCGGAAGAAAAAAGTTAGAAGTAGAGTACGGATATGACTGCCATCAACATCAGCATCAGTCATAATAATGATTTTGTGATACCGCGCCTTCTCTACATTGAAATCTTCCCGGCCAATGCCGGTGCCTAGTGCAGCGATCAGTGTTCCTATTTCTGCCGAGGATAGCATTTTATCGAACCGGGCACGTTCAACATTTAGGATCTTCCCCCGAAGCGGCAAAATCGCTTGAGTGCGGCGATTGCGCCCTTGTTTCGCGGAACCACCAGCTGAATCACCCTCTACGATAAAGATTTCAGATTGTGCGGGGTCACGCTCCTGACAATCCGCCAGCTTTCCCGGCAAGCTAGAAATATCCAAAGCCCCCTTTCGCCGCGTCAGGTCACGTGCGTTACGAGCTGCCTCCCGGGCTGCGGCAGCTTCAACAACCTTTGCAACAACCCGTTTAGCTTCATTTGGGTGCTCTTCAAACCATTGGCTAAGCTTTTCCCCAACAAGACTTTCTACAACTGGGCGCACTTCGGAAGAAACCAACTTGTCTTTAGTTTGAGAAGAAAACTTTGGATCTGGAACCATGACAGACAAAACGCAAGTTAGCCCTTCGCGCATATCATCCCCTGTCAGAGAAACCCTTTCTTTTTTTGCTATACCAGAAGCGTTTGCATAGGAATTTATCGTCCGAGTAAGGGCGGCGCGAAGTCCAGCTAGATGCGTTCCGCCATCACCCTGGGGGATCGTATTAGTAAAGCAAAGCGTCGTTTCATGGTAACTATCCGACCATTCCAGGGCAACTTCCATAGCGATGTCATCCTGATCACCCTTGATTAAAATAGGGTTGTCAAATAATGGTGTTTTGCCACGATCAACATAATTAACAAAGGCTGAAAGCCCACCTTCATAATGCATTTCGATAATATTTGGCTCAACCCCACGAGAATCGTTAGCAATCAAAGTCACACCGGAATTTAAAAAAGCGAGTTCGCGCAATCGGTGCTCAAGTTTTGCAAAATCATATTCAACATTTGTGAAAGTTTCTCGTGAAGCCATGAAGGTAACCTCACTGCCTGTCGGCCCATCCCAGTCGGCTAGGCGTTCAAGAGGCTTTACGGGTACACCGTCTTCAAACCGAATAAACCACTCGGCGTTATCACGCCAAATCTTAAGCTCGAGCCAAGATGACAAGGCGTTTACAACGGACACACCGACACCGTGCAAACCACCTGAAACCTTGTAGGCGCTTTGATCAAATTTACCACCCGCATGCAAATGAGTCATAATGACCTCCGCCGCAGACACACCTTCCTCTTCATGGATCTGTACTGGAATACCACGACCGTTATCGTTAATGGACACAGAACCGTCACCATTTAAGGTCACCTCTACGCGGTCACAAATTTCCGCAAGCGCTTCATCAATACCGTTATCCACCACCTCATAAACCATATGATGAAGTCCGGACCCGTCATCCGTATCACCTATATACATACCAGGTCGCTTACGGACAGCATCTAAACCACGTAGAACCTGTATTGAATCAGCACCATATTCAGTCGTATTATTTTCAGAAGGCTCTTCTGTAGGAGATGTCATTTTTAAACCACTTCTTCGTTAGATCTATTTATCAAGTACTTCAGAGAAATCTTCATTTATCTCAGCATTAGCTACGGAAAAATATTGTGCCTTACCTAAAAGCGGTGCGAAAAGTGCCGGATCAGTGCCAGTCATCCAGGCCTGTGCACCAAGGTCTAAAATTTCAGAGTAAAGAGCAGCCCGGCGTTCTTCATCAAGATGGGCTGCTATCTCGTCTAACAACAAGATTGGAACTGCCCCTTTCTCAAGTGACTGAAGGCGAGCATTGGCTAACACGATACTAATCAACAAAGCTTTCTGCTCACCAGTAGAACACTGACCAGCTGGCGCGTTCTTTCGAATATGCATAACCATCAGATCGCTACGATGTGGGCCGATCGTTTCTAAACGACCTCCCTGATCAATATCGCGAGAACCAAGCAGCACTGACCTATAACGATCTTCAACCTCAACCGCTGGCATTATGCTCAACCAACTATCTAAGACTCCGTCGAGCTCCAGAAATGCCGAAGGGAAGGGGCCAACCCCCATCGCACAGGCCGGGTTTAAACGATTAATTAAAGCAATACGTGCCGCCGTTATTGCGACACCTTTTTCCACAATGGTTTCCTCTAAAACATTGAGCCACGCGGGGTCTGCTTCTTTTCCTTGTGTGATTTTATTTTGAAGCAGACGCGATCTATCGCGTAATGACCGATCGAACGATTTAAGGCGTCCAGCATGGGCTGGGTCAAAGCCAAAAACCAGTCGATCCAAAAACCGCCTTCTACCGGAAGCTCCTTCAGTAAACAATCGTTGCATATCAGGTGTAAGCCAAAGGGCAGCCAGCCTTTCGCTAAGTGCAGACTGTCCCCGGGCCGGCATACCATTTATACGCACTACTCGTCTGGGGTTTTCAATAGCTACCTCTTCAGAAACTCCCGTACCAACGTCATAGACTCCGTCTAACCCATTAACGGTCGCCGCAACCGCCCAACACTGATTATTATCTACATCGGTGTTATTGCGGCGCGCCAAGTCACTAAGACGTGCCGCACGTAACCCCCTACCTGGAACGAGAAACGAAATTGCTTCCAGAAGATTAGTCTTACCGGCCCCGTTTGATCCCGTAAGCACAACCAATGGCGCCTCTATGGTCATGCGCAATGATTCATAACAGCGGAAATTAGTTAAAACTAAACGCTGCACAGCCATAGATGCAGCGCCGACAATATTCGGAAAAGCAGGCTGCAATTTTGACAGTGTTTTAACCTCTAAACACGCATTGGCATAAGAACGTAAAGTGCTTTCTCGTCCTCTAGATCTTTGACGAGCGTCGGGGAGGCAGCATCAGAAAGTGCAAATCG
>CAYZDH010000230.1:0-3514 GCA_964477025.1 uncultured Rhodospirillaceae bacterium | reverse complement strand
CATCCGGCGGGCAACCGAGGTGATGCTTGCGGGGAAGGTTGCTGTGGTTTGGGGTTATGGAGATGTGGGAAAAGGGTCCGCGGAATCGCTTAAGGTAAGTGGAGCCCGAGTGGTGGTAACTGAAATTGATCCAATTTGTGCCTTACAGGCGGCAATGGAGGGTTTTGAAGTTGTTACGATGGAAGAAGCTGCATCGGTTGGTGATATTTTTGTAACAACTACTGGCAATATTGACGTTATTACGCTCGAGCATATGCGTGAAATGAAAGATCGCGCGATCGTTTGTAATATCGGTCACTTTGATAGTGAAATTCAAATTGAAACGCTTCGAAATTACCAGTGGCATAATGTTAAGCCGCAGGTCGACGAAGTTGAATTTCCAGATGGCAAACGCATCATTATTCTTGCCGAAGGCCGACTAGTGAATCTTGGCTGTGCCACGGGCCATCCAAGCTTTGTTATGAGCGCTTCATTTACCAATCAGACGCTTGCTCAGATTGAACTCTGGAACAATAGCCAAAATTACGAGAATAAAGTTTATGTTTTGCCAAAACACCTCGATGAAAAGGTCGCAAAGCTGCATCTCGCTAAGCTTGGCGTGAAGCTTACCAAATTAACGGATGAGCAGGCGAATTATCTCGGTTTACCCGAAGAGGGACCCTTCAAGCCAGACCATTACCGATATTAGCCAGTGCCGTCTCAGCTATGGCCATAAGCTCTTATTATGGGTTAATTGAAGGGTTGTCAGGGCGGGGAAACAACCATCTATTGCGAGATTCGTTATCCGCGGTTACAAGCGGCAATAGATATGGCCAACAATCGCAATGTTCCTATACTACTTAGCCTCGCTGATATTGCAGCGACGGATGCTTTCGCCGCGCATGTAGTAAGGGAATTAAAACCTGGCGATGTGATAGGCCTGTCCGGAGATCTTGGGATGGGTAAAACAGTACTCGCTCGTTCGATTATTCGGTCATTGGCAACGACATACGAAGTTTCGGTCCCAGATATTCCAAGTCCGACTTTTACCATTGTCCAACAATATGATTTTCCACCATTTTCCGTTTTTCATATCGACCTCTATCGAATTAATGACGCTAAAGATACTCTGGAGTTAGGTATTGAAGATATATTTGCTAGCGAGGTTTCTTTGATTGAATGGCCGGAACGGCTTGGCTTGTATTTGCCGGCTAACCACTTGCATTTGACTCTTCTTCCTGGAGACCATGATAACGACCGTATTCTGCAAATTGATAAATTTGGATCGTGGCAGAATAGAGATTTGGGGTTTGCTGTTAATGGCTGAGAGGCAGGAAAGGATTGAGTTATTTCTTGAAATGGAGGGTTGGGGTAAAGCACGTCGTAAACCGCTGACTAGCGATGCATCCTTTCGGCGCTATACTCGGCTAGAGGATAAACATCGTCGGGCAATACTAATGGATGCCCCGGCGCCCGAGGAGACCGGGCCTTTTCTTTCGGTCGCTCATCACCTCACCAAGCTTGGTTATAGTGCCCCGAAGATATTAGCCACGGATCACAAATACGGATTTATCCTTCTTGAGGATTTCGGCGATTCGACCTTCACGCGTCTTATGGCGGCGGGAGAGCAGGAACGCGAACTTTATTTGTTGGCGACGGACGTTTTGATTGATCTCCATAAACATCCCGCTGCTGAGGCTATTCCGCAAAAACAGCCCTCCTATAGTTTAGATTTACTCCTCGCTGAGGCAGCTCTGCTAACGGATTGGTTCGTCCCAGCAGCAATCGGCAGGCTATTATCAGCACATGCCATCCGGGAATATCAGCATCACTGGCGCTCGCTGATATCTCTCCCCGTGAATATTCCTGAAAGTCTAGTGCTGCGCGACTATCATGTCGACAATCTCATGCGTCTCGATGACCGCACTGGCATTGCAGCTTGTGGTCTGCTGGATTTTCAGGACGCCGTCGCGGGTCCGGTAACTTACGACCTTGTTTCGTTAATTGAGGATGCTAGACGCGATGTTTCACCAGCCATTGCTAAAGACGTTAAGCAACGCTATCTCGCTGCATTTCCCAATCTTGATCCATACCAGTTCGACTTGTCGATGGCGGTGCTCGGCGCACAGCGTCACGCAAAAGTGATCGGTATTTTTACGCGTTTGTGTGTCCGGGATAACAAGCGGAGTTATCTAAGCCATATTCCGCGCGTCTGGCGCTTGCTAGAAGCGGCGTGCGACCATCCGGATTTAGAGATAATGCAGCAATGGATTAATCGTTATATTCCAACCGAGTTGCGGCATTTACCCGAAGGGTTTGGTGCTTGATGATTGATGGCTGCCCTACACATGCGATGCTTTTGGCAGCTGGCCTCGGTTTGCGGATGAGGCCGATTACCGAAAATCTTCCAAAACCATTGGTGCCGCTTGGTGGAAGGACTCTGCTTGATCGAGCGCTGGATCATCTAGAAGCGGCTAAAGTCGAAAGTGTAACTGTCAATCTTCATTATCTGGGGCATATGATTAAAAACCATCTGGCGACACGTACAAATCCCCGGATCGAATTTTCTGATGAAACCGCGCAGCTTTTAGAAACCGGGGGAGGCGTTACCAGGGCCTTGTCTTCACTCGGAGAAAATCCCTTCTATGTCGCGAATGCAGATATTGCTTGGGAGGACGGGCCGGAACCCGCCCTTATGCGTTTGACGAGATTTTGGCGAGACGAGGCGATGGATGCCTTGTTACTTCTGTACCCGGTTAGTCAGGCGACGGGCTATGATGGAGCTGGCGATTATTGTCTTGCTAGTAACGGTGTTTTGAAGCGCCGGCGTGGTAACCCAAAGGCCCCGTTTGTCTTTGCCGGTGTTCAGCTTTTGCACCCACGCTTGTTCAAGAATGCCCCATCAGGGCCGTTTTCGTTGACACACTTATATGATACTGCCGAAGGGGCGGGGCGGCTGTACGGTATAGTCCATGACGGAACTTGGCATCATATCGGAACCCCGTCGGGGTTTGCCGAAGCCGAAGTATTATTTCGAAAATCTAGAGCTTTTGATGAAGAAGCCTATGGCGAATAAGCCAACTATCTATTCAATTGCCCCCGGCATTCCGTTTTTGGATTCGCTTGCTGCTGGCCTTTTGGAACGCCATAGAAGCGACGAATTTGCCCTCAGCGATATTCAGGTATTCCTACCGACACGCCGCGCCTGCCGCGCTCTCACAGAGTCCTTTTTGCGCCAAAGCGATGGAAAGGCTTTGCTGTTGCCTAGTCTCGTGCCGCTGGGTGAGACTGATCAACCAGATGAGATGCTTTTGGCGGAGGACGAACCTAAAGCAGGGATATCCTTGAAAGTTCCTCCGGCAATACCAAATATACAGCGCCAATTCCTTCTAAGCAGTTTGATTATGGAGGCGGAGCGGCAGCGTCTTGGCGTACTTCCAAGCCCGGCAAATGCCACCCGGTTAGCGTCGGCCCTAACATCGCTCCTTGATCAGGTGGAGACAGAGCAGTTGGGTTTTGAAGGTCTCGTTGACCT
>CAYZDH010000229.1:0-3565 GCA_964477025.1 uncultured Rhodospirillaceae bacterium | reverse complement strand
CGATATTGATGTTACGTTCGCCTAATTTAGCCAACAAATATTAATTCAAACAATCTGGTCCCTCGGGTTGGCGCTATACACAATCCGAGTGGTAGGATAGCCAACCCATAACTTTTTAAAGCACCGCAGCCACCAATATGGCCTCTCAACAGCCTCAAACTTATTCAATCAGTATGCAGTCCGCTGTCTATGGCACCGCATTCTTTAATGGCACGGTTCAGTCAATGGGATCCACCATTGTAGCCCTGTTGGTTGTCGCCCTCTTAGACAAAAATCTCGCCCTACTTATTGGTATTATTTCTCTAATTTTTGGCGTCAAAGTTGGCGCTAGTCTCCAAAATCCGTTCACAACAATTGTACTCGCCGTAATCCTAGTGCAAATGATTTCAGGCTGGTGTGAAGCGACCGCTTGGATTGGTAGCCAGACCCTAGTGGGCCAACTAATGAAAGGCCACCCGGTTTACGCCGGTCGAATGACCTTTGTCGCTCGGATTGGAGGTTTCCTTGGTCCACCGGCAATCGGCTACGCATGGGATTTTTGGGGTGCTTGGGGTGGGTTTGGTTTTCTCGCAATTTGGATTGTCGGAGGCATGATCGCAGCATAATTCCAACCAGACACCCTGGCCGCAACGCAGGAATTTCGAGAAAATACCGACAACCCAACACTAAATATACCGAAAGAAAATACCACGCCAACAAGGAGACAATCGAGCTATGGCGAAACGCTACGGCTTCTTCTAATTCCTGCCGTTGCAATGGTGATCATGGTGACAGTCATGCGGCAAACTGGATCAGGTGTGCAGAGTTCTTTCTATGTCGTTTGGCTCAGTGAACATGTCGGCATTGAGGGTAGCACTATTGGGTGGTTAATCGGTGCCGCCAATGGTGCGTCGGCTATTGCAGCTCTGTGCACAGGTCCCCTAATGAAGAAATATTCAGCACATTGGTTGCTTATTCTCATGGTAACCATTTCTGTCGTCGCTATTGCTGTTACACCACTATTCGGAACGACATTCACTACCCTACTTTTTATGGCACTAATGGGCGGCATCTGTGTGCGTGGATTTGCTCAAGGCCTCAACCTCCCCCTAATGATGATTATTTTATCGCGTAACGTGGCACCACATTTACAAGGGCGGGTAACAGCATTGCGTATTTCCTTCAATAGATTTGGGGGGCTGCTAGTCCCACCCGGTATGGGGGCGCTCGCTGATATGAAAGTTGTGGGTGGACTGGCAAATGCATTTTATATCGTCGGTATGGCAGGCGTGTTCGCGCTGGGCGCTTTGTCACTATGGGTTCTTTTTTCCCCAAGTTTTAAGAAAAATTAATTCACCTCCTATTTGATCACACTAAATCTTAAGTTTTGAATGAAATTATTCTTTCAACTGACCACAATGAAGTAGGAAGTAGGGAGACATAAACCTAAAATATATTAATAGGGAATTTCACCAAGCACCGTCGTGCGATGCATCCTCCGCGCCTGGCCTTCAGGGACACCCAAAAGTGCAAGGTGGATGGTCGCCCGATTATCCCACATCAACAAATCACCAACAGACCATTGGTGGCGATAGATAAAGTCGCGGTTCTGAATGTGAGAAAACAGCCTATCAAGTAGCGGTTGAGCTTCAGCGTCATCCATACCCTTAATTCCGATAGTAAATCGAGGAGAAATATACAGGGCCTTCTTTCCTGTATGTGGGTGTGTACGCACTACCGGATGAAATGCATCTGGTGGCGATCGCTTGTAATAATCTGGGTCATTCATATGTCTAACTGGCACCGACAGACGCTGATTTTTCATTCGATTAAAACTGTGAACTCCTAACAACCCGTTAAGCCGGGTTTTTATCTCGTCAGACAAGCTCTCATAGGCTTGAACCATATTGGTCCATTCTGTATCGCCACCGTCTTTGGGTACTTTAATTGCATGTAGCATGGTGTAACCGGTTGGCTGGTCAACATAAGAATGATCCGAGTGCCATTCACTGCCGCCATCCGGCAGACCAATAAAGTTTCCGTCTTCTTTTTCGTTAGACAGGATCATCACTTCCGGCTGACCCTTCATTAGATATTCCGGTGAAATGTGATACTGAATTTCACCAAATCTGCGTGCAAATTTAGTCTGCTGGGCTGGCGTCAGGTTCTGGTCTTTCACCACCACAACCAAATTTTTGTGAAAGACATCACGGAGCTTATCGAAGCCATTTTTATCAAGTTCAGCGGCGTTAATACCAGAAATTTGGGCACCTAGAGCCTCTGACAGTGGCTCTATCGTCATGTTTTCCATCACTGTCGACATTAATACCTCCTGCGTCAGCATAAAATTTCGATAGTAAATTATCACAGTTTGGGACTGATGTCAGAACCATAGAACTAGCTTATTCTGCCGAAACAAATATAAAAAGGATAACCAAAATCCAGAGCATGCCAATGACAGACCATGAAATTCCGCCAATCCGCCGTGTCATCACCGGACACAACAAAGACAAAAGGGCCGTGGTTACAATCGACGACTTCGCCTCCAATCACCAAAGACGTGAGGGCGTTAACAATACACTGATCTGGTCATCCGATGAAATGCCGGTCGAGATTTGGTCGGATGAAGATTACGGTGCTCGGGGGGTTGGCAGTCAACCGCCAACGCGTGGCACCCTTATCCGATATATAGATTTTCTGCCCGGCAACCCTCGCGAACTGCAAAGGACAGACACTCTCGATTATGTAATGTGCTTGTCGGGCAAAATCGATTTGGAGTTAGACAGTGGGGCGGTTACACACCTAGAAGCAGGCGATTTTATTGTTCAGCAATCTAGCAACCATGCCTGGCTTAACCGTGGCAACGAAAGGTGCAGGCTCGCCTTTGTTATACTCGATGCCAAGAAGGAGCCTGGTGTCGGACACCCGTCACCGCCTCGAATGAAACCACATGATGGTAATGGCCTAATGCCCGATCCACCCTTGCGTCGCGTGGTCACAAAAAACAATTCTGACGGGAGGTCTGTTATCGCATCGGAAGGAATAGCTTCGAACCACAAGTGGTCGGGCCGCGGCATGGTGGCAACACTAATCTGGTCAACCGACGAATGCCCGGCCGAAGTATGGAGCGACGAAGACTATGGTGCTCGGGCACTCGGCACTCAGCCACCCCGTAATGGCAGCCGCTTCACTATCAATGATTATCCCGCCCAGATGCCGGGACGCATGCACCGCACAGATACCGTCGACATAATTGTTGTTATGGATGGTGAGATCGATATGGAACTGGATGACGGCGTCGAAACCCATCTCAACAAGGGTGATATTATGATCCAGCAAGGCACAAACCACGCTTGGTGGAACCGCAGCGAGCGGACTTGTCGCCTCGCCATCATTCTTATTGACGCCAAAGAAGGGGTATTAGAGATTACAGCATAGCCAACACTACACAAATATTTTTTAACTGAAGCCCTTAACCAACTATAGATTATTTTCAAGGTCTGGCTCGCTCAAAAATTTTTAGGACAAGATTAGCGCTACTTCTTCTCGCACTGTATATCTCCAAACATGATATCCCATGCCTTAT
>CAYZDH010000228.1:0-3582 GCA_964477025.1 uncultured Rhodospirillaceae bacterium | reverse complement strand
GACTCGAACTTCTGACCCCCTGATTACAAATCAGGTGCTCTACCAACTGAGCTAAGCCGGCCCATCACTATGACTAAGAAATACAGTGTTCGGGCAGCGGTTCTATAGCAGAAAATATGAAATGCAAGGATAATTCGTTCCGAGGTGGTGAGGTTTTAATTAACTTGGAATACAAACAATAATTATTTGTTGTCACGCTTTTGTCTCATATTACAATTTCGCCATAACTTTGTAAGCATTCGTTTGTTAACAAAAAGAATATCAAAATGACCCCTGAAACTGCGGAACAAGCCGCTAAAATCTTTCTCCAATGCCGCGATCAAGGCGGCAAGATTGATCAATTGCCTGACGGCTGTCGTCCTTTGACATCTGAAGATGGGTATCAAATTCAAAATGCTTTTCTGAGGCTAGATGGCGCTTTTACAATGGGGTGGAAGGTGGCGGCAACTAATCAGAAAACTCAGTCTATGCTTGGTGTTTCACAGCCTTTTGCAGGTATGCTGCCTAATACTGCGCTGTCCCTAAGCCCCATAGATATTCCCGCAGGGACCTTTGCTAATCCTGCGCTAGAAGGAGAGTTTGCTGTAATACTTGGGAGTGATTTGCCCAAAATTAAAGATCCTTATGATTCGGAAAGCGCAATGGAGGCCGTCGCTGCTGTGATCCCTGCAGTAGAAATTGTTGACTCTCGAATTGGTGACCGGAAGGCAGCGGGGGGGCAAACATTGATTGCAGCTGGAACGGTCGCGGGCCTGGTACTGGGGACACCTTGTGCCGATTGGCAAAATTTGACCCTACCGGCGCATAAAGTTGCCCTTTATATTGATAGTGAATTGAAAGGTGAAGGCGATGGTTCTATGGTCCTTGGTAATCCCTTTAACTCGTTAGCTTGGCTAGCAAATCTTTGTATTGACCTTGGACGCCCACTCACTGGCGGGCAGATTATTACGCTCGGCACTTGCACGGGGCTAGCACCGATAGCATTAGGCTCGGGTTCCATCGTCGATTTTGGATCATTGGGTAAAATTCGGTTGAATTTTGATTTATAGAGGAAGTTTATTCGTGATTGGCGTCGCGTCATTACACGAGTTCCAGTAAGTTCAAACGGTCAAAAAGGATCTAATACCATGGCAAACGTTCAAGGGAGACGCGCTCTCCACGAGATAGAGGCGGACGTAAATTTTCTCGTTGATACTGGTATTAAGCCGGTCAATATTCCCTCGACGCCTGGTGGCGGAAAGTCTGAACATATAGGCGAATATGAAACTCAAACCGTTCGGGTGCGGGATGCAAGACCACTTTCCTCTATTCTTTCCTTAGATCGAGAAGGGTTTTCGTTGGTGACTCTTGAAACTAAGGTCTTGGATTTTTACGACAGTGATCAGATTAAGAATATTTATCATCGAGAACTCCAGGAGCTAATCCGGCGGGAAACTGGAGCTAGAGAGGTCGTCGTATTTGACCATACACTGCGAGCCGGCGATGAGAATATCCGTAAGCTCAAGCAGGTGCGTGAACCCGTAAAGCGTGCTCACAATGATTATACTGTTAAATCTGGACCGGTGCGGGTTCAGGACTGGTTCGGTAAGGAAAATGCCGGACCTTATCTAAATAGGCATTTTGCCATTATTAATATTTGGCGCTCTATTTTAGGGGCGGTTGAAACAAACCCTTTGGCAATTTGTGATGCACGGTCAGTTGCACTGGGTGATATGGTTGCTACGGAACGACGAGCGGCAGAACGAGTGGGGGAAACATATCGGTTAACGTATAATTCTAACCAAAAATGGTTTTACTTTCCGTTAATGCAGCGCAATGAAGCGATGCTGATCAAGTCCTATGATTCAAAGGATGATGGTCGCGCAAGGTTCGCGCCGCATACTGCGATCGTTGATCCAGAGACACCACCAAAAGCCAAGCCGCGTCAAAGCATTGAATCTAGAGTTTTTGCTTTCTTTTAGAGGTTTAACGGCCCTCCCGTGGGGTGAAGATTTCAGAAAAAATAAATAATGGTGGGTATTCTATGGATGCCGCCACTCAACATGGTCTCGCGTATTCATAAATAAAAAACGTCATTGAGCGGCCATCCGGCAAAGGACCGTAGTAAAAGTTTTTTCTATTTGGCAGTCCACACTACTGGGTATTGTTCGCTATCTAATGGTCCGCCAGGGATAAGGTCTGGGGAATCTGGTAAGGAGGGAATGTAGGGTCTTGGTTGCCAGGTGACATCGTCGCCGGCGAAGCGGATAGAGACCGCCCTGCGCCTGGTGCTTTTAGTATTGTTAGGAGAAGCATAATGGAGAACGGCCGCCTGAAAAGCCAGACAGTCGCCAGGCTGCAAATCATCGAAGGTTACGATATCAAAATTTTCTGGCGCGCCCGCAATATCAGGAGCCGGACCGTCAAAGGTATCGGCTTCTTCAACGAGGTTGCCTAGGCCAATTTTAATTGGTTGGTAAATTTTCCCCCAGCGATGGGAGCCCCTTACAAAACTAACTGCGCCGGACTCTGGACTGGTTGGATCCATCGGAATCCATAGTGATATGATCTGTGTCCCAGACAGCTCGTAATAAGGTAGGTCTTGATGCCAATAGCTTGGGTTATCTGTCCCCGGTTCCTTTACCAACAGATGTTCATCAAACAAGTTAAGCTTTTTTGACCGCATTAGCTGTGCGCCAACTTCCCGGACCGTCGATTGATCCAGAAACTTTTGGAACTCCGGGATACGGTCCCGCATTTGATGGTCCGTGAAAAACCTCCCTTTGCCTTCTTCAGCGTATTCTCTGGATGTTGGCCCCGGGTTTGCCATGGCATTTTCCGTTCCGGCACGCAGTAAATCTATCATGTCCGCGGTAAAGACATTGCGGACAAGGGCAAAACCATCATCGAGCCAAGATTGTGAAAGTTCTTCTGTAATCATTTTCTTCTTTAGCCTCTTTACCCAGTCTGCGCCTTTATTGCGTCTTCAAACCCATCCGGGTCAAAAAAATATGGTCCCACGCCACATTTCCATGTTACCAGCCCATTTCTATCAAGCACATAAAGGCGTTCCGGCCACGCTTTGTATTTTTCTTCAATTTCGTTGGTCATATTGTCTAGGACCATCGGAAAAGAGAAGTTGAATCTCAGCATGCAGGCTGCGGCCACTTCGGCGCGTTCAGCCTCTGACGTGGGCTGTGCATAGAGTACACTGTCTCTAACATTAGGTGGCGATTGCGACCCATCTGTGGGATGGGCTTCCTTGATATAAACACACAGAAATTGGACTCTGTCGTTAAACTCTCTCGCAATGTTGTCGAGGCGCACGGCCTCGTCGCGAAAAGGAGGTCAGGTGTACGACCCAAAGATCATGCCGACTGGTTTCCCCCGCAGCGACGACAACGTCATTTGTTTTCCAATACGCTCACCAGTAGTTCCGAGCTGTTCTATTTGGATATCTGGTGCCTGGTCTCCAATTTGGGGGGAGTGAACGTCATCAGCGAGTCGTTTGCTATAGCGTTCACGCATGCTGTCACGGGTCCAGCCACGGAATTCCAATTCTTTATCGGTGATCTCGGCGATCCGCTCTTCCATTTTATGGGG
>CAYZDH010000227.1:0-3582 GCA_964477025.1 uncultured Rhodospirillaceae bacterium | reverse complement strand
ACCATTGGGATTAAGCGCAAGATAATCTGGATGATGCTGTTCACGGGCCCGTAAATTAAAATGGTGCGATGTAAATTCTTGCCCCTTTTCCGCAAGTGTTATCCGAACCTTCTGAGAACAGGTAGACATTCCATTGTGGTAAAGCTCAATCATTTCGATTCTTTTCCCGCCTTTAGCTTGCATTTCAAAGCATTGATTTCCGGGGAATTATCATGCAAAGAACCCATCTAGGCAACGGAGTGTGATTTATGGTCCAACGTCTTTTTCCAACAACTGTGGTTGGCAGTTATGCCCAGCCGGACTGGCTAGTCGACCGTGACATGCTTAAGGCGATTGTACCTCCGCGCGTCCGTGCGCAGGATATTTGGCGGGTTCCAGCAGAGCAACTTGAGGAAGCCCAAGATGCCGCAACACTTGCCGCTATTCTCGATATGGAACGGGCGGGAGTAGACATCATCACAGACGGTGAAATTCGAAGAGAAAGCTATTCAAATCATTTTGCCACAGCGCTTGAGGGGGTGGATATTAATCGTCCCGCCGAAGTACCTGGCCGTTCTGGGCGACCTATTCTCGTTCCGCGGATCACTGGTGATATAAAACGGACACGCCCTATCGAAGTACGCGACGTAGAATTTCTGCGGGCCAACACCAGCCTGCCGATCAAAATAACACTGCCAGGGCCATTTACGATGACGCAGACATCCGTCGACGAATATTACGGTGACGATGAGGCCTGCGCGATGGCTTTCGCCGAGGCTGTAAATCAAGAGATACTTGATTTGTTTATCGCGGGCGCTGACGTAGTGCAAATAGACGAACCATGGATGCAAGCGAGGCCTGAACAGGCAAAACGCTATGCCGTAAAGGCAATTAATCGGGCATTAGAAGGTGCTAGAGAAACAACGGCCGTCCACATGTGTTTCGGTTATGCCCACGCAGTTAAAGACAAACCAAATGGATATTCCTTTTTGCCGGAGTTGGTCGATTGCGACGCCGACCAAATTTCCATTGAGGCTGCGCAGCCTTCGCTCGACCCAGCGGCACTAAATATCCTACAAAAGAAACAAATTATCTTGGGAGTCCTAAATCTCGAAGATGAGACTATTGAAACGCCTGAGGTTGTTGCTAACCGGATCCGCACAGCACTCGCGCACGTTGCCCCAGAACAAATAATTGTCGCTCCAGACTGCGGTATGAAATACCTCAGCCGGCCAACAGCCTACGGAAAGCTCAAATCGATGGTCGAAGGCGCCACAATTGTTCGGACAGAGTTAGAAAGATAACATTCCCTTCATTTCTTTTTCTTGAGTGATCTTTTACGGGACCGTACCCTTGTAGTCGGCTTTGCGGCACTTGCAGCGCCAGCTTTGCGGCGGGCGGCCTTCTTTAGATCAAGTTGCCCTAAACCTGGGCGGTAACTCTTTTCATCTAAAAATTGCCTCATGCCTTCATCCCGGCCAGGGATCATATCCGTCATTTTACAGGCTTGGTTTTTGACAGTCAGATAATCATCCGCCTCGTTGACCCCCATTCGACGTACGGCGCGGATCGCTTCTTTAGTATAGCGCATAGCGTTAGGGCTCTTAGCCATAAGCTTTTTAGCAAGCTTAACCGTCTCGGCTTTAAGTTTTAAAGCCGGTACCGAATAATTCACCAGCCGGATTTTTTCCGCTGTTTTGCCATCGAAGGGGTCTCCAGTTACCGCGTAATAAAGGGCATCGCGATAGCTCAGAACATCAGCAACATTCCAACTCACTATACCACCGGGGATAATTCCCCAATTCACTTCGGACAGCCCAAAGGTCGCTGTGTTTGAAGAGATTGCAAAATCACAAGCGCATAGCTGTGTAAATGCACCACCAAAGCAATAACCATTAACCATAGCAATCGTAGGTTTTGGGAAGCTAACAAGTTTCTCCCAGCGCCAGGCATGTGAGGCCTTCTGGGTACGTACGCGGTTAATCGGATCTTTTTCGTTGGCGCGAAAATATAGGGCAAGATCTTGCCCTGCCGAAAACGCTTTACCCGCCCCCGTGAGGATTAAAACTTGAGTATTTGGATCTTCCGACAGGGTATCAAGAGCCTCATTCATTTCAAAATGTAGCTCAGGGCTCATTGCATTCCGTTTTTCAGGCCGGTTGAGGATCAACCAGGTAATTCCCTTTTGGGTCCCCTTACCTCTTTCTATCAAAATCGAATTAAATTTCTTCGCAGCCATAATTGCCCCCTACGTTTGTTTGGATTTTTTTACTCGGCATCAAGAATACCAATAGTATAAAATACCAACAAGATCAGGCACCGCTTGACCCATGCGATCTTGGCCCACAAAATTGTGTCTTAAAATCAAGGAGTCACCATGATGAAAACCGCCATCGTTAATATCAAGACCATTGTTACTGGAGACTGGCGTAAGCCATTCTCTAAAGGTGATTGCATACTGATGGACAAGGGGAAAATCCGCAAAATTGGTACCCTCAGCAATTCAGAGTTAAAGAGTTGCGATGTCGTCGTCGACGCCAACAAAACGACCGCTTGCCCCGGCCTTATTGATTCCCAAGTTCATATTGCCTTCGGCGACTATACCCCCCGGCAAAAAACGGTTGGCTTCATTGAAAGCTATCTCCATGGAGGAGTAACCAGCTGCCTATCTGCAAGTGAGGTTCATGTGCCTGGGCGTCCGACCGACCCTGAAGGGGTAAAGGCACTTGCGGTTGCTGCAAAAAAAAGTTTTGACAACCTTCGTCCCGGTGGTTCACGAGTTTACGCGGGCTGTATCATTTTGGAACCGGGCCTGACCCAAAAGGATTTCAATGAGGTAGCAAAAAAAGGAATCTGGTTTGCTAAGGCGGGGTTCGGTGCGGTAAAAACACCGTTCGATTACACCCCCCTCGTCAGAATGGCTCAAAAGGCTGGCATGTTAGTTAATTGCCATACTGGAGGGGCATCCATTCCGGGCTCTTCACCTATCATCGGTAAACACCTGATGGACATGCGCCCAGATGTCTCTTTCCACATCAATGGCGGGCCAATTGCAATGCCGGATAAAGATTTTCCAATGATCGTCAACGAAACTAACATCGCGCTACAGATATGCCAGGCAGGAAATATTCGCACTGCTTTGATGTGTCTAAACCTTGCCGTTGAAAACGACCAGTTTGACCGTTTCTTAATTGCTACCGATACACCAACAGGCACCGGTGTTATGCCCCTTGGAATGATCAAGTCGGTAACCGAGATGGCCACTCTTTCCGATTATCCGGCGGAATGGATGATTGCCGCAGCAACGGGTAGTGTTGCTAAAATATACCGTCTGAATTCGGGCTTTATAGAGCGAGGAAAAGACGCAGATGTATTGCTGATTGATGCGCCGCTGGGTGGGAGCAAAAACACCGCACTCGAAGCCATTAAACATGGCGATTTAGCTGCCGTCGGTGCTGTTTTCACAGACGGGATCCCAAGATTTATCGGACGAAGTCGAAATACGCCCCCAACCACACGGAAGATCCAGACAATCAGAAATAATGTCCCATTCGATTTTTCCGGTGCCGCACAATAAGGAACCGATCCTATGCAAAAGCGCTA
>CAYZDH010000226.1:2007-3600 GCA_964477025.1 uncultured Rhodospirillaceae bacterium | reverse complement strand
TTATTATTTAACCTGAGAGGTTATTTGAGCCACCGTAGCACCCGCTCGCTTACCAAATTCTTCCAAAGCAGGAAGACCCCCTGCAGCAAAGACAGCGACAGCTGCTAATAATTCTTTTAATTGATTGGCCGATGACGCATCGAACTGACAGTGGGCACCGCCCGTCAAATAGGTAAACTGCTTGAAGGCTTGCGTTGCTGTAGGGTCTGCGCCTTCTTGAAATACAAAAATTGGAACACCCAAAACACCAAGCTCACCAGCCGTATGGCAGAGTTCGTCAACTTCTTCTTCCATTGCATCACCAACGTAAACTAATGCGTTAACCTTACGTTTTTTGGTTTCACTAATGGCATGGTTGAGGATTTTGCCAATCTGGGTTCGTCCGCCCCGGCAATAGACAGATGTCATGCGTCTAACCAAGTCATCAGACGACTGCAGCCAAGAACTATTCTTGCATTCGCCAAATCCCCTAAAAAAAATTAACTGGACCTCAAGCCCACCCAACCCGTCGGTTGCTTTGAACATTTCGCTCTGAATATGACAGGCACTGTCCCACGTTGGCTCTCGGCTAGCGGTAGCATCCATTGCGAACATCAAACGTCCAACTCCGCCAGATGATCGCACTGCTGGTGTCTGAGCAAGCTTATCCAAAAAGTCGGATACTTCTTGTGAACCAACGTGAGATGGAACCTTTTTATTCCCAATTACCATGAATCTCCTACCTAACCCTAAGATAGGGTGTCTTGTGACGGCATTCCAGCAAAGGTTTTCTTTTAATCTAATATCTGCAGCCTGGACCAAAAAATTTGTCGATCAGATGACCACCGTTTATCTTCTCCAACCGCCTCTATAGATGCTGTGGAATAGCTGTTTTTATTTAGTTGAAGGTTACCCTATTCCCGTCTTTAGCGCTTCTGATCAGACCCGCAAGGACCTCCGCATTATGGATCATTTCATCCATTGAAATTCGATATGTTGCACCACCCAAAGCCGCCTGAGCAAACTCTTCAACTTCTCCCTTTATGGAATCCAAATGTGGATAAGGGGAATCTTCAAAAACTATGTCTTCAATATTACCGTCAGACTTACATATGGTCAGGGTCTTATTGTCACGCATCTCCGCCCAACCCTTTGAACCTGCAACACGGATATGCCAAATACGGGCTGTGGATGCCAATGTCACCAAAGTTCCAGTCATACCATTCTTAAATCTAAGTAATGCTGCTGTCGTATCATCAATATCAAATCCGATGGCACGGCGTGTACTATAAGCGTCAATGGCTGAAATTTCCCCCGCCAGGTGGATGATGCAATCTAGTGCGTGAATTCCAAGAGATGTCATACCCCCAGCCGGGCTTTCCTCACGAGAATCCCGCCACGCTCCTGCTGCAACATTTAGGTCAGAAGACTGATTACCGTCGATATGCATCAGCGTGCCAAGCTCTTCTGCCTCGATCATCGCCTTTAAGGCTGCTGTGTTATCCATAAACCTCCGATTATGGCCAAGAGCAAGCGTGACATCCGCTTTTCTGCAAGCTTCGACTGCCCGTTCTGCGCTAGGCTTATCTAACGTAAAGGGTTTTTCAGTAAAAA
>CAYZDH010000226.1:0-1907 GCA_964477025.1 uncultured Rhodospirillaceae bacterium | reverse complement strand
TCGACTGCCCGTTCTGCGCTAGGCTTATCTAACGTAAAGGGTTTTTCAGTAAAAACATGTTTGCCGGCTTCAGCCGCCGCAACAATTTGTTCCTCATGCTGCGTATGGGGTGTAGCAAGGACAACGGCCGTGATATTTGGGTCGGCCAGGATTTCTGAATAATGATCCCTTAGATCAATCGCACTCTCTCTGCAGAAATTTTCCGCCTTACTCTTTGTTCGTGTTACGCCCGCGGTAAATTTAATAAACTCGCTCTTCCCCTGCACCGATTTGACTAGGTATTGCCCCCATCTTCCGATACCAACAATTGCCGCATTGATCATTTCTCTGCCCTAAAGTTTAAAATGTTATTTGACAAGTTTGTCGCCCAACTTTGCGAACCGCAAGGGGCATTGCCATTGCGAATTCAATTTTTGGGGAGCAAACTCGGCTTTTCTTTGCGGAAGAGAACAAAATGTCTGACAAACTTAATCACCTTGCAATTACCACAGACAATTACACCGTGCTGAGCATGTTTTATCGGGCCTATTTTAATATGACGGTTTCTGGTGATACCGATCGTGAAAGACAGGCCATTTCCGTAGGTGACGGTTATGTCGGCGTCACACTGATACCCCGCCGTGCAGGCCGTCGTGCTGGCGTGGATCACTTTGGCATTGAAGTTGTCGATTTCGAGGCGACATGCGCGAAGCTATCGGAAAAATACCCTAATATTGAGGTTGTAGAACGCCCAAGCGGACGCCCATTTGCGAGCTTCAGTACACACGACCCAGCGGGGAATTATTTCGACCTCTCACAAATCGGCCATTCCAATCGTTCGGAAGTCTATGAAATGGAGAGCTGGCAGCAGGATATTACCGTGAATCATTTTGCGATTCGTGTCAGGGAAGCCGAGCGTGTCGCCGCATTTTATGCCGAGATTTTTAGTTTAGAGCCCAAAAACGATCCCGGCGAAGATAACGGATATCGATTTACTGATGGTCGCGTGACCATGTCGATCTTGCCATGGAAAATATCGGATTTTAATGGTTCAGGAATAGAACAACCCGCGATGGATCATATAGGTTTTTGTGTCCCCGATCTTGATGCATTTATTAGTCGAGCCGAAAAGTTAACAAATGAAAACCCACATATCGCCCCACGCGCGATAGGTTTTAATGACGAAGGTAAAGCTCGCCTCGCACTTCTAAAAAGAAGCCCTTTTAGCGATTATTCGCTAGCGGATCCTGATGGAAACCTTATCAATGTTTCCGAAACTCAAATTAGATAAACCTATAGATAACAAGACAAATTTTATTGCCAACTCTTGGACAAATTTAATCGTAGAATATTAGGAAATTATGAATTCTAAGACTAACGACTCAGAAGCACCGCAATCATTTGCGGCACTCCGACACCCCGGAGCGCGACTGTACTTGATTGGTTCTTGCCTTGCGATGTTGGGCGACAGCATCGAACATGTAATTAGTTACTGGGTCATTTATGAGAAATTTCAATCGCCCGAGCTCGGCGGCTTCGCAATTATTTCTCACTGGGCGCCCTTCCTATTCTTTTCCTTTTGGGCTGGTTCGCTTGCTGACCGCTTTGACCCGAGGCGGGTAATACAACTCGGCATGGCGTTATTTATGTTAGGGTCTCTTGGCTGGGGGTATTTCATTCTCACTGATAGTCTCGAAAAATGGCACGCCGCTATACTGTTAACTATTCACGGTATGGCTGGGGTCTTGTGGAACCCCGCCGGCCAAATTCTAGTGCATGACATGGTAGGCGGGCAGCAGCTGCAAAGTGCTATCCGCATGATGTCATCCGCCCGAATGCTCGGCTTTCTGATGGGACCGGCTATCGGGGGTGGCTTGATGCTAGCCTTTGGGCCTGCAGTCGGAATTCTCATAAATATTTTAATATAT
>CAYZDH010000225.1:0-3604 GCA_964477025.1 uncultured Rhodospirillaceae bacterium | reverse complement strand
CCAGACATATTTGCCCAGCATCGAGAAATATCCGCGTGATGCGACGGCGTATTTATCGCCTGTGGGAAACAGGCTGAGAAATTTCTTTTGTGGACGAAATTGTACCAGTGGTCGACCCAACAAAAAGCGCCGTAAATTACGCTCTAGGGGTTTACCCTGACGCACAGCAAAAACACCAGACTTAGGGCGAGGGTGATTGACCATCGTTGCGACATCGCCAGAGGCAAACACTTCCGGATGTGACAATGACTGCAATGTGTCGCCGACCTTGATAAAGCCTTTTTCATCAACTTCAAGTCCCGCTTCAGCAGTCCAGCTTGGCGCCCCCGCCGCCGTGACCCAGAGAATTTCATCTGCTTCTATTTCCGCACCACTGGCGGTCTTGATTTTCCCAGGGTAGACCCGCACCACTGCGTCATCAGCGTGGATGACAACATCACGATTCCGTAAAGCTATCTCAAAGCGAGACCGAACCCGTGAATTATGGGTAGGCATAATCTCAGCGGAATTACTAAACAACGTATAGGAGATTTGATCATCGGTCTTGCCCGCGTCTTGTAAAATCTGTTTCAAGCGGTACTGAATTGCGAGCAGTATCTCTACCCCTCCCGCTCCGGCACCAACAACCGAGATTTTCATTTCACCATCATGGTTCAGGGCACGACCACGCAGAGCTTCCCACCGATTCAGGAAGAGGTTAATAGGCTTCACCGGCATCACGGTTTCTGTCGCCCCAGGGACAAAAGCTGTAGTAGGGGTTGACCCCGTATTAATAGAGACTAGGTCGTAAACTACTGGCGGGCGGTTATCACATATCACGCTTTTAGCATTTACATCGAGACCTGTGACCGTGCTGTGATAAAACCTCGCGCCAGCAAATCGCGCGAGCGCACCCAGATCAATAAGCGCCTCATCATATGTGTAATGACCAGCCACATAACCCGGCAGCATTCCCGAATAAGGGGTGTGAGCGTCACGGCAAACCAACGTCAAACGAATGCCCGGCACCGGTTTCATACCAAAACGCTTGAGTACGGCCACATGACTATGCCCACCGCCAATCAGCACTAAATCTTTTACTATTGGAGTATCTGTTTTCTGCATATTTTACTGTTGTTCCAAACTTGTTTGCAGTCTTAAACGGACACGCACTGACCTAGAAATGGCATCAACCGCGATATTGAGTAAAGCAGTTATAGAAATCAGAAATATTGCACGGTCAAATCTCAAATCAGCAAAGGCGCTATCTACATAAAACCCTAAAGTCGTAATGCCAAGAATACCGAGTATGGCAGTTTCCCTCATAATCACTTCCCAGCGATAAAATAACAACGCAAGCATGGGACGATATACGCGCGGCAGCACCTCATACGCATACCGATTCAAACCCTTCACAGCATCCTGCCGAAGTTTTACTGTCTCCGTATAACGTCCAATCAAATGACCTATAATTGCGCCATTATGAAGGGTTAAAGCAACAATTGCAGGGAGCATCGATGGGCCCCAAAGCTGAAGCAAAACAAAAGCTAAAATATATTCAGGGGTGGAGCGAGCGATTACTAAAAAGATATGACCAAGGAAACGAGAGCCCTTGCCAAATAATAACGGCGAAATAAGTGGAAATAGTATTAGCGTCAGAAAGCCGGTAGCAACCAAAGCGATCATGGTAAGTTGTACAGTCGCAATCGTACCAGGCAAGACCTGATCAACGACCATGAATTCGACCCAATTACAAAAACTTTCCAATCCAGATCCATTACGAATTGGATAAGGGATAATATCCTCTGTAAGGAAACGCACGATATTAGAAAAAGAGAATGCCAGGCCCCACGGCAAGATCGCGGCAGCAGCTATAAGATAAATTGGGAGCAGCGGCCGTTTCATCCAGAAGCGCATCGAAGCAATTACGAGATAAAAGATAAAGAGCAAAGCGGCAACTTCAGAATATTGTCCTTCTTTAAAGGCTGTTTCCAAATGAAATCCTAAAGTCGGCAGTCCAATAAAACCGAGAACAGCACTGGAACGGATACCGCATTCTAGGCGATACATTGAATAGGAACGAAAGTGCGCCCAAACATCGGGTAGGCGCACAAAAACAAATGCCGATATTCGACTTGTACCAACTGGTATCGTTTTCAATGGTGCCGGGTTAGCTTCCTCCAAAATCTCCGCGTAGACTTTCGCGATAATCCCGGCATACGGTATAGTAATGGCGAGCACACCGGTTAGAGGTGATAAGCCAAACATCTGCAGGAATATCAACGCCCAGAAAAGCTCATGCACAGCCCGCACTACTGCACAGAAGGTGCGAACAATCCGGCTGAAGAAAAGTAATGCCAGAAAAAGCCCTAATATATTTGCAAGGGTTACGCCAAGAAACGCAAAGGCCAGCGTATACGCAATCGCCTGCCCTATTCTGTCAGTAGCATAAAAATCTGGGGTAGCTAGTCCGATTAATAAGAGGTGGAACTCTTGCCAAGGATCAACAGTAGTAATTGCAACGTCGGAGAAGACTAAACAAATGAATGCAATTCCAACAAAAGTGGTGGTGGTTTTAACTAATGGTGAAGGCGTTGACCTCAAGGACATGGACCATGATTTTTATATAGATCGTCTAGATCACTTGGCTTCATCCCAGAGGCCGGTTCGTCAAGCGCAATTAGACCGTTCTTAATCCCGATCAACCTATCCGCGAATTCAATCGCTAACGCCCGGTCATGCATCGCCAGCACAACAGTTGGCTTGTTTCCGGTTATGGCTTTGAGAATTTCTCTTGCCTGATGCTCATCTACAGCAGATACCGGCTCGTCAGCGATTAAAATATCACCGGGGTGAAAAAGGGCCCGGCCCACAGCTGTGCGCTGTTGCTGCCCACCCGAGAGTTCTCCAACGCTTGCATGAATTTTATCATCCAATCGCAGAGTTTCCAGGACTGGTAGGACTAGTCCAATATCTACCTTAAATGGCAGAAAAAGATTACGGAGGTTACGCCAAATTGAGCGCTGATGTAGTCGGCCCATATACACATTCTGAAAGACACTAAGAGCTTGGACTAGCCCCAGCTCTTGTGGCACCAATGCCGCTGAGTCGCCTAAACGAGAATAAATTAAATCCAAGAGCGTCGTTTTTCCTGAACCGCTTTCGCCGACTAGGGCAATTCGCTCACCCGCTTCAATCGTTAAATCGAGTTCGCGAAGTACCGCCGTGCCATTATAGCCAACGGTATCTTCGCGAAGCTCGATTAAAGACATAAAGACAAAAACGATTAATCTATTAAACCAAGTTTCTTGGCTGTCTCTTTGATTGGCGAGAAATCAGAATTTTTAGCAGAGATAAAGCTCGACCGTGGAAACGATTTCAATAAATCAGGGTCACTCATCGAGATCAACGCGCCTTGGACTTTTTTGGCAAAACCCTTGCCAAAGTTTTTATCGACATCACCTCGGATTGACCAGTTATAATCAGGATAACCTGGTGTTTTCCAAATTACGCTAATTTTTTTGGTATCAATCGTACCACTTTTAAGGCCTCGCTTCCAAACCTTGAAGTTCGTTGCACCAACTTCATAAGCTCCAGATTGCACCAGAGCGACGGTTCGAGAGTG
>CAYZDH010000224.1:0-3626 GCA_964477025.1 uncultured Rhodospirillaceae bacterium | reverse complement strand
CTCCCGACAGTAAGTACCAATACTGCGACATGAATGGCACCTGCTTTGTGACAAACGACTAAAAATTGAATTAAGAGACGCTAAATTTAAGGGAGAAGACTTTATGGCAGCGAGGATAAACCACATAACAACGATGTCCACGAACCCCATGGCCATCGGTACAATGTATGAAACCATCTTTGGACTAAATTTCGACACCTCGCCTAAACCTGCAAATTATGGAGAGGTTCTTACAGACGGCAATGTTAATTTAAATCTTCATCACCGACTGCCCGGGCAACGACTAGGCTTAGATCATTTCGGCATTGAGGTTGATGATCTAGAACAAATATTTGATACACTAAAATCTAACTATCCATCTGTGGGTTGGGTTAAACGACCGACAAGTTGTCCGTATGGGGGTTACATGACCCATGACACTGAAGGGAGTATCTTTGCAATAACCGAAAAAAACGGTGAGCCTAGAGAATTTACACGAGAGACCACGAAAAACTTCGCGCGATGGTCTGACGGAAACCCAAGAGAACGAAACATACATCACTATGCAATTCGAACACGAAATATAGAAAAAGTTGCCCAATTTTATCACGAAGTATTGGGATTTACGCATTCACAAGGCAAGGATGGGGACACCAATCATTATTTGTCTGATGGCAGGGTTAGCCTGATGTTGATCCCCTGGACCTTAGACGTCTACGCTGGGATTAGCGTAACTGGTCGTGGCCCAGACCATATCGGATTTAAGGTCGAAGACGCTGCACTCGTTGAAAAAGAGATAGAAAGCTTCTTCAGTCATTATTCGCCGGGTCAATCTCCCATATGGGTGTTGACGACGCTCAATGAAAAATCTGAAGAAAGTCAAATTCGTGCTGCTATGATAGCCAAACAATGTCCGATGACTACCTACAGTTTTACTGACAAAGACGGGACCTTTGTAACCATTGGAGACAAAACTTTTTAGATCACAATAAAGATCAGTAGTTCAAAAAAATAAGACAAAAGTGGTAAAACATGAGCACGGGAGGCTCACTTGGCTACCGGGATAAATAAAGTAAACAACACCGAAAATCTTACGCCAGGATCATATCCATATATGTTGAATGCTGCGCGCCAGTGGTTGGGCCGTTTTGCAGAAAACCGCATGGCGATGGCGGGTTTAATTTTTATTACCTTTATCCTTTTAGTAGCCGCCTTCGCGCCATACATAGCAATTCACGACCCAGATGACATCAACATCAAGAACCGTCTGGCCCCGTTGTCATGGCTTCATCCATTTGGCACCGACGCTTTCGGCAGGGATATATTTTCGAGAGTTGTTTACGGCGCAAGAATATCAGCAATCGCCGGAATTGGCTCGGTCAGCATCTCTCTTTTCCTAGGCGTATTTCTTGGCGCCTTCGCAGGATATTCCGGCCGCGTGATCGACAACTGTATCATGCGTCTAATGGATGCAATTATGGCGTTCCCCGGAATTCTTTTTGCGATTGCCCTAATGGCAGTAATGGGCGCCTCTTTGACAAATGTCTGCATCGCTCTTGCAATTCGCTACACCCCTCATTTCGCTCGAATAGCTCGCGGTGCGGTCCTAAAAGAACGTGAAAAAGAGTACGTCGAAGCAGCTGTAGTGCAGGGCGAGTCAAACTTTCGAATATTATTTCGTCAAATAATGCCAAATTGCACCGCTCCCATTTTAGTTCAAATGACGCTTGATTTTGCACACGCCATAATTGCTGAAGCCTCTCTCAGCTTCCTAGGGGTTGGAGTACCACCGCCCTCTCCTAGCTGGGGAAATATACTGCATGCTGCTCGGACAACTATGGAGTTCTATCCTTGGGGCGCAATTTTTCCGGGACTGGCTATTTGTTTTTCGGTTCTCGGTTTAAACCTATTAGGAGACGGTTTACGGGATGTCCTTGACCCTCGCCTCAGTGAAGAGCGGGGATCTAATGGCTGAACCATTACTTGATGTCCAAAACCTCGAAACTCAATTTTTATTGCGTAACGGCAAACTGAAGGCTGTCGATAACGTTTCCTTTCAACTCCAGGAAAAGGAAACTTTAGGGATCGTTGGGGAGAGCGGATCTGGAAAAAGTGTACTGGCTCTATCATTGATGCGATTAGTACCAGAGCCACCCGGGAAAATTACAAATGGCCATATCTTTTTTAATGGTGAAGATCTCGTAAAAAAAAGCCAGAAAGAAATGCGTTCATATCGGGGTAAGCGTATCTCGATGATATTCCAAGAACCAATGGTCGCTCTCAACCCAGCTTATACCGTCGGGGATCAAGTAGCCGAAAGCTACCGAATTCATGAGGGCTTTAGTAAAAAGGCGGCCTACGCCGAAGCGGCCGAAATGCTCAAAAAAGTGGGCATTCCAAACCCTCATCAACGTCTAAACAGTTACCCACATGAATTTTCAGGTGGAATGCGACAACGGGTAATGATAGCCATCGCCCTGGCGTGTAACCCCGACCTGCTGATAGCAGATGAACCTACCACAGCACTTGACGTTACTATCCAAGCCCAAATTCTGGATCTTTTAAAAGAACTAATTGCCCAACTAGGCAAAGCCTTAATATTCATCACTCACGATTTAGGGGTGGCTGCTGTACTTTGCGATCAGATCGCCGTGATGTATGCGGGCAACATTATAGAACTCGCCGACCAGAAAACCATATTTGAGAGCCCAAGACACCCCTACACACAAGGCTAGCTCCGTGCCTTGCCACGTCGTGGCGAGAGACGTCAGGAATTAGACCCTATTCCAGGCACCGTTTGTGACCTTATGTCGCCGCCCCCCGGCTGCAATTTTTGTCCAAGGTGTGATCAAACATTGGATGTTTGCTCGATAGAGCCACCAACGCTTCAAAGTGCTGAGGGTCGAGAAATTGCCTGCCATCTATACCAAAAGGCAGAGTAAAGATGACAGATACCCTTCTCAATGTTGACAACCTTACTAATCATTTTTCTTTAAAGGCTTTCTTTAACCTTTTTGGAGATGATAGCGACGTAGTAAAAGCTGTGGATGGTATCTCATTCGGGATAGAACGCGGAGAAACTTATGGGGTGGTCGGCGAAAGCGGGAGTGGAAAATCAACTACAGCGCGGCTCATCACACGTCTAATAGATCCCACAAGCGGCACTATCGAGTTTGACGGACAAAATATTTCCCATCTACCTTTGAACGAATTTCACAAACTTCGTCCTCGGATCCAAATGGTTTTTCAGGATCCATATACTTCTCTTAATCAGCGAATGCGCGTTAGCCAGACACTAGGCACCCCTCTCAAAATACATGAAATTGTGCCAGACGAAGAAATAGAAGATCGAGTGGTCGAATTACTCGAGTTAGTCGGGCTTCAAGCGGATCACAGACATAGATATCCACATGAATTTAGTGGTGGACAGAGACAGCGCATCAGTATTGCAAGAGCAATGGCACTAGAGCCAGACTTGATCATCGCTGACGAGGCTGTTTCAGCACTTGATGTCTCTGTCCGCGCCCAAATTTTAAATTTATTTCGTCGTCTTCAGAAAACCCTTTACCTATCCTTCCTTTTTATTGCCCATGACTTAAGCGTTGTTGAACATTTTTGCGATCGTGTTGGGGTTATGCACAGAGGAA
>CAYZDH010000223.1:0-3633 GCA_964477025.1 uncultured Rhodospirillaceae bacterium | reverse complement strand
TCCTGAAGTGAGCCAACGAATTTTTCAATAAAGGCGCGCGAACGCGACAAACCTTTATAGTCATAACACGGCTTGTCGAGGCTATCGGTTTCGTCTGCAACTACAACGCGGCCATCAGCCTCCTTTTTCAACAGGGACATTTCTGGCTCAACACCTGTGTACATAGTCCAGCTTCGTTCGGTCAGACGAGCAATCTGCTTCTGGAGAACGTAACGGCTGTCATATTCGTAAGGGATATCATTAACATGTCCAACGCAGACTACCCGGGCGAAGCCGGGTTGCCATGGCACTAACGACAATGTTTTGAGGTCTGCCTTGGCCATAAAATCAGGCGAATGTGGTTCTTGTGCCAAACCCCAAACGGCAAAGCCGGCAAAGCCGGCGCCATCGGTTACGATATCTTCTAGATGACCCGCCGGCACCGCCTTGGTTTTAGCCACGCCGTGGATGTCAACGAATTGGGCAAGAATAAACTTGATCTTGTTGTCACTGAGAAATCTTTTTGCTTCGGAGAGTTTCATGTCTCTTCCTTTCGTCTGTGTGCGGAAAGAAATTCGCGGAGGACTTCGGTCAATGTTTCGTTCATATAATTCCCATAGCTAGGATCACAGCCCATAAGAACCTGTGTGGAACGTTTTGGCGGCACCCTTATCCAACAGGACACACCCGCCAGGTTTGCCAAAATAAATTCATCCGGTTCGCTGGTGGCAAAATCGTAGGCACAGAGTTCACGTAGAAACGCAAGGTACCCATCTCCATCAAAAGAAAAGACTGCATCGCTACGCTGAAAAACATAGGTTCTCAGGCCATAACTATCTGTTCCCGGCAATGTTCCGGCTGGTCCGAAGACATAGAATTCCCGATCTCCAAGTCTAGCCAAAAAAACTCCTTTGGGGTGCAGTTTGTAACGGAACCAGCGAGACGGCAAATCGCCATAAATACGTTCAAGGTCCGCTGCCGCTCCATTTCCCCGAACGTGGGAGAAGGCAAAATCTGTTTGTCGGCTAAACGTGAGTTCGGAGTTCATTCGCCTACCCCCCCCGCCGGTCCCAATTTCTGTCGTAAACCTTTAGGGTCATAGAATGGCAATGGCTCAACTTTGGCTTCGACTAACACTCCGTCATTTTTACGGATAAAAATATTCCCGCCTCGCTTTAGGATCTTATCATCCACATAGGCCATGCCGATAATGCATGAAAGTGTTGGGCTCTCTGATACGCTCGTAACCCTTCCACAAATTTCGTTTTCATCTATCACCAGGTTGCATTCGTCGGGTAAGGTTTCACCATTCCCCGAGGCAAGCGTAAATCCAACCAAAGTTCTGATCTTTCTTTCCTTTAGAATCTTTAGGCTGCGCTTGCCTACAAAACTATCTTTTTTTTCATTAACGGCCCACGGCATTGCCGCCTCGTAGGGATTTGTGAGACCATCTGTGTCCTGCCCTACAATGATATGGCCCTTTTCCAGCCGCAACATACGCTGCGCCCCCACACCAAATGGCCGTATGTCAAAAACTTTCCCGGCCTCCATAATTCTATCTACGGCAATCCGCAGGTCTGCGGGAGCCATATGAATTTCGTATCCCAATTCACCTACGAAACCCACCCGCATCATCAATGCGTCAGCGCCGACAAAGGTCCCCTCCCTGGAACCCATATACGGAAACGCCTGTGCACTTAGATCAATATCCGTCAGGCCGGCGAGTAATTCACGTGAATTTGGCCCTGCAACATTCACAGCGCCAAGCTGTCCTGTCCTGTTGACGACTTCCGCATCCAGATGCCATTCGATCAGCCTGCGCTGGATTTCGCGGAAGGCAATATCAGATGTGCCGGTTGTAGTGGTGACGTAATAATGTTCCTCCGACCGCCGCACTGCCACTCCATCGTCAGTGATGACCCCGCTGTCATCCACCATCAATGCGTAACGGGACATGCCAATCTTCATGTTTGACATGCGCGTCGTATATATCCGATCCATCAGTTCTAGCGCCTCGGGTCCGAAAACCTCAATCTTACCTAACGTGGAGACGTCAATGATACTGACGTTTTTTCGTACCTCGCGTGCTTCTTCACAAATCGCCGTCTTTCTGTCTTTGGCGGCCCCGTAATATTCAGGACGGGGCCAAATACCAGCTTCCATAAAAACGGCATTATGGGCTTCGTGAAATTCCTTGAGTGGCGTGTAACGGTGGGGCCTTAATCTTCGTCCAGCCAGCTTGGACATGAGGACAGGGTGAAAGAAAGGTCGCGCAGTAGTCCTGCCAGTCTGATCGATGGTTTGGCCCATTTTCCGAGCGAGGATACGTATTCCATTCATGTTCGCGTGCTTGCCCTGGCTCGGGCCCATACCGATAGTCGAAAATCGTTTCAAGAGTTCAATATTGTCGAAGCCTTCGTCGGCGGCGCGCTCAAGATCTTTAAACGTTAGGTCTTCGTCGAAATCGACGAAGTTCCATCCCTTAGGATGAAAGACAACCGGATAGGGGTGAGAATGTGCTCGTGTTGCCCGTGGAGGCCGTATACCCAACTCTGATGTCCGTCCAGAAAGATAACCCGCTGCATGAAGGCCAGCCGATATGCCGTCGGAGATTCGATCTTCGAGGTTGAACACACCATTGACCCTACCCGCCGCAAAAACGCCTTCCGGCATGCTATCAGGCACGAATTGCCCAACTCGTTCGTCGTAATACATGTCACCGCCAGCCTGATAAAGGAGGGCAGCCGCCGGCGCCCAACCGACACTCATCAAAAGGCCATCGCACTCAATCCTAAGCCGTTGGGTATCACCAGTTTCTCCAACCCCATCGATAGCGGTCACCACAACGCCGCCGACTCGACCGTCAATCGATATCGCCTCATAAATCATACAACCGTCATGTATCGTTACACCGCGGTCGCGGATGTCCCTTGCTAAAGAGCCGCGCGAAGCGCTATCACCAGTGTCCACTATACCCGCCACCTCGCCTCCCACTTTTAGAAAATCTAATGCAGCGCGATATCCCTCCGAGTTGGAGGTAAAAACAACAGCTTTGTCACAGGGTTTAACGGCATAGCGCGCGATAAGACGCTGCGCAGCGCTCGCTAATAATACACCCGGCAGATCATTATTGTGGAAAACTGCAGGTTGTTCGAACACTCCAGTTGCAAATACCGTAGCAAGGCTGCGGATCTTTACGATGCCGTCCACCGTCGTCACCGGTGTCCAGTGGTCCGCATAATATCCCGAAGCTTCTCCACCAAGTATCACATCAATCTCCGGCGTCTGCAAAATTCGGGACTTCATATCATCACGTTTTGACGCTACTTTTGGATCGTTGGCATGTTGGTAGTCGATGCTTCCGCCAAGGTGCCGATTTTCATCCACTAAAGTCACCCTAGCACCGTCACTCGCCGCTGCTAGAGCTGCGGCCATGCCAGCTGGCCCGCCACCAACGACCAAAACGTCAGTATGGTGGTAACGTTTAGGAATTCTGTCCAGGGCCGTATGGATACTAACCCTGCCAAGCCCAGCAAGCTTGCGTATGCATCGTTCCCAAAACGGAAACAAAGCTTTTGGTGTGTGAAACGCTTTGTAGTAGAAGCCGACCGGCAGGAAGGGCGCCATCCAGCCTAATATCTGCAAACGATCCCG
>CAYZDH010000222.1:0-3641 GCA_964477025.1 uncultured Rhodospirillaceae bacterium | reverse complement strand
GTGACGACATGAGCCATATCGAGCGAAAGGGTGACGACAACCTTCTTGTTTTTGGTCAGCGCATCCAAGGAATAGACGATGATTCGGGTGTTGATGCCGAACTGTCGCCTGGAGAGTTTTCCCTTCACCATGAACGGACGGCTCATAGCTCGCGGCCTAACATGTCAAATCGGCGTCGGGTGGGTTTGTCTCTGTTTTATATCCCTACCTCTGTCCGATCCACGAACGTGCGGCGCAGTGCGCTTCTTGTGCGCGGTGAAGATCGTTTCGGCAATTGGGATCCGGACCCGTTGCCCCGCTATGATCTTGATCCTATTACATTCGACCATATGAAAAAATGTTTGGGTAAGTATGTACATGCCTGACTAGGTTCACTGATCTCTTTTGCGTAGACCGATCTGCGGAATCCATCAAGTGATCTCACACCTTGGTTCTGTGGGCTGTTAAATTTGAGCGTTGGGTAGACCAAATGTATGACGCAATTATGAATCAACAAAAATCCTATTCAACGTGCACGGCGTTCGGTTGATTGAATCAATCTATAGTGGTTAGATTAGACAGCTCCCAATGAATGTACTGATAACTTTGGGGCAAAATCTTGCCGGTCGTTGTTCAACTTTATGAAAACAAAGGCCAATTGGCATAATCTAAAGATAAAACTTGGTGTAATCGCGCGACCGACGGCGATGCAGGGCAAGTAAAGGTTATAACGATAGGAGTATAATATGACTGAAAAAAAAGTAAAGCGAATTTCAAGGCGCAAATTTGTGAAAAATACAGCGGCCGCCGCAATAGGAACAGGCGCTGCAATTGCAGGTTTTCCGGCGATCGGCGCGCCTAAACGGAAACTCAAGTACATCGCGATGATCAATAAGAACACTGTTTGGGGAAAACCGTATTTTTTCCTCGCTCAAGAAGTGGATAAGATGTCCGGTGGAGAATTGAAGATCCAGTACGTTGGAGGATCCGAAGTTGTCGGCGGGTTTGATGCGCCTGAGGCTGTCGCAAAAGGAATTTTTGACATCAGCCATTCGGCAAATGCCTATTTTGCTGGCGCTATGCCTTCATCTATCTCGTTGGCAAGCGGCGACGCGTCGATAGACCGTCTCCGCGAGACAGGTGTGCTTGATGCTTATGCCGATGTTTTGATGCAAAAACGCGGCGTCATGCTCCTGGGCACTCCGTTAAGTGGGGTTGGCTATGTCTTTCAAGTGCGCTTTAAGCCGACAAATCTGTCGACCTTTAAGGGTAAAAAGATCCGGTCCATTCCACTTTATGACCCAATTCTAGAAGCATTGGGCGCCGTTCCGGTAAAAACGTCGCCGTCAGAGGCGTATACCTCGATGGAACGGGGCGTCGTCGACGGTTTGGGATGGCCAGATATCGGACTGTTGGACTTTAAATTTTATGAGCACGCCAAATATATTGTTTCTCCAACCTTTTACACTCTTCGAACCACTCATTTGCTTAATCCAAATTCATTCAAGAAACTTCCTAAGGAGTTGCAAGGCGTCCTGATGAAAGCATCACGTTCGGCCGATAAGATTGGTGCTGCTTGGGCCAAAAAACAGCGGGATACGGAGCACGCGCAAATGGGTAAGCATGGCGTGGAAATTATTAAACTACCGGCTGCCGATGCGAAAAAGTTTGTGGATCTCACTGAAGAAAAACTATGGGCTAAGATCCTTAAACAATCGCCAAAGAACGGCGCAATGTTGCAGAAGAAATTCGCATCTGTCTAAGGGTTCTGCCAAAACCGAGTATGCTCACGGCGGACCCATATGGGGTTCCCCGTGAGTAATCTTGCACTCTGCATTAACAGGTGGGTTGAACGTTCGGCAAAGTGGTGTGCTTATGTTGCTGCTTTTCTAATCCTGTCCATGTGCTTTTGGATAACCTACGATGTGATAACGCGAGGCCTATTTAATTGGGCCTCGCCCTGGGCATTTGATCTCTCAGAATATTCACTGGTATGGATGACATTTCTGGCTGCCCCTTGGATTTTGTTGCGTGATGGTCATGTCCGGATAGAGATTTTGATTGACGTCCTCGGTCCTCGCTGGCAGCGGTTGATTGGAGTCGTTGTATCGCTTGTTGGTTTGATTGCCTGTGTGATACTGGCTTGGCGAACGGGGATTGCGGCGATTGAGTATGCCCAGAACGACGTGCGCGTTGGAAGAATATGGAACATTCCCCGAATTTATCCCTACGTGGTGGTACCCCTTGGTAGTGCGTTTCTAGGGCTCGCATTTATAAATCGATTGGTGCTCTACATTAGCAACCCCGATCCCGAAGGGGAGCTTCGCACCAGGAGTGCCCAAGCAGATGACTTCGACGGGTTAGATAAGATTTAACGGAGCAGGCATGGAACTTGATTGGTCAACTCTCCTGCTAATATTCTTTTGCTTGATGATGGTTGCACTGGCCAGTGGAATGCCGGTGGCGATTGGGTTTCTAACGCTTAATATTCTAGGTCTCTATTTCTTCATGGGCGGTGAAGTTGCTTTGTCGCTTTTGGCGACTAGCGCCTTTTCTTCGGTCGGTAAATTTGTCTTAATCCCGATACCGTTGTTCATTTTGATGGGTGAGCTTTTGATGCGCACAGGGCTTGCAAATATGACAGTTAGTGCGGCTGATAACTGGATTGGCCGACTACCCGGACGGCTAGCGGTTTCTGCGGTGGGCGGCGGAACCCTTTTTGGAGCACTGAGTGGGGCGAGCATGGCTTCGGTCGCAATGTTGGGCTCAACTTTAGTACCTGAAATGAAAAGACGTGAATACAAGTCGGAATTATCGGTCGGTTCTATCCTTGCCGGCGGTGGGCTTGCCGTCCTGATTCCGCCGAGCGCACTCGGGGTGTTGTTGGGGGCATTAGCAAAGGTATCTATAGCAAAGCTACTCTTGGCAGGATTATTACCCGGCCTGGTACTAGCCGTACTTTATTTTGCCTACTTTACTCTGAGAGCTAAATTTCAGCCGCATCTTGCACCGCCCTACGTCGCGCCACCAATGAGACTCAAACAAAAATTGAGAAGCCTGTTAGCAGTGTCGCCTTTGTTCAGTCTCATCATAGTTGTCACTGGATTTATTTTTATGGGTATAGCCACCCCATCGGAGGCAGCAGGGATGGGGGTCGTCGCTACATTGATAATTGCCGCGTGTTATCGGCGATTGACGTGGAAGGCATTAGAGACCGCCTTGATTTCAACCACCAAAACAACGTCTATGATGTTGTTGGTGATTGTTGGATCATCTGGTTTTAGTCAAATATTAGCTGCGACGGGGGCAACATCGTCGCTGGTAGACTGGGTGGCGGAACTTAATCTCTCACCAATTGTCATGGTCATAATCATGCAATTGATGGTTTTGGTGCTTGGGTGCTTTATCGATACTATCTCGATTATGATGATTTCTATACCGGTATTCATGCCCCTGGTATTGGCAATGGGATTGGACCCGATTTGGTTTTGCATCCTAATTCTTGTCCAATTGGAACTCGCAGGCATAACACCGCCCTTTGGTGTGCTGCTCTTCGTCATGAAAGGAGTACAGTCGCAATTAAGTATCGGCGAAATTTATCGAGCTGCTATACCAATTGTTGGGATTCAGTTGGCGTTGATTGCGTTGTTGATGGTGTTACC
>CAYZDH010000221.1:0-3684 GCA_964477025.1 uncultured Rhodospirillaceae bacterium | reverse complement strand
GCGGCGAAAATTAGCAGGTTGCCTGCATGGATTCAACGCACTCTATCGTATGAGTCTAATCACGGTATTTATGGGTATTACCCTGCCAGTCTTTCACTATCCACCCGCCTTCGATTTCGGCCTTAATATAATCTTCAGCAGCGGGTACTTTGCCATGACCCCCAGGAATATCTAGCATATAGGTGGGCTGGCAAAGACCCGATAAATGGCCCCGCAGTTTAGCGACTATCGACCGGCCGGAGGCAAGGGTCGTTCGAAAATGGCTGGTTCCTTGTGCCTTATCGCCGTGATGCAAATAATAGGGCTTTACGCGGCAGCGTACGAGTTTTTTCATCAAGTTGGCCACGGCTTCAGAATTGTCATTGATACCTTTTAGTAGGACTGATTGGCTAAGCATCGGAAGCCCCTGGTCGACTAGTGCAGCAATAGCCCGTTCCGCTTCGGGGACAAGCTCCTCGGCGTGGTTACAATGAAGTACAATAAATACGGGCGTTTGACGCTTTATTGCGCTGATAAGAGGGGCAGTGATCCGCTTGGGGTCCACGACAGGAACCCGCGTATGAATTCGGATGACCGCGACATGATCAATTTTATCCAGCGCATCAATAATTTGTGCTAGCCGCCGCGGGGACAGGATAAATGGGTCGCCGCCAGATAGAATCACCTCCCAAATCTCTGTTTGATCACGAATATAGTCGAGGGCCGCGTCCAGATCTGCTGCCCCGAGCAAACCGTCGCCGACAACTTCACGGCGGAAACAAAAACGGCAATATACTGGGCAAGTAAGCAAAGGAGTGAGTAATACCCGGTCCGGGTATCGATGAACAATACCAGGAAGTGGGCTGTGAGGAATATCACCAATTGGATCGATTAGCTCTTCTTCCTGTTTATGGGTTTCCAGATTTGACGGGACAAACTGTTTGGCAATGGGACCGTTCGGCATTGAAGGGTCAATTAATCGACCAATATGCTTCGTTATGCTTATAGGTAAAGTCGCGCTGGCCTCCGTTATAGCGGCCAAATGGTCCGGTGGAATTAGACCAGTAATTAGCAAATCATCCGGTGATGTAATGGTCCGAGACTGTAACTTCTGGACAAGGTTTCTAGCCGCCTTCATGGTATATTCTCCAAAAAATTTTATGCCATTGGAAATAAATCCCAGGGTAATAATTCGGGACTAGAGATATGAATGACACTCCGCCAACCGGTAAGCAATCCCTTGATGAATCTGTCGAGAAAACCTGGTGGCAAAGAGAAGTTTTTGCTGAGAGGCTACCGGCCTTGGTGATTAGAAACCAAGTTGCTATGGCGGTCCGTCAATTATTTTCTGAGCGCGAGTTTGTTGAGGTGGAAACCCCAGCAATACAAGTTTCCCCGGGTACAGAGCCGAATCTTACTGCCTTTGAGACCCAAATTTTTGAGCCCTTTGCAATGGACCGTGCGCGTACGCTGTATCTTCAAACCTCTCCAGAGCTTACGATGAAAAAACTTTTGACTGCAGGAATGAAAAAAATCTTTCAGTTGGCGAAGGTTTGGCGTAATGGGGAACGCTCCAGTAAGCACCATCCTGAATTTACAATGTTGGAATGGTACCGGGCAGGAGCCGGGTGGCGGGATATTGCCGAGGATTGCGAAGGTTTGATTCGTAGAGTGGTTTTGGAAGCAAACTCCGATAAAGAACCCATAACCATTAAGTGGCGGGGACTAGTATGTGACCCATTTGCTAATTGGGAATATCTAAGTGTAAACGACGCTTTTAAGAAGTACTGCGGGATTAATCTTCTGGCCACAGCGCCCGAACCCTTAAAACCGGACCCTTTTTTGTTGGCAGTCGAAGCGGAACGTATTGGTGTTCGCGTTGACCCTAACGATAAGTGGGATGAAATTTTTTTCCGAATATATCTAGATAAAATAGAGCCAAAACTCGGTGTTGGGGTCCCCACAGTTTTATTTGACTACCCCTTATCCATGGGAGCTATGGCACGCCCAAACCCTAATGATGGACGTGTCGCTGAGAGGTTTGAAGTATTTGTCTGTGGCTTGGAACTCGCCAACGGTTACGGTGAGTTAACTGATGCTGCAGAGCAACTTCGGCGCCTTGAATTGGACATCGCCCGCAAAAAGGAAATAGCTGGATACAGCTATCCGATTGATAAAGATTTTCTCGATGCGTTATCGGCGGGTATGCCTGAAGCAGCTGGAGTGGCGCTTGGGTTCGACCGGCTCGTCATGTTGTGCGCTGGTGTAGAAAAAATAGAGGATGTTCTTTGGGCTCCTGTAGTTGCTGTACGATGATCATAAATATTTTGGCCTGTATCTCTTGCTATGCAATAATTTTACATTGATCGTTTGCTGGAAGGTTCCGTATGTGGCGATGAGGTAATAATGGAATTTTTAAAATTATCGGAGGCCATTGGTATTGAGGTGCGCGGCCTAAATATTTCTGAGCCAATTGATGATGTCGTAGGTTTAGCGCTGCGCCAGGCATGGGCCAAGAATAGTATCCTATTGGTTCGAGGGCAGAAACTTACAGAAGATGAGCAATTTGCTTACGCCCGGATTTATGGGAAGGTGGCTGCAAGGGTAAAGCCACCAGTTGAAAAGCGCGCCTACCGTGCTGATCCTGACAATCCGATGCAGCTCGTCACCAATAAAGTAGACAAAGCGGGGAATCCCATTGGATCGCTTGGCAACGGTGAAATGTGGTTTCATACTGATAAATGTTATGTTGAGAAACCTCACAGGGCGTCGTTTCTTTATGCGGTTGAAATTCCCCTTTCAGGAGGCCATACGAAATTTGCAAGCCTTTATAATGGCTATGATTGTTTGCCATGTTCACTGCGCCAAAAACTGGAAGGCCGCAAAGTTTTACAAATGTATGACTATACAAAAATAGAGCCCGGTAACCTCAATCAGCCGCTGGAAAATCTATTGCATCATTGGCAACCAGTTTTTGTGACCAATCCGGATACTCGGCGCAAGGCGGTTTATATCAATCGGCTGATGTCTGTTCGGGTTGAGGGGTATAGTGACGACGAAAGTCGAGCCTTAATTAACGCGGTTGCGGATATAGTTGAGGCACCCAAAAACATATATGAACACGTATGGAAACCTGGTGATATCATAATCTGGGACAATTTGTCTTGTCTTCATGCCCGAACTGATTGGCCACGTGAGCAAGCCCGTACGTTACGACGGGTGACAATCGAGGGCGAAGTCCTTGCTTAAAGGGCGCCCTCATTCTCAGGATTTGACCATCTTTTGGTTTGGGATAACTTGTGGTTCCATGCATGCTCGTACCGGTTTTCCGGCTGAAGAACCTCGTCTATTACGGCGCTGTGTTGTTGAAGGTGAGCTCGTAAATGGCGCTTAAACCCCTTATACAATCGCAACCTCATCAAAAACTTCATTGAAGGCTTTAACGGCGGCAGCAGGCCCATCGGGATAATTCCAAACACCAGCAGAGACAGCGATGAAATCTGCTCCCGCATCAACAATAGGACGACAATTTTTAACAGTAATACCGCCAATTGCGACACAGGGGACAAGCATTGTCTCCTGCCATTGTGTTAACAAAGCGGGTTCTGCTGCGAATTTATGCTGTTTGGTTGTGCTGTCGAAAAAAGCGCCAAAAGCGATATAGTCAGCCCCTCCTTCGCCAGCCTCCATAGCGAGATGGGTTGA
>CAYZDH010000220.1:0-3709 GCA_964477025.1 uncultured Rhodospirillaceae bacterium | reverse complement strand
ATGAATTCTAGTCAGCTTGTTTGATAATGCTCCACGCATCGTCAGCCACATAATTAACTCGACTGCCTCTGCTCCCGCTTCCTCCATTATTTTTTGGTGGGTCAGTTGAGTGAGTTCCTTCGGGGTATTTTCTATCTTGTCTAAGAAGTCGTTATCAAACTCGACATTTAGGTGTCCAAACCTAGTCCCATTTAGCTGATGAGACATTCCACCTGTCCCAAGGATTACGATACGAAGATCACGTTCACAGGCCTCAACGGCTTGGCGGATTGCCTGACCGAGTTTATAGCAGCGTGCTGCTGTCGGGAGCGGGTGCTGGATGACGTTTACCGCGATAGGTACCGTCTTCACAGCCCAGTTGGGTTCATGAGGAAAGCAGAGGTTCATTGGCACGAGAAAACCATGTTCGACCGACAATTCCTGACATATTGTCATGTCAAATTCATTGTAGACGAGCTCTTCCGCGAGATGCCAAGAAAACTCTGGGTCCCCCGGCACCTCAGGCAAGGGCCGCGGCCCCCAGCCTTCATCCCCTATTGGATATGAATTGGCTGCTCCAATGGCAAAAGTTGGGTATTTATCAAAGAACATACTAGAGCCATGGTCGTTATACACCACGATGGCGAGGTCTGGTTTGATATCAGCGAGCCATTTTTGCACTGGTTTGTAGGCGTCAAAAACTGGTTTCCAGTCGGGTTCCTCCTGCTGGCCCATATCAAATGCTTTTCCGATGGAGGGCACATGTGATGTACCGATACCCCCTATGATCTTAGCCATCTTATCTTGCCCCTGATGCGTTTCTAGTCGCTAAAAATTCGTCAAAGGTCTGGCCGCGCAACTGCGCCCCGACATGGTAAAGCCCATGGCCAGTGCAGGTACCGATTTTCATAATCATGTATATATTGCCGCCGCACTCTTCGATTAGACCGCGATAATCTCGGTCGCGCAGAAATTTCTTCTCCTTTTTATTTAACTTCCATTTTTCCATATAGGCCTCCTCATTGGCGGTGAAGGCCTCACGGTTTTCAGGTTTAATAAAAGACATAGAAAATTTATTTATGCGATATCCCTTGCGAGATTCTGCACCATCAAAAATAGTTGTGCCGGGAATGGATTTTAATTTTTCTCGTTGAACAGCCATAGAGCTTTACTCAATTATAATTTCTGATTCTTAATTAAAATTTAGCGCTAAACTTCCGCTGGGGGAATTATAAAAATGCAAAATTGGATGCTGTGCCGGCAGGTGGTTTCCACCCTCGTTAGGGTTTCTTGGGCAACCCTAGACTTTTGATTTTCTCCAAAACCTTAGAATATTTAGCGTCCTTCGGGTCAAGTATAGCGAGTAGCTGAAGCCATCGGTCGCGAGCCCCAATCTGGTTCCCGGCTTCCATCATGGCAATACCGTTAAACCACAGAGCGGCACCATGCGAAGGGTTAATTGCGAGGATTTGTTCTGAGACACTCTTTAACTTTTGCGGCATTGCTGCGCCAGATCTTCGGGCTCTCGCAATTGCAACTGCGTAGGCGGTCAATATTGACAGATCCTTTGGCTTAAGGGCGGCGGCTTTGGAATAAGCGTCGCGGGATTTGGTGTGTTTGTTAAGTACTCCGTATGATCGGCCAAGACGCACCCAACCTTCTGCGTTTTCGGGGTCGTTTACCATTTTACGGGCTAGTTGCTCTACCATATTGTTAATCATGGCGAGCCGTTCTTCCCCTGATAGGTTTTGCGCTGCCTTAACGTCGCTGGGCGTTGGCCCCGGGACCAGGGTGGAGCTCATACCAGCGAGCGGTGTTTTGGTAAAAAGTGAACCCCTTTTTTGTATATCTAAGTTTCTACGAATCGAAGTCAGAGCGCTTTCCGGAATACCATTATCTTTGGCCGTCTGGTTTATGCGTTTGCCCAGGAGTTTTCGCCAAGGCGCATTCGGCTGAGAATCTGCTTCGAGATCGAGCCAGATCTTTAATGCTTTTTTAATCTCTCCAGCCTCCCGAGCGGCTATTCCAGCATAGTATCGTGCCCGAGGGTCATTAGGATTAATTAGCATGACTTTTTTAATTGTAGCTTTGACGGCGGGTGTTATGGAGCCCCCAGCGGCAAAAATTTGCGCTTCCGCTAGTTGTGACCAAAGATTAAAATCTTTTGGGGCGAGTCTAATCGCTTGCTGATAGGCAGTTACAGCGTCTGAAAATCGCCGAATGTTCGTTAGAGCGCGAGCGAATAGCTTCCATCCTTCTAAATCGTCTGGGCTTTGTTTGAGGTGCCGGGATAGTTGAGCCATGATCTCATTTTGATCTGGATTTGTATTAGCGGTTTTCGGCCTAGGTTGAACTTCCGATAATACACTCGGTTTGGAGGCAAATTGGCCAGTTAGATGCGGTGAGCCGATGTTAGCATATATACTGAGGGCTAGTAACGGCACCATACATCCGGCGATGACAGTGGAAACTTTGCTGGCCGGTAGCGCTATAGTTTCCGATATTAAAGTCGCTTCCTTTTCTACCGCTAGGAGGCGTCGAGCAATTTCCGTGTATGCTACATCCGCGGCCTCTTCGCTTATTACACCGCGCTCTATATCTCGTTTTAGCTCGGCTAGTTGTTCTTTATATATTTGTGTATCAAATTCTGTGCGGCCAAGACTACCTTCCTTACAACGCAAAAGTGGGCGCAAGATAAAAACTAACGCGATAGAGATCATTCCTGTGAAGATCAGCCAAATCATTAAATTTCACTCATCTATCAGGCTTTCTTCTATCAGGCTTGCCTTCCAAAAGACCAACAAGGCTTTCTTTTTCAATCTCACTTAGCTCTTCTGCCATAGCGGTGTTGCGCCGTCGGAACCATAACGCGAGGCTAATGCCGCTTATTAGGAGAATAAGTCCGGGGCCGCCCCATAACAGGGCGGTACGAGGATTTACTGGCGGGTCTAAAAGAACAAACTCCCCGTAACGGGCAACGATAAACCCGATAACCTCTTTGTCGCTATCTCCAGCCTTTAAACGTTCACGCAAAATAACTCGGAGATCGCGAGCAAGATCGGCATTGGAATCGTCTATCGACTGATTTTGACATACTAAACAACGTAGACCTTTACTTAAATTTCGGGCGCGATTTTCAAGGGATTTATCTTTCAAAACTTCATTAGGTTCTACGGCAACGGCGGAAACCGAAATAATGAAAGCTGTTAATATTATGGTTATGAAACGAGTAGTCATTTGGTACTTAGCGTCTTAATTAGTGGCCTAATCTTGTTCGTTAAATCATGTTCCATAATAGGTCCGACGTGGCGGTAACGGATCTGGCCTTTAGCATCTACTACAAAAGTCTCGGGGTACCCATACACTCCCCAATCAATTGCTACTTTTCCTGTCCGGTCGGCGCCAATTGCTCGGTAAGGGTTGCCAAGCGTGTCTAAGAAATTTTTGGCGGCTTCAGGTTTGTCCTTATAGTTAATCCCATAAATTGTGACCCCTTCGCGTGCGAGCTGCATGTGCCTGGGATGTTCGGCGCGGCATGGTGGGCACCAGGAAGCCCAAATATTAACAAGCGTCACCTTACCTTTGAGCTCTCCGCTATTAAATCCCTCGTCCCCGATACTGATCCCGGGAAGCTTGTAAACAGGGGCGGGTTGATAAATTAGCGCGGATGGTAAATCTTGTATCGATTATCAATCTATAATCTAGCTGAGGAATGACCAATATATAGCTG
>CAYZDH010000219.1:0-3741 GCA_964477025.1 uncultured Rhodospirillaceae bacterium | reverse complement strand
ACATCTGAATCCCGCAGACAGCTTTCCAATTCATGGAAAGAAGCATGATGGGCGCCAAGTCTGCGGGCTAATGCTGCAGCTTGGGTATCTATCCGAGTAATGACGGTTAAATTTCTCATGCCACGATTTTTTAAATGTTCAGCAATTAGCTCGCCCATCTCACCAGCGCCAATGATTAACGCGTCAACATTAGAAAGCGGGCCATGGATGTTAAAAGTTAGGTTCTCCGCGGCTGCCGCTAAAGATACTGGCCTTGTCCCAATGGCTGTTTCCGTTCTGACACGCTTAGCAGCACGATAGGAAGCCTCCAATAATGCGTTTAGAGTTGCATCGATCATTTTTGTTTCATAGGCAATACGATGGGCCACCTTAACTTGACCAAGAACCTGTGGTTCACCAACGACCAAACTATCAAGCGAGGCAGCAACTTCAAAAATATGCTGAACAGCCTCTCGTCCCTCCAACCTGATACATTCTTCCGCGACGGCTGATGCGGAAAATCCAGCGCGTGCCGCGAGAGCATTAACAATAATTTCGTTGGCTTTGTCCTGATTTTCGTGGTTCAGAACCATTTCAACCCTGGCACAAGTTGATAGAAGGCAACAATTAGAAATACCAGCCAGGCGCAAATTTATCAGAAAATCAGAAATTTCCTCAGGCTCTAAAAACAAACGCTCCCGCAGAGAGACACTACTACTACGTTGATTAGCCCCAACTACCAGCAGTTGGGGATGGCCGATAGTTGCAATCATAAAAAGCTAACCGAATTGTTTAAGATGGTCGGCGAGCGCCTCTTTTGTCACCTCTTCTTGTACGCCCGTATCAAGGTGACGTAATGTTACTGAACCCCGTTCAAGCTCATCGGGACCAAGAAGAATTGAAGCGACCGCATTCAACTTATTTGCTCGTTTTAATCTACGACTTAAATTGCCTCGATAACCAAATTCAATAACATATCCACAAGATCGTAATTCATGGGCTAATGCCAATGCCTCACCCTGAAATTCTGGGAGGACAGGAATAACTGCTATGGGCCTCGTTGGTTCAGGTGTATTCTTGGCCAACATAGCCAACCGCTCGATTCCGGCAGCCCAGCCAACACCAGCGGTGGGGGTGCCACCCATCTGCTCAACGAGGCCATCGTATCGTCCGCCTGCGAGGATTGTACCCTGTGAACCAAGACCATCGGTCTTAAATTCAAATGCTGTATGGTAATAATAATCCAATCCACGAACAAGCCTAGAATTTAGCTGATAAGGGATTGAAAGAGCGTCCAGCCCTTCGGTTACTGCGGCAAAAAATTCTCTAGATCCCGTATCGAGGCTGTCAGAAAACTGTGGCGCATTTTCAACAATCTTTTGATCACCTTTATTTTTTGAATCTAAAATTCTTAGCGGGTTTCGTTCCAGTCGGCCTTGACTGTCTTCGGATAGGCTTGAACAAAAATCTTTAAAGTAAGCAACCAGCTGTTTGCGGTAGGCCACGCGGCTTGCGGTATTACCAAGGGTGTTAAGCTCAAGAGTGCAATTTGATAGAATACCCAGTTCTTCTAAAACGGCAGCGCCAAGAGCTATAACTTCAATATCACCAATAGGCTCAGAGACCCCCACGAGCTCAATCCCAGCCTGATGAAATTGCCGAAACCGTCCCTTTTGTGGGCGCTCGTATCGGAACATCGGCCCATGATAAAAAAATTTAAGTGGAAGGTTTTGTGCCAAACCGCCCGAAATTAGCATCCGGGCTATACTTGCAGTGCCCTCCGGCCTCAATGTTATTTCGTCACCTCCCTTATCGGTAAAGTTATACATCTCTTTTGTTACAATATCCGAAGTATCTCCAAGAGTACGTTTGAAGACATCTGAGAACTCAAAGATAGGCGTCTCAACTTCCGAATAGCCATAACGCTCCGCAACGTTACGAGCCGTCTCCACAATAAAGCGGTGCTGCCGACCCTCTTCAGGCATTATGTCGCGGGTACCGCGTACTGGCTGTAATCCTACCATGAGGCGCTAACGCTGACCGGGTGAACGAGCAAGGAGGATGTCTGGGTCCAACAAGATATCACGGCGCACCGCCCCAACTGGGCCAAGCGACGCTATAATTTTCCCATCTATCAGAATATCGACGCCTCCAGCATTCCCGGTCGTAAATTTAATGCCAGCCTGCAACGGGACCTGATAGGAATCCCCTTCTCTCAAAATTTTTGAAATCAATCGTTTTCCACCTGCCTCTCTAAGCTCTACCCAAGAAGCTGCATTAGCACGTAAAACAATCCTACTTTTGGGCTTTAACAATTTAGAAACTACTTTTTTTTCTGACGTTACATTTTGAGATTGCGTTGCTGCAGCTAGCCTTTTTACTTCTAATTTCTTAAGAGATGGATCCTTCACTTTAAGTTGTAGGTTCGGATGTGCTTTGCTGGGTAAAATAGTAGTCGTAAAATTTTCAGGGGTAATAGCCAGGTTTGGTGACAAGGCTTTCTTTGGAATAGATAACTGGTTTTCATGCTTTTCTAATTTTTTCGGGGATATTTTTTTAACCGGGTCCGTGGTTTTTTTATTCGGTTTTTTAGTCAAGGCAGGGAAATCGGACATCGTCTCTGGTAATGCCGAAATTACTTCTTTCGAGCTTTGACCGGGAACCGTAAGGTAATACCAGACACCGTAAGTGCCAGCAGCTAGAAGTGCTGCAACCAATAATACCAAACTGGTAGGCAAACGTGCCTCTGCTGCAAGAGGCAGGGGAGCTAAAGATGGGTGCGAGAGAGAATTAAATGCTGCCAATTTATAGCGTCGCATAACCTCATCAACTTCAAGACCAAGATAATTGGCATAAGCGCGAACAAAACCATTGGCGTAGGCGGGTCCAGGCAAATTTTCAAATTGGCCATCCTCAATCCCTTTTAGATAACTTTCGCGAATTCTCAAAGCTATAGCAATGTCATGCAATTCTAGATTTTGGCCCTGCCGGATTTCACGCAAAGTTGTACCAAACTCCAGCGCCGCCGTATTAGCGCCGCTTGATTCAGGTCCCGTTGTTGCTCCGGACTCTGCCAATGCTCTACTCTCGTTCCCTGCTAGGATACCATTATTGTAAGACTTGGTATGCGCCGTTAGTAACAGAATTTGTCTTTCGAAATCAACGGAATCTTGTTCCAAGCATAATTTACCCAATCGAAATGGGGATTTTATGGTCCTGTGCATAGGCTATAAGTTTCTGCCGAACACTATGATCAGGTATATCAATAAGACTTGCTACATAGGTTGAAAGTTCAGAAGTATCTAGAGACCTTAACATGGCCCTAACTGCGCCTATTCTCACGGGAGGCATAGAAATTGTTCGGAACCCAAGACCAATAAGCGTCATCGCCTCCACCGGGCTTCCAGCCATTTCACCACATAGTGAAATATCCACGTCTGCCTCTCTTGCCGCTATTACTAAATTTCTGAGCAAAGACAAAAGGCCAGGTGACAACACATCATAACGACCCGCAACTCTTGGATTTCCGCGATCCGTTGCAAATAAAAATTGGAATAAATCATTACTTCCAACGGACAAAAAGTCGACCCTCTTGAGTAACGGTTTCAGCTGCCACATGAGACCGGGCACCTCTAACATAACGCCGACTTTTAATTTTTTGGGAAGCTTTCCACCGCGCTTACGCTCACGTTCAAGTTCTTTTTCTAAAATAGACTTAGCCGCTTCAAATTCTGCAACTTCAGCAACCATTGGAAACATTAT
>CAYZDH010000218.1:0-3753 GCA_964477025.1 uncultured Rhodospirillaceae bacterium | reverse complement strand
GCAACATTGATTTTATGTGACACTTTTGCCGGGGACGATGAGAGCGATGAGCGGGCTAGTCGTTCCCAGACAGTTGAAGAGTTTGTTGAAAGTCGTATCCGGCCTTTTCTCGATGGAGCAGACCCGGCTGAACTCGCCCAGACGCGCGGTGGCAGGCTGTTGGCACCGGGACACTCAGCAGACGCTAAGCAGCGCGCGATAGCGGCAGCTTCAGAGTTGCATGTTGAAAGTTATATAAAGACCGTTCGTGCTTCGGCGGCTTTTACACGTGTCGATAATTTAAAAAATATAGACGTCCCGACCCTCTTAGTATTTGGTGATCAAGACCCGCTGACGCCGCCAACTGTTGGCGAGTATATGCAGGAACGGATAGCGGACGCCGAGTTGGTCATCATTAAGGATGCCGGCCATATGACGAACCTGGAACGACCGACTGCCTTTAATAGTTCAGTTTTAACGTTCTTACATGAAAACCGAAATTTAGCGACGTAATCCCTTACCACTTCTTGGGGGGTAATGGATTTGCAACCGCGTCTTCCAAAGAATTTACCCTATGAAACTGCGTCTCTGGTCTTAGCAAGCCTGCATCATCAATCTGGTCCATGTCACAATAGAGTTCAAACTCGAACCCATCAGGGTCACAGAAGTGAAGTCCCATATTGCCGCCGGCTCCTTTGCGCCCCTGAAAAACGACCGGAATTCCGTTTTGTTCAAGGTAATCACGCGTTTTGAATAGGATGTCGGCGTTATCTACTTCCAGGGCGAGATGTTCAATTCTGAGGGCTTCTCCAACTTTGGCTCGAGTTTTAGCCTTGCTTGGTTTCAGGCCGATTGCATGATGGTCGGCACCGCAACGAAAGAAAACCATTCCAATCGCGTTGCGGTCGGTTTCTTCAAACCCCATAACCTCGCGCCAGAATTTAGCTGTCCGTTCAACGTCAGTGACTTCGTATACCATATGGCCGAGTTTGTTCACTTTGATCGGAGACTCTCCGACATATTTTTTTGGGTGGTCTTCGCTAGCAGATTGAGCGGCCTTCTCACGAAGATCTTGGTTTATGGATTTCTCCATTTGATTGTTGTCCATCTTTCTCTCCTAAAGGCAACTATCAGGCCGTTGGCCCAGTCCATTCAGACACAATATCCTGATAGTCAGGTCGTAAACGATCTGTCGGCGCTTCAGTCATCGAGCCGAGGTAAAGGAAACCTGCGACCTTGTCTGCAGGCTCAAGCCCGAGAGCAACTTTCACATCTTCGTTATAGGCGTACCACTCAGTAATCCACTGAGCAGCAAATCCCATACCAAGGGCTGCGGTTAGCATGTTTTGGCAGGCGGCACCAGATGACAGGACTTGATCCCACTCAGGAATTATGTGTTCTGGATTGGTTCGTGAAATCACCGCTATCTCGGTTGGCGCGCGGGCGAACCTTTCTTCTTCAATTTCTACCTGTTCATCAATGCAATCCGGGTTGGCTTTTCGGAAGGCTTCACCGAGAATCAACCCTAGTTTCTCGCGCGCTGCTCCGCGAATGACAATAAAACGCCATGGTGTCAGGCGGCCATGATCTGGTACGCGCATTCCAGCGCGCAAAATATTTTCGAGATCATCAGAAGATGGGCCTGGCTCTTCCATGTTCCGGACGACAACGGAGCGGCGCTTTAGCAGGAATTCAGATAATTCAGACATATTTTACGTTCTTCTCTAGCAAAGGGATTTAATTATAAAATGGTATAGCATTATTGAGGATTTTGTCACGGGATTGGTTCTTCGTTGCTTGACGAGGAAATGGAAGGGATGCGAGAACACACCACTTATTTAGTCTTTTTAAAATAAAAGGAAATCGCAATGCCAAGCGGTGTTCTCGAAGGGAAGTTTGCATAGATTACTGGTGGCTCGCGCGGGATGGGCCGGGAAATGGCTGTTGCCTCTGCTAGGGCAGGCGCGGCGGGGCTAGCAATAACAGCGGCGCCAGGAACGGACGAACAAAAATCGGAAATAGAGGATGAGCTGAACGAGGTGGTTGCCGCCATTGGGGCTGAAGGAGGAAAAGGCATAGCACTACTTGGCGATGTGTCGAATGCCGAAGATTGTACACGCGTTGTCGAAGAGACTGTTAAAGTATTTGGTGCTCTGCACATTCTCATTAACAATGCAGGAAAATCTGGGCGGTACGTGCATTTTGGCGATGGGTCAATGTCAATCTCTGATGTCGATCCCGCTGGTTTCAAAGATGTTATCGATACTAATATCCTTGGCCCTTATTTGATGACCCATGCTGCCTTTAAACATCTTAAAGAGGCAGGTTGGGGGCGGGTGATTAACATTTCCAAGCGCACCGATTCTATGCATCGTTCGGCGATTACACCGTATGGGCCATCAAAAGCTGCAATTGAAGCGGCTACCATCGCTTGGGCAGAGGCGATGTTTGGCTCTGGTATTACCTTTAACGCCCTGAGCCCAGGCGGCTTGGTCGATACCAAATTTGCGACCGGTTCGATTGACGGAAGAGGGCTTGACCCCAGGGTCGTCGGCCCAATGGCTGTCTGGCTTGGATCGGAATCCTCAAATAAGACGACGGGCTGCCGGTTTGTCGCTGAAAACTGGGATGCCAACCTGCCGGTTGATGAAGCGGCAGAAGGTTGCCGTGAGCGGGCAATCTTTACCCCACCAAAAAGGGAAACACCTCTTGAGAAAGCGTGGCGGGAACCCGGGAATTAATCGATCTTTTTATCTTGGAGAAACGCGGTACGGAAGATTTGCCGCCTAACGGCAAGGTTAAAGTCACGTTTGTAGGCCGTTGGTGGATCCGTATTTACCCGTGCCCACAGAAAACGCGGGCCAGGTGCATCGGTTATAAAGCTGGTCGCTTCCAAAAATTGGTTTGGTGAATCTATTTCGAGTACGGAAGGAATGCCCGCCCCGTTTGCCATGACGGCCAGATTGGTCCGTCGGGATGTGTGGCCGAGCTGGCCGCCGGTTTCAGCATGCATGCCATTATCAATGCATATTATCGTATAGTTCACTGGCATCATTGAGGCGACTGTGGCTAGGGAACCTATTCCCATCATTAATTCGCCATCACCGGAGACCGCTAAAACTGCCTGCTTGGGAGCGGCTAGCGCAACACCAAGCCCCATAGCAACTGTCGATCCCATTGCACCCGCCATTGTGAAGAGATTTGAACCGTCATCTGTTAAACCTGCAGTGTCTTTGGAAGCTCCAGCTAGACCAGAAATAATTAAAAATTCATTTGGCTTGGGTACTATATTTGGGAGTAGATCTGTTCGGTTTATTGTACTCATTTCAAAATGCCTTAGCGCCAAGAAATTTCTGTGATAAGACGAGTGCGACCCCTTGCCCCCCTGTATAAGCAGCTGAAATTGCGGCTTCCGTGGCGTGTTCTAATTCATCCTCACGGTCGACTTGAATAACGAGGACACCCATCGCCTCAAGAATTGGTGCCACGGCTTGACCCATAGGGTATTGCCAGTGGTTTTCCTCGCCGTAATCACCCCGCATTGTGACGATCATTAGGATTGGAAATCTGCCGCCTTTAACCAGACTGAGGTAATTGGGGCAGTTGCCAACGCCAGAGGATTGCATGCAAACAACGCTACGTTGCCCAACCAGATCAGCACCAGCACAGATAGCGATGCCCTCTTCCTCGCTTGTTAGCAAGACTGTCTGAGTTTCATTATGTTCATCAGCCATTTTAATAATATCGGTATTACCGAAATCAGGAACATTACTG
>CAYZDH010000217.1:0-3768 GCA_964477025.1 uncultured Rhodospirillaceae bacterium | reverse complement strand
TTTTTGCAGTCCATCATGCCAGCACCAGTTTTATCTCGCAGTTCTTTAACCAGTGAAGCAGTAATCTGTGTCATAACTTAGTCCTTAAATTACTTAACTTTAAGCATTTCTATCAGCCCGCAGCTGATTTTTCGTCATCAGTAGCTTTAACCACTTCAGAACTATCCTTGCTAACCTCTTCTTCGGGTACCACCTCTCCAGCAGGCAAATCCGTTTTCTCGCCAAGATCGGTGCCCGCTGCGATTGCCTCTTGCTGAAGGCCATCCAACACTGCATCTGCAATTAATCCACAATAGAGAGCAATCGAACGAATGGCATCATCGTTGCCTGGTATAGGATAAGTGATACCAGCGGGATTGCAGTTACTGTCCAATACAGCAATTACAGGAATTCCCAGTTTTTGTGCTTCTTTGATAGCGATACTTTCTTTATTGGTATCAACAACAAATAAAATATCTGGTAGCCCTCCCATTTCCTTAATACCGCCGAGCGCCCGCTCTAATTTATCACGGTCACGGGTTCGCATCAGGAGTTCTTTCTTAGTGAGCCCGACGTCGTCTTTCTCTAGCAACTCATCGTATTCCCGTAATCTTCGGATCGAAGCGGTGATAGTACGCCAGTTTGTTAACATTCCGCCTAGCCAACGGTGATCAACGTAATATTGTCCGCATCGCTTAGCCGCATCCGCTATTTGATCACTCGCTTGGCGCTTCGTTCCGACAAACAAAACACGTCCGCCGCCGCCAACTACGTCTCGTACAGCCTGCAACGCTGCATGCAGCATTGTTACGCTTTGTCTATGATCTAAAATATGGATTCCGTTTCGGCTACCATATATATACGGAGCCATTTTAGGATTCCAACGTCTGGTGTGATGTCCAAAATGTACGCCAGCTTCAAGTAATTGGCGCATAGAAAAAGTAGGCAGTGCCATAAGATATCCTTTTCTCCGGTTGGTTCGTCCGCGATAAAAGTTCGAACAGTTTTTCACCACTCGAACACCGGAACAACGAAACCCATGTAAGTTGGATCCGTCGCGAGACCGCGTGCGATTTAAAGTAAAAGCTTGATAAACTTAGTCTACGTAAATTTCAAGTAATTTCGCGCAAAAACCCTCGGCATCACAAATCGGAAACAAATTGTTATATATCAGTCAGTCCAATTATTCCTGGGACAGCCTCAATCTTTGATTTCATATCCGTTGAAATTAAATAAGTGCCAGGTAAAGCCAGTTCTACAGACTGCTGAAGGTTAATCCCCATTACCAACCTAACCTGCCCCCGCCCCTGCAGCCCACCATCAAGAGCCTGCTTTAATCCTCCAAGGCTTTTTTGATCTCTAATAAAGACTTTTAAACCCTTGCCTACTTTGGCAATAGCTTGTTCCAGATCTACTAACGATGTTGCATTTAGTTTTATATCGCTCCCATTTTTCTTTACATCACAAGTTAATAAGACCGCTTTTCCTTGCACTAATAACTCTCGGCTGCTGGCCAAAACCTCGGAAAATATAACTACTTCAAATGTTCCGTTTTCCCCTGATAATTGCAAAAAAGCAAACTTGTTGCCTTTCGCTGAAGTCCGCTCCCTTATGGATTCTACTACACCCGCCAGCTTCGCCCTTGCTAATGAGCTTTTACTAGCAAGTGTTGTGTGCGATACAACTCCAAGCCGCTCCAGACTACCGCCATATGAATCAATTGGGTGTTCAGATAAATAAAAGCCGATCGCATCCGACTCATACCCTAATCTCTCTATCTTCGGCCAATCACTCACTTCTAAAATTTTCTGACGTTGAACTGTCGCGAGACCATCTCCACTTGCAAAAAGGCTCTCTTGCTGTTCCATACGTTCGCGTTCGGCCGCAGATGCTGTTTTTAGAACAACTTCGATTCCATCAATAAGTTTTCTGCGATTTTTTTCTATTCCGTCAAATGCTCCAGATCGAATTAAATTTTCAATTAATCTTTTATTTGCAACCTTGCCCCCAACCCGCTCGGCAAAATCAAAAATGTCGCTATAAGAACCCATAGCGTTTCTTTCTTTTACCAAATCCTCCATTGCTTGAATGCCAACATTCTTTATTGCGGCCAGCGCATAACGGACGGCACCTTTTCCATCCGCCTCTTCTGCCTCACATACCGAAAAGACCGCTTCAGATTTATTCACATCGGGCGGCAACAAATCAATTTTAAGTTTGTTGAGTTCGTCCTTAAATATTTTCAACTTGTCTGTGTTGACCATATCCAAAGTCATCGAAGCAGCGAAAAACTCTACTGGGTAGTTGGCTTTCAGCCAACCCGTTTGATATGCCAATAACGCATAGGCGGCTGCATGTGATTTGTTAAACCCATAACCAGCGAATTTATCTACCTGTTCGAATATTTGATCAGCTTGTGTTTCATCAACACCTCGCGCTTTCGCGCCCTCAACAAAATTTTTCCGTTGAGAATCCATCTCTGATTTAATTTTTTTACCCATCGCCCGACGCAACAAATCAGCATTTCCCAGACTAAAACCGGAAAGCACTTGAGCTATTTGCATCACTTGCTCTTGATAAATCATAACCCCAAAAGTTTCGGTTAAAATTTCCTTGAGGTCTGGGTGAAGGTAGTCGGGTTTTTCACGACCACTTTTGCATGCAATGTAGCGCGGAATATTATCCATTGGACCAGGACGATATAATGCTACTAGGGCAATAATGTCTTCAAAACAGTCAGGTTTCATCTGGCGCAGAACATCGCGCATACCAGAACTTTCCAACTGGAATACGCCCACAGTCTCGCCATCACCTAACATTTCAAATGTCTTTTCATCGTCTAAGGGCAGAGCGGCCAAATCAAGCGTAATACCTCTTTTCTTCAGGAGATTCACAGCTCGATCCATAACTGTTAAAGTCTTTAATCCTAAAAAATCAAATTTTACCAGACCGGCAGCTTCGGCATACTTCATAGAGAATTGGGTTGCGGCCATGTCGGATCTCGGGTCCCGATAAAGTGGCACAAATTCATCAAGGGGTTGATCACCGATAACCACTCCAGCGGCATGCGTGGATGCGTGACGATATAGTCCCTCAAGCTTAAGGCCTATATCCAGCAAACGAGCTACCTGTTCATCTTCATCCCGGAGGCTTTGAAGTTCTGGTTCTCCATCCAACGCTTCCTGCAATGTTGGTGGATGGGCCGGATTAAAGGGGATGAGTTTACAAATTCGATCGACATAACCATAAGGCATACCCAAAACACGTCCTACATCACGAAGAACTGCTCGTGCTTGAAGCTTTCCAAAGGTTATGATCTGCGCCACTCTTTCGGCGCCATATTTGTCCTGAACGTAACGAATTACTTCGTCACGTCGATCCTGACAAAAATCTATATCGAAGTCAGGCATCGACACCCGCTCTGGATTTAAAAACCTTTCAAAGAGTAGCCCAAACTTCAAGGGGTCTAAGTCAGTTATGGTAAGCGCCCAAGCCACAACAGAACCAGCTCCGGAACCACGCCCTGGGCCGACAGGTATCCCTTTATATTTTGCCCACTTAATAAAATCGGCAACGATTAGAAAGTAACCTGGAAAACCCATGTCGGTTATAACATCCAGTTCAAAGTTAAGACGCTCTTTATAGGCCTCCGACATTTTCGCCTTAATTCCAAGAGCCCTAAGGCGTTCCTCCAATCCGTTTGTCGCTTGAGACCTCAGCTCCTCTGCCTCAGTTCTTAGGTCTTCGGTAGGAAAAGCAGGAAGCATCGGCGCATGTTATTCAAACATA
>CAYZDH010000216.1:0-3796 GCA_964477025.1 uncultured Rhodospirillaceae bacterium | reverse complement strand
TCCTGAAAGGAACGACTGACCAACTTCACTAAATTTCTATAACCCGCCTGGTTTTGAACAAGCAGAATCAGCGTGTCATATACAGCATCTTGGGCATTTTTACGGTGGGTAGCGTTCCCTCCACAATCCTCCGGGCGATCAACCAATAACTGACAACCGATTATTGGTTGCAGGCCGTTATTACTCGCAGCTATGGAAAATTCAAGCGCACCAAATAAGTTACCACTATCTGTTAGACCAACTGCAGGCATCCCATGCTTCTCGCAAAGAGAAATCAACTGCGGTAATTTTATGGCTCCCTCAGATAACGAATAAGCCGAATGAACGCGTAAATGAATGAATTCAACCGTTTCCATTTTTCAATAATTCCACAGGCTATTCTTTATGTTTGTATTATTCCCATACACTGCAAGTTATGTCATTAGAACAAACCACGAAACCTACCATATAAAGTAGTTGACACTAGAATTTCTTACACTATATTGAGAAATTAACGGTATAAAGGATTGTTTTTCCATAGTATTTTTGTGGGAAAACGAATCGGCAACAAAATGCATTATCTATCCATCAACTAATACGCCCTCTTTGAGCGAAACCACCCGGTCCATCTGCCGGGCTAAGCTGTCATTATGAGTAACAATAAAAGCTGAAACCTTAAAATCTTTTACGACATTTAATATAACATCAAAAACCGCTCCTGCCGTTGCCTCATCTAGATTTCCAGTTGGTTCATCAGCAAGCAATAAACTTGGGCTGTTAGCCAAAGCCCTTGCGATTGCAACTCGTTGCTGTTCGCCCCCAGACAATTCTGTTGGAAAATGATGAACCCGGTCAGCTAAACCTACATCCGACAATAAATTAGCAGCTCGATGCCGCGCATCGAATTTACTTACCCCGGCAATCAATTGCGGAAGAACAACATTTTCAGTAGCCGTGAATTCAGGAAGAAGATTATGAAACTGATATACAAAACCAAATTCGTTTTGCCTTAATTTCGTCCTTGCATGCTCATCAATCAAAGTGCAATCCTGCCCGTTTACGACAACGGCCCCGCTATCGGGTTTTTCTAAAAGACCGGCGATTTGAAGCAAGGTAGACTTCCCGGAACCGGACGGTCCGACTAAACCGGTTACCTCACCAGCCAAAAGCGATAATGATGCACCCCGCAAGATATCGAGTTGTCCCCGACCTTGCTGAAAAGACCGCTGAATACCTCGCAGTTCTAGTGAAATATCATCATTCATAACGAAGCGCTTCAACCGGATCGAGGCGTGCCGCCCGCCAGGAAGGATATAGTGTCGCTAGAAAAGACAAACTCAACGCCATCCCTGTTACGGTAGCTACTTCAACAGGGTCAACTTTTGCTGGTAATTGCGATAAAAAATAAATTTCTGCCTGGAAGAGTTCCGTGTCTGTAAGTGTTTCCAGCCACCCTCGAATGGTCTCAATATTAAGTGAGAATGCCAATCCCAATACGAATCCCGCCGCTGTGCCAATAAACCCGACAGCCATTCCAGATAGCAGAAATATCCGCATGATCATGCCCCGAGTAGCACCCATCGTTCTTAAAATCGCTATATCTCGCCCTTTGTCATTTACCATCATAATCAAACCAGAAATGACGTTAAAAGCCGCGACAACTATTATTAATGTCAGGATCAAAAACATGACATTCCGTTCTACTTGAATGGCATTAAAGAAACTCGCATTAGTCTTTTGCCAATCTAAAATATTAACTGGCACCCCTGCTTTTATAAGAATTTGTGATCGAATAGCCTGAACAAGATCCGGACTAGAAAGCATAACTTCAAGATTAGAAATTTTTCCGTCACCCGTTTTAAAAAATGTTCGAGCGGTATTTAATGTTACGAAAAGAAAAGAGTTATCATATTCATACATTCCAATTTGAAAAATTGCCCTAATACGAAAGTTTTTTAAACGTGGAACCGATCCAAATGCGGTAACTCGGTGACTTGGTGCTATCAATGTAACTTTATCGCCTACAGCCAAGCCAAACCGTTCCGCAAAACGGTTGCCGATTACAATGTCATTTTTACTTTTAAAATCGGCAAGTTTCCCTTGAACAATACTACTTCTTAATGAGGGGTGGCTTATAATATCAACTGGACGAATACCACGAACTAGAGCACCGCCAGCCGTTCCACGAACTGTCGCCATGGCCTGTCCTTCAATGATAGGAGTAACCCGCACAACACCCTCAACGCTGCGTAAACGTTTTGCAACGGAATCAAAGTCTTTAAGGCCATCGCCTAACGGGGCGGAGACCCCAAGATGCCCATTTAAACCTAAAATTCGACCCATAAGTTCTGCGCGAAAACCGTTCATCACTGACATCACAATGATAAGAGTAGCAACCCCCAGACCTATCCCCGCCAAAGAAAAACCAGCGATAACAGAAATAAATCCATCCCGTCGACGTGCCCTTAAATAACGACACGCCACGGTCACTTCGAAACCTGAGAAAATCATATGTTGATACCGATTAATCCAAGAGCCTGGAAAGGGCCGAATCTATCGACAGCTCCTGTCGTTCGCCTCTTGCACGCCTCTTTATTTCGATTACACCATTTTTCAGGCCACGAGGCCCAACCACTATCTGCCAAGGCAAACCAATAAGGTCCATTGTTGCAAACTTAGTACCCGCCCTTTCATCTCGGTCATCATACAAAACCTCTTTTCCAGCGGCTTCTAATTTGTCAACAACGTCCTTGCAGACCTTATCGCAATCTTTATCTCCAGTTCTTAAGTTGATAACCCCTACTGAAAATGGCGCGACACTATCCGGCCAGATTATTCCATCTTCATCGTGGTACGCTTCAATTATTGCGCCAACAAGGCGCGAAACGCCAATGCCATAGGATCCCATTTCTGGGAGAAGCTCTTCGCCGTCAGGTCCTGTGACGGCGGCACCCATTGCTTTAGAATATTTAGTCCCAAAATAAAATATGTGGCCCACCTCAATACCACGCGCACTGATTAAGCTATCCCCTAACTCCTTTGCCTGAACAGGATCATGTTTCTCATCCGTAGCGGCATAAAGATTTGTCCACTTTGTAACAACAGAAGCTAAATCACCGTCATAATCGGTCACCTCCGAGAGAGCATCAAAATCTAAATAGTCCTTATGACAGAATACTTCGCTTTCTCCAGTTTCAGCCAGAATAATAAACTCGTGGCTCAGGTCTCCACCGATTGGACCAGTATCTGCCTGCATGGGTATAGCTTTAAGCCCCATACGCGCAAAAGTGCGTAGATAAGACACAAACATACGATTGTAAGAATTGCGGGCATTTTGGTAATCGAGGTCAAATGAATACGCATCCTTCATCAAAAATTCACGCCCCCGCATTACACCAAAACGCGGGCGGACTTCATCACGGAATTTCCACTGAATATGATAAAGGTTTTTCGGCAAATCTTTGTAGCTACGGATTGTTTGACGAAAGATATCGGTAATCAGCTCTTCGTTAGTTGGTCCATAAAGCATCTCACGATCATGTCTATCAATTATGCGAAGCATTTCCTTACCATAACCGTCATAACGCCCACTTTCTTGCCAAAGTTCCGCAGACTGAATTGTGGGCATTAGAAGCTCTTGTGCGCCGGCTCTATTTTGTTCTTCTCTAACTATCCCCTCAACCTTCCGCAAAACGCGTAGGCCTATTGGCAGCCAGGAATATATGCCTGCATTAGCCTGACGAATGAGCCCAGCGCGAAGCATTAGGCGATGCGAAGAAATTTGAGCTTCAGCAGGATCCTCTTTCAAAGTTGGCAA
>CAYZDH010000215.1:0-3831 GCA_964477025.1 uncultured Rhodospirillaceae bacterium | reverse complement strand
GGTTGGGCCCTATACATCCAATTTCTTTTACCCTTAAACATCCAGGTCACCAAATTAACATCCTCTTTGTCACCAACCTCCGGGCCAACAAAGTTAGGATTAATATACTCCCACACGATCTCTCCCTCCGGTGTAACCTGAAAAATTCGTCCGTGAATGGTTTCACAGATGAGGGTATTTCCATTTGGCAGACGCCGAACGCCACCCATGAAATAGCTAAAAAATGTCCACACCTGTTCACCGGATGAAGATGCGTCGTATTGCCAGACGATATCCCGCGTGATTGGGTCTATTTCCAGGATGCGCGTCGCCTGCCACAAAAAATGGTAAACCGGCGGCCAACCCGAATAACCCCCATTATCGAATAGTAAGATATTCCCTGCTCCCGGATACCCGTCAGGAATTAAATGGGCATCATGCTGACCCGCTGTCTGATCCAAAGGACGCGGGATTTTACCCACGAATGTGCGTTTCGACATATCCTGAGAGGACGGATAATTTGGGCCAGACAGCCAAACAACGTCGCCGCTACTCTTTTCAATAATAGCAATGAAATTACCATCTCTGGAATCGATTATCAGATTATCCGGATGAAAACGACTATCGCCCTCACGATACCATTTATTTGGGCCAAGAGGGTGCATATTATTAAGTGCGAGAAGTCCAGTTCGTCTATTTCTGACTTTAGGATCCAATAAAAGGCCGACATCTTCTTCGGAAATACCTAGTTGCTCCCGATGATCAACGGCACTCCACTGCCAAATGATTTTCCCATCTGAGCTAATTTCATAAATGTTTTGGTCGCGCACCGGCTCATCAGAAATTTCCGGCACAATTCGAGAATAATAGCCGAGTACAAGCGTATTTCCATTTGGCAAGCGGGCCAGGTCATGATCCTGGCCCGCCTTCCCCCCAGGGGCTTGGTCACCCCACTCCCAAACAATATTGCCGTCCCAGTCGAGTTCTATGACTGTTTCGTTCGCAAACGGATTCGGTTCCTTTTGACCAAGGATATGGCCTTTTTTACCGTCGGCATCTGCCGGATCAATCATTTCAACAGGCCAGCCGGAATATGGCCAGGTATGAACTGTATTACCCGCCATATCAATCAACTGGGCCTTGCCATCGCGGCCGTCGAACAGAATGTAACTATTGTAGGTTTTTTTCGGATTATAAATTGTGACGCCTGTGGGAAAGACTGATGGTGGCATTGTTAGCTCCCTACATTTATAGAGGAGTAAGGAAATCACAGATTCGATTTGATGTCTTCCTCGCAAGATCAAACAAGGTTAGGCAAGATCTCAACACAAGTTTTAACGATAAAGATTGAATTTGAGCTGCGGTTGCGAAAAAGATTTTACGTCATCAATTAAAAACTAAAATTCTTTCAGCAGCCTGCCAAAGCCATCAACCCGATCATTAATATCTGTTTTCCGCATTGCCTCCCAGGCAATTGCCTGGAGTGATGCCATGACATTAATACCGAACTCTTCTTCTAAGGGCTGGATAGCGTCAATTACTGTCCAATGCGGACATGCAAAATACAATGTATCTGCTCCAGGGTTGGCTTTTAAAGCCGCCCTACCCCATTCCAAAGCGCGGTTCGGCGGCAATGTACCGAGGTCGATGAGGCTTGAACCACCCGCATATACACCGGTCGACTCTAACCCAAAAACTTTATTCATGTGATTGGCGTGGCGTGGGCTTTGGTCTTCTAGGAATGGGTGGACTATACAAACCTTTTCCGACCCCAGTGCCGAAAACGCATTAGCTTGCGCTAGAGCAGAACATGACATTTTAACACCAATTTCTCTTTCCAAGCTTTGCATTAGTGTGTCTACGGTGTCATTTCCCTTAGCAATATTTATTGGTAGTCCACCCAGCAAAACGAGATTAGCTCCTGCCCGTGCCATCGTATGCGCTGATTCAATTGAGATTTGGTAGCACTTTTCGACATCTTCTTGGGAGCGTTCACCAAGGGGTAATGTAATCATCATCAGCGACACTCCGTCAGCAGCAATACGATACCAATCTATGGGATAGATTTCGGTTGTTACTGCAGCCACCGTGTAGCCAATACGTGCCCGGTGACCGAGTATTGTTTCTCCATCCATGACTTAAGCTCCTTATGACGCCATAATATTAATGGTTTGTTTTTCTCGCGCCAACGTCAACGGATCTATCAATAAGATAGAAAGTTCGACATAGTTGGCATTGATACAGTTTTTACGCACACTTGGGGTATTAAAGATTCTTAATTTTGGCAGCTTACTAACAGTTGCGGCACAACGAGCGCCGCAAAAGGAAGCGCTTGTTTGTGGTTTAGAGAGACTAAACTTCGAAACACTTGAATCTCTTACCAATCAACTAGCAAACGGGCTTATTGATCTCGGTCTGACACCGGGTGCTCGTGTCGTTCTCCACATGCCAAACTGCATTACTACTGCTCTAGCGATGGCCGCAATCGCAAAAGCAGGCGGCATTATTGTGCCGATAAACAATAGATTAGCACTACCAGAAGTTCTCTATATCCTAAAAGATTCTAGTCCATTCGCTATCATCTTTACACCAGATTCCCGTACCACAACCGCTCAAACCCAGAAATCCTCAAAGATTATAAAAATTATATCGGGTCGTCCTATTGAGGGTGAAATCGATATTAATGCGATAATGAAATCAGCGTCCACCAAGCCGCCGCCTTTTCCAGAAAGTGGTTCGGATGATGCCCTCGTTTGCTACACCTCGGGTACCACCGGTCAACCCAAGGGCGTTATATCTACACATCGCAACATCGTTGTCGGCCAATGCTGGCTTGGTGCGCTCGAGTGGCAACTATCTAACAATGACCGGATGCTCTGTGTTACCCCGATGGCGCACCGGATCGGTATTGCGCGCCTCGCTGGTAGCTTTTCCACTGGATCAACTTTAATTCTACAAAAATTTTTTGACCCCTCAGAAACTCTCAAATTGATTGAGGAGGAGGGCGTCACTCATATCGGCGTCGTGCCAACGATCGCCCGGATGTTATTGCCCTACATCGAAAATAATCCCAAAGCCTGCAAGTCACTTGTCGGCATGCTGGCAACTGGGGAGGCATTTCCGACTTCACTAAAGGACAGCTTGTTAGCATTGTTGCCGCAACTACGCCTCTATAGTTTTTATTCTCAAACTGAGGCAGGGCTAATCAGTTGCCTTAAACCAGAAGAACAAAGTAGCCGACCAAACTCTATTGGTTTGCCAGCGAGTGGTGTTGAAGTCAGGCTTGTCGACCAAAACCTGAAAGATGTCGCGCCAGGCAAGCCCGGTGAGGTTTTAGTTCGTTGTGGAGCGCCCGGAGACGTAACGGTTATGCGAAAATATTTTAAACGGACTGAGGACAACACTGCCGTGTTTGTTGATGGTTGGCTTCGCACCGGGGACATCGCAAGACGCGATGGAGATGGCTATCTCTACTTTGTCGACCGCCTCAAAGATATGATAATTAGCGGAGGTCTCAATATATATTCGAGAGAAGTTGAGGATGCTTTAACAAGCCACGTTACCGTTAAGGAGGCTGCTGTTATTGGGGTTCCAGACCCTAAGTTTGGTGAAGCAGTAATGGCATTCGTAAATTGCAAAGAGTGTAAAAATTTACCGTCTGAAGACGATTTGATTTCACACTGTCAGAAATTCATCGCAAGTTACAAGAAGCCGCGGCATATTCGATTTGTTGACCAGCTCCCTCGAAACAGTACTGGAAAAGTGGCAAAAGAAGAGCTACGAAAATTATCGAAAAATATTTAAATTTCCAGAGAGACCAGCTCCAAACCCCTGGATATCCCCGTCTTACCT
>CAYZDH010000214.1:0-3846 GCA_964477025.1 uncultured Rhodospirillaceae bacterium | reverse complement strand
AATGTCTGACGAAGATTTTGCTGGAATGCTCGAGGAAACTTTCGGAGAGGGCGAGCTCTCTGAGGGCACAGTAGTAAAAGGGACGGTTATAGCGATCGAAGGCGACTCCGTTTTAATCGACGTGGGCTTAAAATCTGAGGGGCGCGTAGCGCTTCGAGAATTTGGCGCTCAGGGTTCCGATGCTAAGATCTCACCAGGTGATTTAATCGATGTCTATCTTGAAAGAATGGAAGATAGTCAGGGCGAAGCCATGCTTTCGCGGGAAAAAGCCCGACGCGAGGAAGCCTGGACCCTTTTAGAAAAAGCTTTCAATGATCAGGAACGCGTCACTGGTTCGATTTTTGGCCGCGTAAAAGGCGGTTTTACCGTGGATCTTTCCGGGGCTATCGCCTTTTTACCTGGTAGCCAAATTGATGTCCGCCCCGTGCGCGACATCAATCCGCTAATGGGAACACCACAACAGTTTCAAATTTTAAAAATGGATCGGCGTCGTGGTAATATCGTCGTCTCCCGCCGCGCAGTTTTAGAAGAGTCTCGTGCGGAACAACGCAACGAATTACTAGCCGGCTTGACTGAAGGTCAAGTTATTGAAGGTATTGTGAAAAATCTGACTGACTATGGCGCATTTGTTGATCTCGGAGGTGTCGACGGCCTTTTGCACGTTACAGACATGGCCTGGCGCCGTATCAATCACCCCAGTGAAATTTTGACAGTAGGGCAGCCTGTTAATGTTCAGGTTATCCGTTTCAATGCTGAAACCCAGCGTATCTCGTTGGGAATGAAGCAGCTCGAGGCTGATCCCTGGGACAGTATAGAGACCAAATACCCACTAGAAGGAGTCTTTACAGGGCGGGTCAGCAACATCACTGATTATGGCGCTTTTGTTGAGTTAGAACCGGGTGTTGAAGGACTAGTCCATGTCTCGGAAATGAGCTGGACTAAAAAGAATGTTCATCCAGGTAAGATCATATCTACTAGTCAGGAAGTTGAGGTCATGGTCCTGGATTTGGATCAGAGTAAACGCAGAATCTCGTTAGGGATCAAACAGACCCAAGAAAATCCATGGACCGACTTTGAATCTAGTTTCACGGTCGATACAGAGATTGAAGGGGAGATTAAAAATATTACTGAGTTCGGTTTATTTGTCGGTCTACCCGGTGACATCGATGGGATGATTCATTTGTCCGACCTATCATGGGAAAAAGCCGGCGATGAAGCTGTTGAAGGGTATACCAAAGGAGAAATGGTCACAGCCAAGGTCCTCGATATCGATATCGAAAAGGAGCGTATATCTCTTGGTATAAAACAGCTAACAGAAGATCCATTTAAATCCGCAGCTAATAACCTTAAAAAGGGCGATGTGGTTACCTGTACAGTCAGTGCAGTCAACGATAATGGCCTAGAAGTAACAGTTTCCAGTGGGTTACACGGCTTCATACGGCGAGCCGACCTTTCACGTGAGCGAAGCGAGCAGCGCCCTGATCGTTTTGCTGTCAATGATCGTATCGATGCGAAAATCACCAATATCGATAGGCGTGACCACAAACTCAACTTATCGGTAAAAGCTCAAGAAATCTCCGAGGAGAAAGAGGCCATGGCACATTATGGATCTTCCGACTCAGGGGCAAGTCTTGGCGATATTCTCGGTGCCGCAATACGTAAGGCCGGGGGAGATGAAGCGGAAGAAGGCGCACCAAACGGTCCCACTCTAGAGGCGGACTCCCAAGAGACCACTTTGGATGATAATAAAGACAATGCTGACGAAGAAGCGGCCGAAACCGAGGAATCGCCTTCCGCAGAAAAGATCCCTTCCGAAGATATTGAGGAAGCTCAGAAAACTGACTAAAGGGATCCCGCAGGACAATCACGAGATGTGCGAAGTATATCTCAGGAATGAGCGATGGAAGCCGATTATCTTATTGACCGCCGCAGGCTAAAAAGGCGGGTCGTTTTCTGGCGAACAGCTGCCATTGTTTTAATTTTAGCAGCTGTTAGCGTTGGTGCCTTAAAATACTCAGACCCAAAATCTGGCAACTATATAGCCCGACTAAAGATTACAAATTTTATTCATAACGATGTTGAGCGCCTAGCCGCAATTGAGAGCATTCGTACGGACGAGGATGTGAAAGCATTAATTGTTCGCATAAACTCCCCAGGCGGCACTGTCGTCGGTGGAGAGGCTTTACATAAGGCCCTTAATCGAGTTCGCAAACAAAAACCTGTTATCGCTATTATGGACGAATTAGCAACTTCAGCAGGCTATATGGTTGCTATTGCATCTGATCGCGTAATTGCCCACGGGGGGACTATTACTGGTTCTATCGGTGTCCTCATGCAAACCGCAGAAGTAACTGATTTGCTGCACAAGCTTGGTATTAAGGTAGAGGCTATAAAAAGCAGCCCACTTAAAGCGGAGCCCTCTCCCTTTTCCAAAATTACCCCTAAAGTTAGGGAGGCCACTAAAATTTTAGTCGACGATATGTATAAAATGTTTGTGGAGATGGTTGCAAAAGGCCGCAACATAGAAATACAGAAAGTTCGAGAGCTAGCAGATGGCCGCGTTTATACTGGCCGTATGGCTTTCAAAATAGGGCTTGTCGACGGGATCGGTGGTGAGCGGGAAGCTAGAAATTGGTTAATTAGAAAAAAACAGATAGACAAATTGCTGCCAGTACTCGATATCCGACCTGAGAATAGCGTCAAGCGGTGGCTCGACTATGCTATCTCCTTAATACAAAAAACGTCGATTTCTGAAAGACTTATTCTTGACGGGCTAGTATCTGTCTGGCACCCTCAATCCAATTGAGGAATTGATCAGACAGCGCCGGAGGGGTTGCTGTTTTTGGCAAACCAGGGGCGGGTTGTAATGACCAAATCTGAATTAATTATACGGCTAGCGGATAAAAATCCGCATCTGTTCCAACGCGATATAGAGCGGATTGTTTCAACCGTCTTGGATGAAATATCAACAGCGTTATCCAAGGGTGATCGTGTCGAATTACGGGGCTTTGGGGCGTTTTCTGTCAAAAATAGAGACTCACGCGTGGGCCGAAATCCCCGCACTGGCGAGACTGTGTTTGTTACACGCAAGTCGGTCCCCTTTTTTAAGGCCGGAAAAGACTTAAGGGTACGGCTCAACACACCCTAGGGTTTTCACAAGTATCGTGTCGAACCAAGGAACAGGACCTGATTTTTTGGGTTAAGACAGCAGGACAAATAAATGCGCTTTGTCATCCAACTGTTTCTCGCGGTGATCATCGGCATTGCTGCTGTTTTTGCCGTAGCAAATCGAGCGGGGACGAAGGTCGATTTTTATCCCCTTCCCCTCACTGCTGAAGTACCATTATATATTATAATCTTGGGGGCAATTGGTATCGGGCTAACTATTGGGGTAACTCTGTCATCCATTTCGCGTTTTCGTTTAAGGATGGAGGCAAAAAAACATCGGAAACGGGCGGAAGCGCTGGAAGTATTTGCAAAAGAAAAGGGCGGTTCCAACCCAAAGCCACATGCGACAAAGCTTGAACAGGGCAACCACTTCGCCCTGAGCGAAGACTAAATTGTGATCGTTGCCGCATTGCCATTCTGCGCCTATATAAAGAACATAAGTATTTAACCCACCAGGGACAAAAGACCTATGGGAAATCCCACGCCTGCCGAGAGAATCTTCTGCGCGATTGACACGACCGACCGTAACCAAGCGATTGAGTTAGCGATGGCTCTGAAAGGCGCTGTAGGCGGCTTCAAGCTTGGTAAAGAGTTTTTTACTGCAAACGGCCCGGACGGTGTTGCTGAAATCGCAGAATTAGGCCAACGGATTTTTCTAGACCTCAAATTTCACGACAT
>CAYZDH010000213.1:0-3865 GCA_964477025.1 uncultured Rhodospirillaceae bacterium | reverse complement strand
CATACCAGAAAGGATTCAAATTGGTGACGTGTCGCTATCCGTTCTATCTCGTTCTTAACTGGACAGGCGTCTGCATCGACATAGATTTTAACCATATTAATATTACAGGCTGGTAGGGATACGGCCACCATCAACTTTGATAGCTGAGCCGGTGATATATCGCGCCTGCTCACTGCAAAGGAGGACAGCAGCATCAGCCATTTCTTGAACCGTACCATCGCGGCCCATCGGGGCTTCTGCAACCATCTTGGCCTTAATATCTGCCGCTGAGACCCCGGCTCGTTTGGCGCGGGCTATGTCCCCTTGAATGACCCGTTCTGTCTCAACTCGTCCCGGAACCAGACAGTTTACTGTAACGCCATCCCTGGCAACTTCATTGCTTAGGGCCTTTGACCAGCCTACCAATGACATCCGAAGAGAACTTGAGAGAACGTTTTCGGTTGCAGCGAGAAAAATATTGGAAGACGTCATTGACAGGATGCGGCCCCAGCCCCGTTCTCTCATACCCGGGAGTGTTCCGTTGGTCATTCTAATCGCTGACATCATGATTAAGTCGAACCATTCCCGCCATAAAATGTCGTTTGCTTCAGATGGCAAGAGACGCGGCGGCCCGCCACAGTTATTAAATTGGATATCAATACCGCTGAACCGATCTAGCGCAAAATCAACCACCTGATCTATCTCATTTTCCTTACTCAGGTCGCAGGCGATTGCTTCGACGCGCACGCTAAATTGTCGCTGGATATCCGCCGCCTCTTTTTTAAGAATATCCTCGCTTCGTGCCGTTAAAATAATGTTGGCCCCTTCCGCCGCAAGGGTTCGGGCAATCCCGTTACCCATGCCATAGCTTGACCCAACAACAAGGGCACGTTTACCTCTCAGGCCTAAGTCCATTATTAGCCACCAGGCGCATATTTCCCGCCCGTTTGTGGGGTATGCACACCCTCTCGGCCACTTTCAGCATGTTGCAAACGGGTGATACGGTCCCAGGTTCTGTTTTGGTCGTCCTTGACGTGGATAGTCAGGCAACCTAGCCCCTCAATTTCTAGTTCTATGTTGTCGCCCCCCATAAATGGATGGAGACCTCGGTGGTTAGTACCAGTCGCTAAAATGTCTCCTGGTTCCAGTGTGTGAGTAGAACTAACCCAGGAAATGCAGCGTGGAATTTTGTGTGCCATATCATCAGAATTAAAATCCTGCATCACTACACCGTTATTACGCAGTTGTAGTTGCAAGTTTTGCGGATTGGATACCTCGTCTTTAGTTACTATATATGGCCCAATAGGAGCGAAAGTTTCACGACTTTTTGCTTGATAAAATGTATTGCCAGTAGGCGGGAGACCGCGGGCCGACCCATCAATAAAGTTTGTGTAGCCAAAGACATAATCCATGGCCTCGGCCTCTGAGACGTTACTTGCGCGTTTACCGATAACTAACGCTATTTCGGCTTCTCCTTCAAATACTGAGGCAGGAACATCTGGGAGGACCATGGTGTCGCCATCGCCAATGACAGCATTTGGTGATTTATGAAACGCATTGATTGGCGCTGGAGCGTCACGTGTACCGTTTTCCATATAATTTACTGCCTTGCAGTCGATATTGCCGGGCTTCGGGAGAGGGGGTCTAATCCGCACACCCGCAATAGGGACGCCATTACCATCGGCCACGGCGGCTGCGATCTTATCTCGGTAGCTACTGAAATTCGCAATTAGACCGTTAATTCGATCATGTGGACCTATATGCGGAACCTGATCAGCGATATCGCTTATATCGACAACATTTTCGCCTTTTAGGATGCCCAACTTAAAATCATCAAAATGTAGCAGCTTCATATCGGTCTCCCCCTTAAATCTATATATTTAGTCGGTGTATTAGCACCTCTCAGTCTCCTAAACTATCGGATAAATTTCGTTCATGCACTAACCTAGGGGCTGTTTTTGGTGATTTAAGGTCGTTATGCTCTGTCAGTAGCTTAGCAAAATGGTTTGAGACCAATGCAATCTAATACCGAAGCTGTTTTTTCGTCGGATGATGAGTCCCCCAACGCAATGGTGGCGCGGGCGCAAGCACTTGTCCCGGAATTACGACGCCGGCAGGGGGCGACCGAAAAGGCTGGCCGTGTTCTCCCTGATGCAATTCAGTCACTTCTTGCTGCCGGTCTTTACCGGGTCGTGCAACCGAAGAAGTTTGGCGGTTTGGAATTTGGGCTCGACAACTTCGTTCGGGTCGCGATGACTGTTGCATCTGGCTGTGGATCGACTGGTTGGGTTTTCTCGACAGGGGCTCAACATCAATGGCAGATAGGTCTGTTCCCGGAGGAGGCGCAGGAAGAAGTTTGGGGCGAGGATCCAACGGCCTTAGCAGCTTCGTCTTATGCACCTACCGGCGTGGCGTTGGCGGAAGGCGATGGTTATCGGCTGAGTGGTAAATGGTCGTTCTGCAGCGGTGTCGATATTTGCCAGTGGATGTTGCTCGGCGTGCGTATTGCGCCCGCGGAGGGTGTTGAACCAACCCAAGCGGGGTTTGCATTGATACCTAAGTCAGATTATCGGATTGAAAAAAACTGGGATGTACTCGGCCTTATTGGAACCGGCAGCAATGATCTGGTTATTAACGAAGCTTACGTCCCTGCCCATCGCATCATAACCCACGAGCAGTCTCAATCCGGTAATCCGCCGGGTGCAGCGGTTAACGAAAGCGGATTATTTAGAATTCCCTTTTTTGCGGGGATTTCCTATTGCCTATGCTCCGCAATTCTTGGGATGGCGCGAGGGACCCTTGAGGATTATCTCGAGGGCATGCGTGATAGGGTTACGCGGGGAGCCGCAATGGGGGCCTCCAAAAATGTTGCAGAATTTCAGAGTATTCAACTGCGGATAGCTGAGGCCTCTTCAAGTATTAACGCTGCGGAAACCCTAGTTTTGCGGGATACTAAAGAGATTATGGATATTATGTCTGCCGGACAGGAACTAACAGAAGCCCAACGTGTTCGCAACAAGGGCAATATCGCCTTCGCCGTCAAACTCAGCGTGCAGGCGGCAGACCTGTTATTTGAATCGGTTGGCGGGCAGGGCCTAAACAGCCAAAACAGGGTCCAGCGCGCCTGGCGCGATATCCACGCAGCCTCTAAACATATAAGTATGAACTGGGACGCTGTGGCCACTCTTTATGGCCGTTCACAACTTGGGCTGCCGCCGGGCCCGGCACAGTATTAGGGCAGGTTCTTAACATAATTCAGCACTAGACGGTTAAATGCTTCCGGGTGCTCGCGATATGTAAAATGCCCTGATTCGTTAAACACATGCATCTCTGTCCGCGGCTCTTTATGGATTAGAATATCAAATAGAGCAAAGCCCTGATCGATCGTCGCTGTCGGGTCATTATGGCCCCAAATTAATAAGTTCGGCCGGCCCGTGCCGCGCTCCATTAGTAGGTCGAAGGTCTCTGACTTTTGACGTCCATGGCTCGGCAGAAACACGGAGGTATTCAGTCCGCCTTCCTCCATCTTTTCGCATGATTCGATATATTTCGGTAGTTTGGCGACCCTCATCAATTCATCTAGCCAGTCTTCGGTGACACACTTCGGATTATAGGAATAATGCTCCATTACCCAGCGCTGGCTTTCGCGGGTCAGGAAAGGCAGAGGCGTATCGGTAAAAACGAAATGATTGCGGCCCAGGCCGGGGCCAAGTGTCGAGGTGTCTACCATAATATTGGATTTAATCCGGGCGGGGTCCTCCAATGTCATGCGGCAGGTCAGATAAGCTCCACGTGAATGGCCGACAATGTGGCAATCAACTAGTTCGAGGACCTCGAGAAACTTGAGAGCATGCTTGACGACCCGTGCCATCGTGTAATCGCTATC
>CAYZDH010000212.1:0-3909 GCA_964477025.1 uncultured Rhodospirillaceae bacterium | reverse complement strand
AGCCCAGGTGAGAAAGGTAGTCAGGTCACGTGACATCTGGTCTACAGTGGATTTTGTTTTATCAGCATATTCTACACCGCCTTCAACAAGGGGTGGAGGCATCGCGATTTGCTGCCCGGGGAAGTATAAATTATAATACATACCTTCTCCAAGCTTCACATTTTTTGGTGCTGGCTTATAACCAATAAGCAGCGCATGGAGGTAGTCAGCACCACCAACGCGGGCTTTGGTCATCAAGGTTAAGTCAGGCGGAAGGGCGCCATTATTACCGGCACGAGCAGCCTCATCATTTGGAAAAGGTTTAACTAATCTATCGCTCAAACGTGCCGGGCGTTGAAACATTTCCCCTTCCGCATTGGGGCCGTCGGTAACTTCCTTAGAAGCAGCAATACTCTTCACTTGATCTTCCGAGAACCCAATTTCCTTCAGGTTGCGGTAGTGTAGCAACCGAGCAGAATGGCATGCCGCACATACTTCATTATAGACTTGGAAGCCGCGTTGTAGTGCTCCCCGATCAAACGTACCGAAAAGCCCTGAAAACGACCAATTTTGTTTTTCAGGCTTAACGGTATTACCGGCCGCAAACACGCTAGTCGTCGCAATGACCGTCACTACAATAATAGTCGCAATATTGATAGAAACTTTGTGCATCACGCTTTCTCCATCGGTTTAGCGCTTGCTGCGATGGATGAACTCCCACTTTCCTTTAATTCCGGCGCTCTGATAGTCGTTGGCAGCGGCCGAGTTTTTTCAAAAAAGCTCAGCAATGGAATGATTACGAGAAAGTGCAAAAAATAATACGCCGTCGCTGCCTGAGCGATATAGGTCCATGGGGCGTCTGCAGGCTTAGCACCACAAATACCCAAGATGATACAATCGATTATCAGTAACCAATAAAACTGTTTATAGACTGGACGAAAGCGAGCGCTGCGGACCGGAGAACGGTCAAGCCAGGGTAAAACGAACAGCACCAAGATCGATGCAAACATTGCCAGGACACCGGCCAATTTTGCCGACATCAACCATGAAATTGGCAAATAAATTAGCGCATCTGCTGTAAACGAACGCAAAATCGCATAAAATGGAAGAAAATACCATTCGGGTACGATGTGAGCAGGTGTCACCAGCGGGTTAGCTTCGATATAGTTGTCTGGTTCCCCGAAAAAATTCGGCGCAAAAAACACAAAGCCAAAAAAGAGAATAAGGAAGACCCCCAGCCCAAACATATCCTTAATCGTATAATAGGGATGGAACGAGATAGTATCCTGAGGTGACTTGGTATCAATTCCAATAGGGTTATTAGATCCATGTTGATGCAGTGCAACGATATGCAGTACAACGATACCAACCAAAACGAAGGGCATTAGATAGTGCAAACTAAAGAACCGGTTGAGGGTCGGGTTATCGACTGAGAAGCCCCCCCAAAGCAACGTAACGATAGAGTCACCGACAATGGGGATCGCTGAGAAAAGGTTTGTTATAACCGTAGCCCCCCAGAAGCTCATTTGACCCCAAGGAAGGACATACCCAAGAAAAGCCGTAGCCATCATGCAGAGTAAAATAGCGACACCCAGGATCCACAATATTTCCCGTGGAGACTTGTAGCTGCCGAAATATAAACCCCTAAATATGTGAATATAAACTACAATGAAGAATGCCGATGCTCCATTCACATGGATATAGCGGATCAACCAGCCGTAATTAACATCCCGCATGATCCGTTCCACAGAATCAAAGGCGAAAGCCGTATGCGGCGTGTAGTGCATCGCCAGGACAATACCTGAGACAATCATTATCACGAGGATAATCCCTGCGAGGGATCCGAAGTTCCACCAATAATTGAGGTTTTTGGGTGTGGGGTATTCATGGAGCTCATGCTCCAAAAAGGTAAAAACAGGCAGCCGGTAGTCAATCCACGCAACAATCGGATTTTTAAACTTAGAATTACTCATCCAGATTTCTCCTAACCGATCTTAACGAGATTGTCAGACAGAAACTTATAGTCAGGGACGGGTAAATTTGTGGGTGCTGGTCCCTTACGAATTCGCCCCGAGGTATCATAATGTGAGCCATGGCACGGACAAAACCAGCCACCATATTCACCTTTAACCTCGCCCTGCTTAGTACCCGCTGGAATACAGCCGAGATGCGTACAAACTCCAACAATGATAAGCCATTCTGCTTTTTTTGTGCGTGCCTCGTCTGTTTCGGGGTCAACGAGTTCGGCAAGCTTCACTGCTTTTGCCTCTGCAATCTGCTGCGGGGTCCTACGTACGATGAACACGGGCTTACCGCGCCACTTTACCAACACGCGCTGTCCGGGTTTGATCGGCGCCAAATTAACTTCTGTTGTAGAAGCAGCCAACGTGTCAGCCGCCGGATTCATTTGGTCAACAAGCGGCCACACAGCTGCCGCTGCTCCAAAAGCACCAAAGGCACCCGTCGTAAGCATTAAAAAATCTCGCCTAGTTTCGCCTTCTTCGGGTTGCTGAGCACCATTCTCAACCGTATCAGCAGAACTCGCCATTATATCCCTCTTATTTCTGTCCGCGGGCAAGCCGTGGGCTTGCTAGGATACGTGTTATAGTTAACGTACCACCAGATTCAAACACTGCGGCCTTACGACGCAGCAAGGTTTGTATGTTAGCAATACTACCCTTTTGATGGGGCACGGGTATAATTGAAAAAGTCCAAATTGCAAGGGTCGTTAAACAGTAATTAACCATGCGAATAGCTTTGTATCAGCCCGATATACCACAAAATACAGGGACAATTTTGAGAATGGCAGCCTGTATGGCTATTGGTGTCGACATAATTGAGCCTTGTGGCTTCGCCCTTGATGATAAGCGGCTACGCAGGGCGGGTATGGATTACCTAAATCAAGTTGACCTCAATCGCCATATTTCTTGGGCCGCCTTTCAGAAAAATTGCACAGAAGCTAACAATCGACTTGTTCTGTTAACTACGTCCGGTGATTTACCATATTATGATTTTGTTTTTCAAACTGATGATCGCCTACTTCTTGGCAGGGAAAGTGCTGGAGCACCAGTAGAGGTCCATAACGCGGCTGTTGCTCGTATCCGAATTCCGATTACCGGGGGGACGCGATCCCTCAATATTGCTGTAGCCGCCTCAATGGTTCTGGGCGAAGCCCTACGCCAAACAAAGGGATTTTCTGAGGGGGCTAACCCGTGACCCAGACTCTTCAGGAAAAAAAAGAAGCCGCCAACACCTGGTTTACAGAGCTTCGCGATCTTATATGCGCAGAATTTGAATCTATTGAGATAGAAGGTAGCTCTGTCAATTCAGCTAAAGCACCTGGCAGGTTTGAGCGCAAGAAATGGAAGCGCCAGGATAAGGCCTCTGACGGAGGTGGAGGCACCATATCGATAATGCGCGGGAGAGTATTCGAAAAGGTCGGCGTCAATATATCTGCTGTTCATGGAGAATTTTCTCCAGAATTCCGCAAAGAAATTCACGGTGCGGAGGAATTTCCTGAATTTTGGGCCGCGGGAATATCGGTAGTCGCCCACATGTGTTCTCCACTTGTCCCAGCGGTTCATATGAATACGCGATTCATTACTACCACCAAGTCATGGTTTGGCGGCGGGACAGATTTAACGCCAATGGTTCCTGATGAAAGAGCTGCCTTTGAGTTCCATAAAGCACTGAAAATTACTTGTGACAAATACGGTGCCGACTATTACGAAAAATATAAGAAATGGTGCGACGAATATTTCTACTTACCGCACCGTGATGAATCCCGCGGTGTCGGAGGTATTTTTTACGACTATCTTAGCTCAGAGGACTGGAACGCGGACCTCGCTTTTACCAAAGATGTGGGAAAAACATTTTTAGAGGTTTATCTCTCCATCATCCGCAGCCGCAAAGATAAACCTTGGTCCGCAA
>CAYZDH010000211.1:0-3996 GCA_964477025.1 uncultured Rhodospirillaceae bacterium | reverse complement strand
TCGGCTTGTAGAATATATGAGACCAGATTTTGATCCCGAAATTTTACCGGAACTTAAAGAGGATATTCGTGACGAGATCGTCGAACAACTTGGAACTAAGTCGTTAACAAACGCCATTAGGCGGCTAGAATTAGATGATGCACTTGAGTTTTTTGAAACGCTTGATGAACAAAAACAGAGTATTATTTTTGAAAATGTTCCCCCTAAACTTCGACATTTTGTCAAAGAAGGACTGAATTTTCCGAAGGATAGTGCTGGCAGACTTATGGAACGAAATTTCGTAGCAGTACCGGAGTTTTGGACGATTGGTCAGATAATTAATTTCCTACGAGAAGCTAAAGAATTACCAAATGATTTTTATGATATTTTTGTAGTTGACCCAAGACAAAGGCCCTTGGGAACGGCAGCTTTAAGCCAGGTTTTAAGAAGCAAGAGTTCGATCATTGTTAAAGATGTAATGATATCTGACCTCGTCACTGTCCCGGCAATGATGGATCAAGAAGAGGTAGCTTATTTGTTTTCGCAACGGAATTTGGTGTCGGCTCCAGTTATTGATAATGCAAATAGGCTTATTGGAACTATCACAGTGGACGATGTACTTGATGTTATTCAAGAAGAGGCAGAAGAGGACATCATGCACTTAGGAGGTGTTTCTAGTGATGATTTTTATTCTGCAGCAATGAAAACAGGCCGTTCCAGATTTTCATGGCTATTTGTAAACCTGCTAACGGCAATTATTGCTTCTATTGTGATTGGTTTGTTCGAAGGAACTATTGAAAAGGTAGTAATGCTGGCCGTTTTGATGCCAATTGTTGCTTCGATGGGCGGAAATGCCGGAACTCAGACAATGACTGTGGCCGTACGCGCTCTTGCCACCAAAGAACTCACAAAGTCTAATGCAATGCGTGTGCTGGGTAAGGAAGCCTTAGTCGGTATTTATAACGGTGTCCTTTTTGCATCATTGATTGGTTGTGTAGCATGGTATTGGGGGGATTCTTGGAGAATAGGTGTTGTTATGGCAATTGCTATGATTGTTACCTTAGTTTTCGCGGCGTTCTCGGGTATGGCAATTCCTTTGGTTCTTTCACGAACTGGTATCGACCCAGCCATTGCATCCAGCGTATTGTTGACGACTATTACCGATGTAGTCGCATTTTCGGTGTTTCTCGGCCTCGCCGCTTTGCTTCTGCTGTAATCGAATTCTCGAGAATTAATAGGCTAAGATTTTGAAAATTACGAGTTGCCTTGCTTGGATTGCCGCGTTGGCCGGTATTGTGATTTTCTTTCTGCCGCCGCCAGCAGGTGTTGACCCTTTAGTAATGCGGACTGCAGGCATCGTAATGCTTACGATAGGATTGTTCGCAACCGCGGTAATTCCTGAGTTTCTAAGCTCGCTGATTTTCTTTTTTCTTTGTATAATTCTCGCCATAGCACCGCCTGATGTAGTCTTCTCCGGGTTTTTTTCTGGAGCTGTGTGGCTTGTTCTTGGCGGTTTGATCATTGGAATCGGTATAGAGGCTTCAGGATTAGGCATTCGTATTGCTAGTAACCTGGAACGCATTTTTGGAAAAAGTTATTTTAGAGTAATCATTGGGATTGTTTTTCTGATGCTAGTGCTGGCCTTTCTGATGCCCTCCGCTGTTGGTCGGGTAACCATTATGTTGCCGGTTGTTCTAGCTCTCGCCGATAGGCTTGGGTTTGAAGCCGGGAGCAATGGTAGGGCAGGATTGACACTTGCAGTCGGCATGGGAACGCTTATTCCTCCATTTGCTATATTGCCAGCAAATGTTCCAAACGTTGTGCTAACAGGCGCAGCAGAAGCCGTGCATGGAATACAATTTTCTTATACCGATTGGCTCATTTTGCATTTCCCCGTATCGGGAGTTTTTGGGCTCATCGGCCTTCCAATCGCTATTTATATTTTATTTCCTCAAAAAATTATTAATTGTACTAATATCGGGATAGACCGCGCTAAACCTTGGTCATTTAATGAGAAGAAGATTTTGGGCCTGCTGGTAATTACTCTAAGCCTATGGGCAACAGATAATTTACATGGAATTTCACCAGCCTGGATATCACTTGGGGCGGGAATTATCTGTGCTCTCCCAGTTGTCGGTATTCTTCCTGCCAATCAAATACTAACAAAAATGAACTTTGGTCCTATTATATTTTTAGCTGCGGTCGTAGGGATGGGAACCGTGGTGACACAAACAGGATTTGGTGAGAACCTCGCTCAGTTCTTAACAGTTAGAATGGATTTAACGGCCGAATCTGGGTTGCAAAAATTTTTCTCGGTCATTGGCCTGGGCTGGATTTTGCAGCTGGTAACAACATTGCCAGGCCAACCAGCTATTATGACTGCTATATCGGAACCGATTGCTAGTGCTACCGGGTGGCCTCTCTCGACGGTATTAATGACCCAAGTCTCCGCATGGGCATTGTTAATTTTTCCTTATCAAGCTCCGCCTTTAGTAGCTACACGTTTAATCTCAGGTCTCCCTATTTCAAAGTTTATGCGGCTTATGATCCCCTTTGCTCTATTTGGAGCTTTTGTTTCCCTTCCATTACAATACCATTGGTGGAAGTTTCTTGGATATATTCCCACCTAATATAGTAAAGTATTTAACTGATGATGGAGTTGTTAATCATCGAGAGTGCCTGTCATATGAAGAAGGCCGGCTAGGTTTTTTGGGGAATAAAAAATGTTATTGAGGTCTAGATAACAAGGCGGTTTCAGACCATATTTTACCTATGACAATTCACCTAGTTAAAATCGCCGTGGGCGTCGAAAGCGTTGATCATTTAAGAGAAATTCAGATTGAGCGTCTTCGTAAAAACAAAGAAAAAAATAAATCCGGGGATCTAAGGCACCTGACGAGAAATTCTCCTAAAAGGGCGGAGGAGGTTCTTGATAACGGTTCAATATATTGGATTATAAAAGGGTACATTCGTGTTCGACAGCGTATTGACGGCCTTGGTGAGGCCTTTGGTCGTAATGGTGAACCCCGCTGCGCATTGATATTAGATCCAAAATTAGTTCAGACAGTTTTGTTGCCGCACAAACCAATTCAGGGGTGGCGTTATATGGACGTTGATTCTGCCCCGGCGGATTTAACGACTGCGGAACGCAAAGTAGTATCCTCGCTACCCCAGGGTATGGCAGACGAACTTAGATCACTCGGATTGCTATAGCAGTACGGAGTTATCGCTTGAGGAGCGTCTGCATTTTAGTTTCAGGGTTAATCAGTTCAGCGGCAGTGACTTGTTTTTTGCTCTGCATTAGCCTTTTACCGATTCGTAGATCACGGGGATTGTTGACTGAAATGGCGCCGTCAATCACCCCATTTTTAAGGTAAAAGGTTACAAACTCGTTGGAGGCTTCGTCGCCCCTTGTTGCGGTCTCATCCCAGTCCTGGGGTAAGCCGATCATTTGCAGATTAGCGTCAAACTGATCTGACCAGAACCATGGAATTTCTGAATAGGGATCGGCCCTATCGAGCATTGCCTTGCCAGCGGTAATACCTTGGTTTTGGGCATTCTCATAACTCTCTAACCTGATACGGCGGCCCAGCAGGTCATTTGGGTGGTTGGTTACATCGCCCGCCGCAACAATATCTGGATCTGATGTGTAGGCACGGTCATTAACGACGATCCCATTATTAATTTCAAGCCCTGCATCCCGAGCTAATTCTACATTCGCGATAACACCGCTACCAACGACGGCGATGGAGCAGTCTATGGTATCACCATTTGGCAGAACGGCGCGCTCTAGCTGGCCAGTACCTTCGAATTTCTCGATTCCCGTACTCAACCGGACATCGACACCATGACCAGTATGGAATTTTAACATCCAGTCGCTGATTTCAGGTGTAACAGCGCGGCCACAGAGCCGATCGGCGGCCTCGACGACAACAGATTTGCAACCAAGTTGGGTTAGGGTCGCGGCACATTCAAGGCCAATCCAGCCGCCACCGACTATCATCGCTGTGGCACCGT
>CAYZDH010000210.1:0-4080 GCA_964477025.1 uncultured Rhodospirillaceae bacterium | reverse complement strand
ATGGTATTCGGTATCGCACTAAAACCTGTTAAACCGAACATAACAAACCTCCCGATTAAAAATTTTTCCTTTAAACGAGTTAACACCTCTCAACCGAACCGAAAACAAACGTCAATCAGCTTTACTCGCTAGCAATCCGGTACAAACTGATAAACACTTATCTCATCCGAGCGCTTTTCCCAGGTTACCTTTACTGCCTTGCCGGGCACCAGTACCGCATCGTTAACTTTTACGAGTTGTGCAACAATCCTACCGCCTTCAACGAGGTCGACGGAACCGAGAATATAGGGAACCCGATCAGCAAATCCGAATGCTGGAACATGTACTTTAGTCCATGCTGAAAGTACCCCCTTACCAGAAACTTCACGCCATTCGTAATCCGATTTACCCGTTTGCACGTTCACGGGCCGCGGCCAGAATTGTACCTTATTAGTGCCAGGGTCTACTTGCAGGAGAAGTTTACCCTCTTTAGCGGCATCCCACATCGGCTGACTAACTGGAGTTGGAGAGGGAATGGGCGGCGGAGGAATTTGTATTTCATCTGACATTTCATGTTCCCTCCAAATTCATACAGTTGCTACTACCCCAATTACGGAAATAAGGGATTACCCCTATACCCGTAACCAATGCGTTCTTCGCACCCTCAACTTGACGATCCGTAGCTTCGCCCCTCAGCTGCCGGATCGCTTCCGTTAAATTGACACCGCCACCGCCAAGACCTGGCTGTCCGGCAGAGATTTGCCCACCACCGGTATTGACTGGAAGCTTCCCAGTTGGCGACATATCGGTGCCAAGAATGAATTCCGCGCCCTCACCGCGGCTACAAAATCCGATTTGTTCCATCTGCAACATCACCGCAATCAAAAAATCATCATAAGGGTGGAACATATCAATATCTTCTGGCGACATGCCTGCCTTAGTGAAGACGTCGGGTCCTACCGTCGCAAAGCCGGTCTCAGTTATATCCGGATTAGGGTCATCAGGCTCAAAATTAGTAACCTCTGAATAGGCAACCGGATAGACAAGTTTTTCTAGACCCATCTCCTTTGCACGCTCGGTACTCGTGATTAAAAGGCCGTTGCCGCCATCGCAGCGCATCACACAATCGAGTAGCCTGACAGGCTCCGCTATTACCCGAGACCCTAGATAATCCTCAACAGTGATTGGCTTACGAAATTGTTCTATCGCGTTGTTGTTGGCTAATGCTCCATTACGTTGTGTCACAGCGAGTTGACCAAGTGCTTCCAGATTTAGGCCATATTTTTGATCATAAGCATGACTGAGAAGTCCAAAGGCAACGGGCGGCCCTTGGAACCCTATTGGCTCCATAAACTCCTGACGGTAACCGCCGAGCCGTCGGTGCCCTACACCAGTGGTACCGGTGCTATCGGCCGCGAGACAGATTGCTATTTCACATTGGCCGGTTACGATCGCTGCGGCGGCACGAGCGATATTACCGACTGGCGAACAACCGCCAATATCGGTCAGCTGTGTCCAGCGCGGTTGCAGCCCGAGATTATCCGCCATTGTATTAGTATAAAAAGTATTACCTGCTTCGGCGGTGGGCATATGCGTCGCCATCCCGTCGATATCCGAATTCTTAAGACCAGTTTTTTCAAGGATTTGGCCCATGACCTCTGCAGCAAATTCGTAGGGGCGTTTTCCCGAGCGACGCTGATTCTTGACTTCGCCATAAGCAATGATGGCGACTGGTTTTTCAGATAGAAAATTTTCCACCCCCGTAGCCTCCCAGCTTTATTTATCAATTGCAGTTACCGGACTATTTTAACGCCCGAAAGCGCGCGGTCTACCCACGCACCACTTATTCGGGCACCATAATGGACATGATATAATTTCTATTTGAGTCTTTTCAGGCTACCTTTGCTCTGCTTCGAAGGATTCGTAATCCCAAAAAGACCCCTCCCAATAACCGTAAATTTACCCTTTAGGTGTTAAAAGAAACTTCGGATTATAGAAGTAGAAATTTCTAACAGAGTCATTTTATGGGCGGAAATGCCTACCGTTCATAACCTTCTTCTTAAAAATTCGAAGGCCGGTGAGCTCCATATGATCTAGCACCTGCATCGCCCAGGCGCTGAAATCGTCTTCGCTATAATGTTGCTGTTTACGTGGACGATGTTTAAAATTTTTTGAAAGCGCATAGCGGATGACAAATAGTAAGTTTTCACGCTCTTCTTCGATCAACTCGATTTCACCAAACTTCGCGGTAATTGGCTTTTTCCGAATTTCTTTTATTTTTTGTTCCATATGACGAGCTTATCATAAGAACATAACATGAACAAATAACTAACCAGAAATTAATTTCAAGACTTTAACCATTTTGAGTTTTTTCATGTCGACGACCTGGGCTAATTAGTCTTCTGCTATAATCAAGCCCGCCGTTCCCTCCTTCACAGAACGAGGCTAATGCGGTTTAATCCACAGGGAGTCCAGGCTCCGCGCCGTCAGGAAGCTGCACGTCAAATGCGGCGAGCAGTATAGCAGTCGAAGAATAGGCTCCCATCAACGCAATAATATCAACCAGAGTTCCTCTTTCAAACGCAGCGCATGCTCGAGTAAACGTCTTGGAATCTAAGGCATGAGTTTGAAATAGCTGACGACCCATTTCGATCAACACAGCATGAGATTCCGGTAGCCCTTCTGTAGAGCGGCGGTGACGAATTACGTCGATAGTTTCCTTTGAAACACCAACCCGCAAACCTTCTTTTTCATGCGCACACCATTCGAATTGTGCGTCATGCTCACGGGCCGTGGTAAGGATCGCAATCTCGCGCTCCATCAAAGTATAATCAGCACCGTGGCGCAAATAATGTGCCGCCGGTGCCGCTAGCCCAGAAAGCTTTTTTGAATGCAACCGGATGCCACCCGGCCCGAAAAGCCCTGCCAAAGACTTGCCAGCTGCCGGATCGATTTTAACATGCGCGTCATATACCTCGCGGGCGGCCTCGTCTAGATCATCACGGTTAGGTAGTGGCACACGTGAGCGGCTTTCCGGCAAAACATCAGACGGGAAATTCTTAGTATCTGTCATTGTGGAATTTCTCCTATTAAGTATTTCTTTAACTATCTATTTAAGGATTAACAACGAGGGCGTCTATGGCTGTATTAAGTGCATTAAGATGCTTGGGACGTAACCTTAATCTGCCGCGACCATGTGGAGGCCGCCTGGCTAGCGTCTTCTGGTACGGAAAAGACCGACATGTTATATGATTGTCCCTAATCTGTGTTGACGGTGCTGCTATGAAACTAATTGTTCTGAATCTGCCCCGCGATTTAACCGAATGCGGCCTTGCAGATTTATTCAGCACCCATGGAGAGATCGCCAGTCACAACTTAGTCATGGATAATATTACGGGTCTTTCCAAAGGTTTCGGTTTTGTTGAAATGAAATCAAAGCTAGATGCTAATGCAGCCATCGAGGCTCTACACGGAACAAAAATAAACAAAAGTAAGATCCGGGTAAAACTTGCGAATTAAGGTTTTACCCGCCTATTCAATCTGTTCAATCTGATTGCCAACCCTACCTCGAAAAGAGAGAAATACTAAAAGGACAACACATTTAACCAAACCATTCCGGATAACACCAAATGAAAACTAGCACTGACCGAATTCTAACTAGTCACGTTGGCAGCCTCCCCCGACCACTTGATCTTTTTGATATGCTGACCGCTGAAGATCAAAACCAACCCCACGATAGTGGGGCTCTGGAAGCCCGGGTAGCAGAAGCTGTAAAAGACGAGGTCTCCAAACAGGACGCCTGCGGGGTCGATATAGTATCTGACGGCGATATGGGGAAAATCTCATACACCTTTTACGTAAAACACCGGCTGTCGAATATTGATCCAGCGGCACCACCAGGAGCGGAAATCCCGAAGGAAAATTCTAATCAGGACATTATAGAACATCCTGAATTCGAAGCTCGGATAAAAAAACAACGTGGTGGGTGGGGGCTTCAATATGGCCGTCCGTGGGTAGTAGGTCCCATCGCTTACGTAAACAAGGGGCCGCTCACACGCGACCTTAAACATCTCAATTTAGCAAAGGAAGCCAGCAATCCTA
>CAYZDH010000209.1:0-4088 GCA_964477025.1 uncultured Rhodospirillaceae bacterium | reverse complement strand
CAATGATTGTCTTTGATTTAAAATGCTCTAACGACCATGAGTTTGAAATTTGGTTTCCGAGCAGCGATGCCTTCGAAAAGCAGCGCAAGGCCAATAAGATTGAATGCCCAATTTGTGGTGACACCAAGGTTGACAAGGCATTGATGGCCCCTTCTCTTTCGGGAACAAAAAAAGTGGATGAAAAAGCCGTCCACCTTTCGCCTAAAGCAAAGAAGCAGATGGGAAAGTATATTTCGGCGCTTAAGGAAATACGCGACCATATTGAAAAGAATAGCGATAATGTGGGGAAGAAATTCCCCGAAGAGGCCCGTAAAATTCATTACGGTGAGGCAGAGGAACGCAGTATTCACGGAGAGGCGACTCCAGAAGAGGCAGAGGAGCTGAGCGAAGAAGGGATTGATGTGCAGCACATTCCTTGGCTTCCTGACCACGACGCCTAATCGGATCAGCAGCTAAATACCCAGTCCTTTGTTTTCAGTTTTAATTTTGAAATTACTCGATAGGGTACTTTAACTTAAGCTTTTCAGCACAAAGCATGTAGTTTACGGCCAAGTCCTTGGAAAGCCGCCAAACGTCGTTCAATGGATTATAGCTAACTCCCGAAATGTTTGCCATTTTTAAGTTTTGACGGATGAGTGATTGAGCGAGTTCAGAAGGTTTTACGAAGCGATCCCAGCGATGAGTGCCACGTGGCAACCACCTCAAAACATATTCAGCTCCGATTATTGCAAGGACAAAAGCTTTGGCAGTGCGGTTAAGCGTTGCAAAAATTATTAAACCCCCGGGCTTTATTAGGGAGGTGCATGACGAAACAAATAAATCGATATCGGCAACATGTTCAATGATTTCAAGCGCCAACACGATATCAAATTGGGCTTTTTCTGATGCTAATTTCTCGGCAGTAGCAACACGATAATTAATATCCAGCCCGCTTTGGTCAGCATGTAAACGGGCGACCTCAATATTTTTCTTGGATGCATCAATAGCTGAGGTGTTAGCGCCCATACGCGCAATTGGCTCGGTGACCAATCCTCCGCCGCACCCAATATCCAGTATATTTAAACCCTCTAAGGTGTTTAAATTAAGAGGGTCACGGTCAAAATGTTTACAAATTTGTCCTCGAATATATTCCAAACGCACCGGATTAAAGCGGTGAAGTGGCCGAAAGTCTCCCTCCGGGTCCCACCAAGCGTTGGATATAGCTGAGAAACGTTCAACTTCGGCGGGGTCAACTGTATTTTTTCTATCAATTCCTAGTGTAGTCATCTTTTTATGTAATCCGATTTATATTTAGGTCCTGAATTACTTGCCACTCAACAATGATATAGAGTAAGAACACGCCCGCTGCACGCAGTATCAAAGAAATATGGCTTTTCCCCGTAAGGAACAAAGGGCTGGGATTCGCTGTAAGCATTTTTTCGGGTGGATTTTGAGATGACACGAGTTGTCCAGAAATTTGGCGGCACCTCAGTTGCCGATATTGATCATATTAAGGCGGTGGCCGAAAGGGTTAAAGCTGAGGTTGATCGGGGTAGTGAGGTAGCTGTAGTTGTTTCTGCTATGTCAGGAACGACAAATCAACTTATCGACTGGACTGCGCGCGCCGCACCGATGCTTGACGCCCGAGAGTACGATACCGTTGTGGCAGCAGGTGAACAAATTACTGCAGGTCTTCTTGCATTATCCTTGCAGACATTAGGAATAGATGCGAGATCTTGGTTGGGTTGGCAAATTCCCCTACGGACAGATGACTCGCATGGGAAAGCAAGGATTATGGGTATCGAAACCGATGGCCTTAAGTTACGCCTTGCATCTAAACAGGTGGCTGTTATTGCTGGGTTTCAAGGGTTGGGGTCCGACAATCGGATTACGACCTTAGGCCGCGGAGGGTCTGATACATCAGCGGTGGCTTTAGCTGCTGCTTTGAAGGCTGACCGATGTGATATTTTTACAGATGTTGATGGGGTCTATACGGCCGACCCACGAATTGTGGGAAGAGCCCGTAAACTTGATCGAATTACTTACGAAGAAATGCTAGAGATGGCGTCCCTTGGCACCAAAGTTTTGCAAACGCGTTCGGTAGAACTTGCCATGAATCACGCTGTCCGGGTTCAAGTCAGATCGTCATTTTCTGGATCTGGGGGTACAATGGTTTTAGATGAAGAAGAAATCGTGGAAAAAGAAGTTGTCAGTGGTATTGCCTATAGCAAAGATGAAGCAAAGATTACGCTCGTCAGTGTAGCCGATCAGCCCGGAGTTGCGGCAAGGATTTTTGGTCCATTGTCTGAAGCCAACGTTAACGTCGATATGATCGTCCAAAATGTTTCCGAAGACGGTAAAGCGACCGATATGACCTTTACGGTCGTAAAAGAAGATTTTGAGCGAGCCCGTATAATTTTAGAATCAAATCAGCCCTCCCTCGGTTATAAACGGCTGATTGCAGACTCCAACGTAGTAAAAATTTCTGTCATTGGAGTGGGTATGAGAAGCCACGCAGGAGTAGCACAATGCATGTTCACCGCTCTTGCAGAAAAGGGTATCAATATCCAGGTGATCTCAACATCGGAAATCAAGGTTAGTGTCCTGGTGTCTGAGGATTATACCGAGCTTGCCTTGCGGGCTTTACATACTGCGTATGGCTTAGATGCCGCGTAGATAATACGCCGTAAATGGCGGCGAGACGGCGACGAAAAATGGCGCATACAACTGGTACAGCAATTCGGCCCCTTTTACGGCGTGTTCAGGGCGTAATGTCTGGTTATGGCAACGCACAGGAACGTCTAGATAAGCTGGTTAAAGTTATTGCCAAGGAGATGGTTGCAGAGGTTTGCACGGTTTATGTGGTGCGTGCGGGTGAAGTGCTGGAACTATTCGCAACAGAGGGGCTTAATCCCAGTGCAATTCATAAAACTCGTTTGAGAGTTGATGAAGGGCTAATCGGAGATATCGCAGCACATGCCTGTGTGCTTAACCTAGCCGATGCTCAAGCTCACCCTAAGTTTGCCTATCGACCGGAAACTGGCGAAGAAATTTATAACTCTTTTTTAGGTGTTCCCATCCTCCGGGGAGGACGGGTTCGGGGTGTTCTCACTATTCAGAATAAAGCCAAACGTGAATATACCGAAGAAGAAATAGAAGCGTTGGAAATGATTGTCGTCGTTTTAGCAGAACTCATTGCGGGTGGGGACTTGATCGGTCCCAGTGAACAGATAATAGCAGAGGGTAATGCAATCCTGCCGCTCAGAATGACAGGCATTCAGATCCATTCAGGAGTTGCCGTGGGCGAGGCTGTGTTGCATCAACCCCGAGTTGAAGTACGAGCGATTTTTGCCGACGACCCGGAGGTCGAGGAGATGAGACTTCAGAGGGCTCTGAATGAGATGCAGGAGGCTATCGAAGACTTGTTCGCAGCAACCGAACTTTCAGGGCGTGGCGAACACCGTGATGTACTTGAGACCTATCGGCTTGTAGCGCGCGACGAAGGTTGGCTGAATCGGCTGCGCGAAGCAATATCTAGTGGACTTACAGCTGAAGCTGCGGTCCAGAAGGTACAGGAGGATATTCGTATTCGTATGAATATGGCGACTGACCCATACTTGCGGGAACGTATGCATGACTTCGAAGATCTTGCCCGACGTCTACAGCAGCATTTAAACGATTCTCCGCTAACAGCTGCAGGTGATGCGGCCCTACCTGACGATGTTGTGCTTCTGGCTGATAATATGGGGCCTGCAGAGTTGCTCGATTACGAGCCACATAGATTACGTGCTTTGTTGCTCGAGGAGGGTTCCGCAACAGCTCATGTTGCGATTGTTGCTCGGGCGCTAGACATACCGGTAGTAGGGCGTATCACCGACCTGCTCGCAAGAATAGATCCACATGACCCTGTAATTGTTGATGGTGACAACGCGCAGGTCTTTGTGCGTCCAAGTGAAGATATCCAGCAAATGGTAGCGGATACTATCCAAGCGAAGACAGAGCGACAAAAATTTTATGCCGCGTTGCGAGATGAGGAACCGGTGACATTAGACGGTCAACGTATATCTTTAAACCTAAATGCTGGGCTTCTTATTGATGTTCAGCAACTT
>CAYZDH010000208.1:553-4172 GCA_964477025.1 uncultured Rhodospirillaceae bacterium | reverse complement strand
TTTAGACCAAGAAGATTATGGGGGCTTGGTGCATCTTCGGTTATCATACATTCAACCTTCGGCGCGCGATCCAGAGTAGGTATCATATAATCAGCGAACGTCACCGCCATAGGCTCGCCTTCTTCACTATAAACGAACTCTTCATAGAGCGCCCCGCCGATCCCCTGAATACAACCACCAACTAACTGCCCTTCGAGCAACATCTCGTTGACCATGCAGCCGACATCATAAGCGACCATAAACCGCTCTACATCTATACGGCCGGTGTCTGGATCTACTTTGACTACAGCAAAATGGATGCCGTAGGGAAACGCCGACTCTTTGGTTTTATGAAAGTCTTCTGCTGCGAGACCTCCAACGTTTCGACGGGCGACTTCTGCGAGGGTAATAGATGGACCAGATGGATTTTCCTTAACGATCACTGTTCCTTCGACGATATCGAGAGATTTTGCGGGCTTTTGGAGCATTTCTGCGGCAAGGCTCAGGGCCTTATCCCTCAAAGTCAACGCCGTCACATTAACCGCGGATGACCTTAATACGTTGGTAATCTGCGCCACGCGCATTGGCGCAGATTTGGGCCATCGTTGTCTCAAACCCCTGCCCCAATGACGCCCCACCAGTTAGCACTTCATCGTCACCATTTTCATCAACAGAAATACGTGCGCCATCAGAAGGACCCTTACCACTTTCCTCAACGAAGACACCGATACCAGACCCAACCATCTCCCCGTTTGCTCGACGGCGTTTGAGGCCAGCTTCCAGCTCGTCCCATTTCAGCCAGGTCAGCGCCTTTTCTAAAAGTGCTGGATAATCACCATTGTCGATCTCAAGGTCCTCAACACCTGGTTCATCAAAATTGATGGTGAACGGCATTTGATCAGCAGTTATCAGATTGCGGCGGCGTAGCTCAATGCGATTGATGCCGAGTTTCGCTGACAGCGCATCCATTAATCGTTCGCGCACAAACGTGCTTTCAAACCGTCCAGGCGCGCGATAAGTGGCGGCCGGTGTCTTATTAGTTAGCCTTAAATGACACAATGCCCGATAGGCGGGTACATTATAGGCGCCGGTTAGCATACACATTGTCCGGTTCGGCACATTCGCACCGTGGGTCCGGATATAACCACCCTGATCATGAAAGAACTCATCTTCCATCCCGAGGATCATACCATTTTTGTCGACGGCGATTTTAACCATATGATGCTGATTGCGCCCCTGATTGGCTGCAATCATGTGTTCCTGGCGGTCCTCGATCCATTTGATTGGTCGGCCAAGCCGTTGAGCTCCCACTAGTACCAAAACATCTTCAGGATATAACTCGCCGCGAATGCCAAAGCCGCCACCCGTATGGCCTTCGTGAAGTTCAATTTTATCCTCCTCTCGCCCTAACATTCTAACTAGCGTGTCACGATTGCGATGCGGGACCTTCGCGGCACCAAAGAGTTTAAGGATATCATTTTGAGAATCATAAACACCAATAGCGCCGCGGGTTTCCATCGGCACACCGGAATGACGCCCCGTCCGCAGGTCAAGTTCGATTACCGTTTCAGCAGCCGCAAAGGCGGCGTCAACATCCCCGTAGGTATGAGTTAACAAACCTGCTTCAGAGCTTAGCCCATCATCAAATTCACCAGGCTCATCATCTGCCGATGTGATCACCCTCAAAGGCTCAATATCAATGACGACAAGATCAGCGGCGTCTTCCGCGATATAGGCATCTTCCGCAAAGATCGCGACAACCGGATCACCGACATAACGCACCCTATCTGTCGCCAGGACATTTTGGCGGAACGGTTTTAGCTCTTCGGAAGACTTGTCGGCTCGGAAATCGATAGGTGGCAAATCAGTTATATCTTTGCTTGTCCAAATCTTTACGACACCCGCAATTGCCGCAGCCTCGGTCGTATCAATCGACGTGATTTTAGCGTGCGCGTAGGGGCTGCGCACGATCCGCATTTGCAGCTGATTAGGGAAATTGATATCTGCCGCATAGTTTCCCTGCCCGGTGATCAATGGTGGGTCTTCGAGTCTCTGCAGCCGCTGGCCGAGAAGATCTTTTTTCTGAGTAGCCATAACATAGGTGATAGCGAATTTCTGCGCCGTTGGCAAAGTCCCGGAAACAATCAAATTCGTTGCTAGGCTTGACTATGGCCCCGCTTCACCGTTGGCTAAGGATAATTTTACGAAAAATCCAGGGGAAAATGCAAAATGGTGGACATCAAGACCAAGAGAATTGTTTGCGAAAGTGGACTGCCCGCCTTTATTGCAATTCCGGGAGAGACCAATAGACCCCGACCAGCCATCGTAATTATGCACGAACGCTATGGGCTCGTGCAGCACACACTCGACTTGGCTGCGCGTTTCGCCCGCGAGGGGTTTATATGTATCGCGCCAGATTGTTATATTCGACACCCCGACCAGAAGGCGCTACACGCTGGAAATGATCGTTATGATATTACTGATGACGAAGCAGCGGAGCATCTTGGGACTGCCATTGATGTGCTTGAAGAGATGAAGGAAGTTGATAATGATTGGATCGCGGTTAAAGGTGTTTGCCAGACCGGTCGACACCCATTAATTATCGCAGCGCGGCGCAAAGTAGCAGCCGCCCTGGTATGGTATGGTGCGGCGCAAGACCGTGAATGGGAAACCAACGATCTATATCACGAGCCTTTAGAAGACATTATAGACAAGGTCAATTGCCCGGTTTTAGGAATGTTTGGGGAAGCTGACCACATGATTTCGTTAACCCACGTAAGACGCTTCCGCAATTGTCTAGAGGAGAAAGGTAAGAGCCATTCTGTCCACGTCTTTCCTGGTGCACCACATGGCTGGCTCAACGATACAATGCCAGGCCGCTACCGCCGAGATCAAGCGGAGGACGCTTGGAGAGTACAAAAAGAATTTTTACTGGAAGTATTGTCACCCTCCTATGACCAGACGACAATTATGTCGCGTTTCAATTGCAGCAGCAGTGAAGACTATGATTTTAGCAAAAATGTACGCCAAGAATAAGGGGCTGGGCGGCAAGAATACCGCGCAAACCTATTAAACCCGATGTCCCGATGGCGGTAGCCCCATGAGGACTTCACCAACCGGCTCATAGTTCGAGACATGCGATTGGCCCTGCGCCAATACCGTATGGATGTCGCGGAAACGACGTTCAAACGGATTAACTTCAAAGATTGCGTTAGTGCCACAAGCCTGAAATACAAAGTTAGCCGCCTCCTGTGCCAAGTTCATCGAATAGGTAATGGCAAGACGGAGGCGGGCACGGACGTCAAAAGAGGGTGGCTCGCCAGAGCATTGTGCCGCCCAATACTCTTCTATCATCTCAATCAGAAACGCTCTACTTGAACACAACTTCGCCTCATTAATCGCAACTTGGGACTGAATTACTGCGTTTTCACGTAATACGGTTTTCATCCCGCCCCCAGTCTTTGTCTCTGCGAGCTTTTTGAAGTCTTCAAGCATAGTCCGGGCGACACCTAGCGTCAGACCAGAGAACATGATGCCGTAGCTGGTCAGCAGTGGAATGTTATAGAGCGGTCCGTTCTCGACACGATCCGGTTGGCTGTCACGCCAGGTGGTATATTCTTCGGGGATAAACAAATCTGTT
>CAYZDH010000208.1:0-543 GCA_964477025.1 uncultured Rhodospirillaceae bacterium | reverse complement strand
TCAAACATCTCCGCGCTCGATTTTGGAAACAGCATAGTCCGCATGAGAGGTATTCCATCATCGCCTTTAAGATGATTGCCGCCCTCATCGCAGACACGACTATGCCCACCAAGCCAGGTGGCGTTTCGGCTCCCACTTCCAAACCGCCATTCGCCAGTAACCCTATAACCACCGTCTACCGGGACAGCAGTAGCCTTGGCGGGAGGTCCCCAGGCCAGCACAGCGTCGCGAGGACCAAAAATATCGTTGCATACTTCATGGGAAATATATCCCGACCCCCAGGTGCAACCAGTTCCCTGACCAACACACCAAGCCGTGCTCGCATCAGCCTCTGCAATAGCCTCGATAGTTTTCATCAATGTCAAAGGTTCTGCTTCACCGCCACCTATAGAACGAGGCAGCGCCATACGAAACAACTCCAAATCATGCAGCGCTTCCATGACCTCTGATGTGACCTTACCCTGTGCTTCAGTTTCATTCGCAGAAGCTATAATTTCGTCCTGCAGGCTTTGAGACCGCGCAGCCCAGTCAATTTTGTATGTG
>CAYZDH010000207.1:0-4179 GCA_964477025.1 uncultured Rhodospirillaceae bacterium | reverse complement strand
GGTTCGACCTCGTAGGGGCTTTGTGCGAGGACAGCAAAATCAGCAACTTTACCCGGCTCAATCGAGCCTTTGATTTTTTCCTCAAAAGCGTTATAGGCGGCATTAATTGTAAACATTCGAATTGCCTCCTCTACCGTAATGGCTTGATCCGCGCCGACAGTTTTGCCTGTCCATGTTTGTCGGGACACGGCTGTACCAAGATCTCGAAGCGAGTCTAGCGGCCAATAGGCGGGGCCGTCTGAACCCGAGGTAATTGGTAGCCCAGCCTCAAGCATTGTTCTAATATTAAAGCTTTCTTCAAGTCTTTCATCGCCAATGCAGGCAAGCAACGATTCCCATATATAATGCATGAATGGAATGTTGGGGACGGGCAGAATATTATTGCGTTTTATTAGATCTAAGCGTTCGTCGTTAACTAGCCAATTCCCAAGATGCTCAACGCGATGGCGATGGTCGACGCGTGGATCCTCCTTAAGAACATTATCCAACGACCGCAGCGCCATATCCATTGCGACATCACCGATGGCGTGAATGCAGATCCGATGCCCAGCTTTATGATATGCACTGACGGTCTCATCCAACTCGCCCTGTTCGATTCTGATTAGCCCTTCGTGGCAGGGGTCATCGACATAGGGGTCATAAAATTTAGCAACGTGGCCCGTTATGCCACCATCGATTGACATTTTTACTCCACCTATGCGCAGCCAGTCGTTACCAAACCCTGTCTTGATGCCCAGGTTGAGTAAACTCTCCTTTTGAATGGCGGCTTCTATAACGCGGATAAGAAGGCTTACCCGAATTGGCAACTCGCTCGCCTGCTCCAACTCTTGATATGCGCGGATTGACTCATGGTTAGTTACAATGTCATGAATATTCGTGATACCACGTGATAGGCAGCGTTCGGAGGCAAATAAAATACCCTTTTTCATTTGCTCATAGCTATATTCGGGAACCACCGACCTCACCAAATATTGGGCGCGTTCGACCAGCTTGCCGCTCAGCTCACCGCTGTCATCGAGCTCGATCGCTCCACCGGCAGGGGCATCGGTACTTTTATTAACGCCAGCAAGTTCGAGCGCTCTTGAATTGGCAATGGTAATATGTGCGCCGAAATTTATTATAACCGGGTTGTTCGGTGACGCGGCGTCCAGCTCTTGCCGGGTCGGGAATCGACCTTCCGGCATACGAAAATCTTGCATCGGGCTACCATGAGCGACGACCCATGTACCAGGGGCCTGTGATTGGGCTTGCTCAGAAATTTTTTCAACGATTTGAGGAATTGACCGAACGTTGGAATAGAAATCCCGGCAATCTAGGCGGTGCATCATTGAGGCACCTCCGTCTGCGAAATGCACGTGGGGGTCTGTTAGGCCAGGGAGGACACAGCGGCCCTTCAGATCAATTAGCTGGGTTTGGTTATCACCCAACACCTCAATATCGCGCTTGGAGCCAACAGCACCGATTCTGCCATTCCAGACTGCAACCGCTTCAGCCTGGCTGTTGTTTTGGTCTGCCGTCAGAACGGTTCCATTTGTTAAAATCAAATCGGGGCTCAAAGCAGCTAAGCTCATGATAGATTTCCCTGTATTTAATAAGGTTAGTCGAGGCTGTCGATAACGTTCCCTAAGATTTCAACTATCCGGTCGATCTCTTCTTTTTCGATGATAAGAGGAGGCGCAAGGGCAACCGTGTCACCGGTTTGACGCAGCAGAAGCCCTTCCTTGAAGCACTGGATAAAACAGTCGTAGCCGCGAGTCGCTGGCGCGCCGTCTCTTGGCAGCAGCTCAATACCCGCAACCAGGCCAATGTTCCGAATATCAATGACGTTTTTGCGGTCCCTCAGAGAATGAACCGCCTCCTCCCAGTAGGGTTCCAATTCAGCGGATCGATCAAACAATCTCTCATTTTCATAAATTTCGAGCGTTGCAAGAGCTGCTGCGCAGGCGAGGGGGTGCCCGGAGTAAGTGTAGCCGTGGAACAACTCAATTATTTCTGGGGGGCCCTGCATCAGGGCATCGTAAATTAAGCCAGTTGTGCCAACGGCTGACATTGGTACGGCGCCATTAGTGAGGCCCTTTGCCATCGTCATGAGGTCAGGTTGAACACCGAATCGCTCTGCGCCGAAGGACGCGCCGGTGCGGCCAAACCCAGTAATGACTTCATCAAAAATTAGCAGAATGCCATGTTTGGTGCAGATTTCGCGTAGGCGATCGAGGTACCCAACAGGGGGGATGAGGACGCCGGTCGAGCCGGCCATCGGTTCAACAATCACCGCTGCGATTGTTGATGCATCGTGCAGTGCGACTAAATTTTCTAAATTATTTGCCAACTCACGGCCCCACAATGGTTGACCCCGGCTAAAGCTATTTTTTTCGAGGTTATGAGTGTGGGGTAAATGATCAACGCCGCCCAGCATATTACCAAACTGTTTGCGGTTGTTGACGATGCCACCAACGGCCGTGCCCCCAAACCCGACACCGTGATAACCCCTTTCGCGCCCAATGAACCGCGTTCGGCTCCCTTCCCCGCGGGCCCTGTGGTAGGCCAGTGAAATTTTAAGTGCGGTATCGACGGCCTCTGATCCAGAATTGGCAAGGAATACGTGGTCTAGCGTGTCGGGCAGCTGGCTGGTGAGACGGCTCGATAGCTCAAAGGCGAGTGGATGGCTCATCTGAAACGCGGTTGCGTAGTCCATCTGCCCTGCCTGAAAACGAATTGCCTCTGTTATTTGTTCGCGGCCATGACCGGCGTTGACGCACCACATACCGGCGGCGCCATCCAGAATCTTTTTTCCTTCATCAGTCGTGTAGTACATCCCCTTTGCGCCGACGAGCATGCGCGGCGCTTCCTTAAACTGGCGGTTTGCCGTGAACGGCATCCAGTAGGCTTGTAGATCGTTAATTGTTCTATGTGTGCTGTCGGGCATCGCGCGGACCTCTTTTTCGAAAACAATAACGCCTGGGGGACGAATAAATACACATAAAAAAGTTGTATGTTTGAGTATCGTGCCCGAGCTTTTTGTCGACGACAAGGGTGGTCGCGAGAAATGAATCAGGTTGGGGTGTGACAAGGTAGGATGTTTAATGGAATAATCCCTAAAAAAAGTCTGAGTAATACTGCGGGATTAGGATCAGATAAAACAGGGGTCGGCATGAGTACGTTATTAAAGATAAATAATTTACAGACGTCATTCTTTACAAGCGATGGTGAGGTGCGGGCGGTTGATGGTGTTACGTTCGATATTGAAGAAGGTAAAACCATGGGTTTAGTTGGAGAATCCGGCTGCGGTAAAAGTGTAACCGCTCTTTCGGTGATGCGGCTTTTATCGAAAGGAATTGGAAAGGTCATCGGTGGTGAAATCCTTTATCGAGATAAAAATCTCGCGAATTGTTCCGAAGCCGAGATGCGTGATATCCGAGGTAATGAAATTTCGATGATTTTCCAAGAACCGATGACCTCTCTGAACCCGGTGTTTTCGGTCGGTGAACAAATCGCCGAATCCGTGCGTCTCCATCAAGGCGTCACTGTGAAGGAGGCTCGCGAGCGGGCGATTGAAATGCTGGAGCTAGTTAATATTGCGGAGCCACAGAAACGCATAAAAGATTTTCCCCATCAACTAAGTGGTGGCATGCGTCAGCGCGTCATGATTGCGATGGCGCTGAGTTGTAATCCAAAATTATTGATGGCAGATGAGCCAACGACAGCTCTTGATGTAACTATTCAGGCGCAGATTCTTGAGCTTATTAAAGAGTTACAGGAACGTCTTGGTATGTCTGTCCTTCTTATTACGCACGATCTTGGAGTCGTGGCTGAACAGGCCGATGAGGTGGCCGTTATGTACGCAGGAAAGATTGTCGAGCGCGCTAAACCAGAAATTATATTTGCCCGGCCATCTCACCCTTATACGATTGGATTAATGAATTCTGTACCGGGTGTCGTTGACAAGTCAGCAAAACGGTTGGAAGCAATTCCAGGCATAGTGCCAAGTCCATTGGACTGGCCGTCAGGTTGCCGTTTCCGGGACCGTTGTTCTCAAGCAGAAGACCAATGTGGCCGCTCGCAACCAGAGCTAATTGAAATCGAATCTGGCCATTGGGTTTCTTGTCTAAAGGTCTCCGCATCTGCGGAAGCAGCGTAGGAAAAGAACATCTAATGAATTTCTAAACATAGGAACCAAGT
>CAYZDH010000206.1:0-4190 GCA_964477025.1 uncultured Rhodospirillaceae bacterium | reverse complement strand
CACCTTGACCAAAACCATAGAAAACAGCCAGTTGGTACTGGGCTTTGGGATGTCCCTGTTGGGCAGCCAGCCCGAACCATTTCAAAGCCTTCTGAAGATCTCGGGCAACGCCATCACCCAACTGGTAGGCCAAGCCTAAATTAAATTGAGCCCAAACATTCCCCTCGTGGGCTGACTGGCTAAACAAATTAAACCCAGCTGATGCGTTTTTGGTGACGCCATTTCCCTTCATGTACATGAGGCCAAGACTATTCTGAGCCGTCCCATGTCCTTGAAGGGCAGCACGTTCCCACCACTTAACGGCAGCCTGATAATCCTTGGGTACTATTTTGCCCTGGTAATAAATACGACCCAACATCGATTGGGCTTTGGCATATCCGTTATTGGCAGAAAGGAGATACAGCTTCAGCGCAAAGTTAGTGCTTTTTGGAATACCACGACCCCTATCATATAGGGTTGCCAGAAAATGCTGAGCGATTTTGTGATCTTGTTTTGCCGCTCGAGTAAACCATTTAGCAGCGGTACGATAATTCTTGGGAACACCAAAGCCATAATAATACATAACGCCTATACTATTTTGTGCCTTTGGATCTCCTTTATCAGCAAGTGGTTTCCACACCCGAAGAGCTGTAGTGAAGTTGCCTGTTCTAAATGCAGATAAACCTTTTTCTAAATCAGAAGGAGGTGCAGGGATGCTCTCTTTTCGATACATAACGACGTAATCATCAGCATCAAATGTGGTAATCCATTTCCTGTAGTCAGCGTTCCAACTCTGGATCGTAGCTCCTAGAAATATAGTTAAAATAAGGGGAGAGATTATGATTATTTTTTTCATCTAATATTGGGTATCCCCTATCGAATTGGTTCAGGGTCACGATGTCCTTAGAGGCATCAGACACCATGACCCCGATGGGAGGTACAACGGGCCATGGAGACCAAACCCGCTGAACAATTACAATTATCAACATGAAGATGGCTTGTTTAGGGCTTAATAAAGGTAAGATTGAGAAGAAGATAATTAACGATCAAGCTAATGATAATAAGATACACCGCTATCATTACTGATGAGTTTTTAGCATTGAAGGAATCAAACTAAATGCTTCGTTGGCATAGAGACTTCTCAGAGAGAATTAGAATAAAACTCAAACTCTCTCACTATGCTGTCTATTGGATATGCTGGTTGGAGGGTGTTCTGACTGTCATACTGATCTGGTGGACAATCACATTACTCAATTAATTTAAACACCCTGTATGGTCACATGAGAGCCGTACATTACTGATGAGTTTTTAAATGCAACCTAAATACTTTAATGGGGGTTTCATACATTATTTGTTTTTGAACTTCTTTAGATAGGCTACCAATCATCATTCTTACGCTATGTATTATCTCCCGATAGGTATTTTGGGTTCGTCTTTTTCTCATTTTTCTAAGGAAAATATTTGACCCGAACATCATCCTATCAGGGTATTTTTCCATAAATTTAGCCCACCTTTCTGCAAATTTCGGCTCCATATTATTAACGATGTGGAGATCATGATGTTTCCAATAATAATTCCATGATGGTCTCATTATCTTAAAAGACGAATACATATTGAGACAGTGATCAAACACGTATCCGAGATGTTGAGGTTCAAACATTCCATTATGGACAAGGACTATCTTGGAATTTCTGTATTTTTTACAAATTCTTTTATACCAATCCTTTGCTTGCTCTACATTATCAATGCGATGCAATGTGTGCCGAGGTTCTAAGTGCAATAGGATAGGAACTTTATAAATATGTGAAAGTTGTAATGCCCTTTTTAGATTGGGGCTTTCAAAAGAAATTTCCACATTCTTCTGAACATGGGTTGAATCAGAAAATGCATAATATTTATCGGATTTGTTAAAATGTTTTACCCCGACCTCCCCGATTCCAATACAATTTTTATTAAGCAAATTCTTTTCGACCTGATTTAATAACAGCCTTGCTTTTTTCATTCTTCCCTGGTGTTCATAGGCAACAAAATGGGGTGAGCATAGCGCTGAGAATGTTCTATGTTTTTGGGCAAATCCTATTGGGTCTCCATACAAACCCTTAATCCTTGGAGGTTCTGAAGTGATTGAATGAACAACTCCTATACTTTTTGTCATCTCGATCATATCTTCAGAGTTTATAGTCGGTTTGTCTCTGCCTTTTCTTCTTAAATGCTTTCTTAGCTGTCCCCAATAAGCATGCGTGTGATGCAAAACATCTACGATGGGTCCTTTATATTTATCTTTAATATTAGTCTCTCTTTTTGGATAGCCTTCTAACTGTGAGAAATTTCTAAGTTCCTCAACCCTATCTCCGAACCCTCTTTTTTCTGCGATATCTGAGAATATATCTGCTTCTGCATAGGGTATTGAATAAAAAATGAACAACCCAACCGCAATGTGGTAAAAATATTTTTTTGATAAACTCATAGAATCCTGTTGTTAGGAAAATGAGGTCTCAGAAGGTTATGTTTAAGAACTTGGAATAGCCATGCCCATGAATGTGACCGTCATAAATACGAAGGTTGTTAAACTGTAAAGTATGTCTGAACCAAGGGGTCCATGGAATCAAAATGAAGAAAAGGGTTCTCACTTTTCCCTAGGTATTTTTCTATGGCTTGGATTGCTTGTATTTGTAGCCCTCCTTTTATGGTCATTGTTCGTTTTATTTCCTGATCAATCATCATCTGGGGACGATGTTTATCTTGAGGTGGTGCGGCTTGTTGGAATTCTTGCTCTTGTCTCAAGCGGGTTAGTTTATGTTCAAAGAATAAAATTCGGTGAGGTAATCCGTAATATATCAATCTGGACAGGATTAGCTTCTATTCTTTTGTTGGGCTACGCCTACCGAACGGAGTTATCTTATGTCGTCTACCGAGTGGGAGGAGAACTTATACCGGGGCAAGCCATAGTTTCAGGTGCGAATGAATTCATGATTGCAGCCAGTGCTGACGGTCATTTTTATGTAAATGGAAGAGCAAATGGGAAACGGGTACGCTTTTTGATCGATACAGGGGCAAGCGAAATAGTACTCAGCCCTGGGGCTGCAGAGCGAATTGGGGTTGATTTAAAAACTTTGCGATTCACCCAACAATACCAAACTGCCAACGGTATAGGTTTTGGGGCAAACCATTGGTTGAAAAGCTTTTCTATCGGGTCCTTTGAATTTTCAGAAACCAAAGTTTCAATCAATCAATCTGAAATATCTGAATCACTTCTTGGAATGTCGTTTTTGAAAATGCTTAAATCATTCGAATTCCGAGGTGATAAATTATATCTCCGGAACTAATTATTATCGCTGTTTAGTTAACCAGAGAAATCAGAAACAGTATTAGTTTTAACACCCTCTAGAAGGCTCTGTATGGACTCCTGAGAGGCGTATTAAACAAAGGAGTAGGCTCCAGTACACTCTATTTGAGTCTGTATGACTCGCTATGAGCCTGTATGAGCTACTCTATGAGTCATTTAGGCATTGGGTAGGTCTGTATTCACAATATCCATGGAATATGTCAGGGTTTTAGTATGAAAAAACTGACTACCACACTCTGTCTGACGGTTGTCCTTGTTATGGGCTTCAACACCGCTTCTTCAAGCCAAGGATTTGAGACCCTGAAGACTCTTTATTACAAAGGGGAAACGGGCACCAATTCAAGAATAGAGATCAAGATAACGCCTGATGGAAAGTCCTACAAAGCAACAATTTACTCAGGCAAATTTAAATACAAGTGTTCTTCAGCTCCTCTGCTCCCGGGCGGCATTTTGGATATTTCAGAATGCGGCGACATCGACCCGGCGGATCCTAATCTAGATGAAGTTTCAATTCAGTCGCCGTATGGCAGTGATACTTTGACCGTCGAAGGAAGTTTAGATCTAGTTGTAGGGGGTAACGACGGGGGCATGGGAAGAGGGACTAAGATAGAATTTACTCCAGATAGACAAAGGTTACTTCATTCTCCTTCCATTGCTGATCCTCTCAAATCCAATATTCCTAATACAAAAGCCAAAACGCAGATATCCAAAACAAGCGCTAGGCCTCTTTCTCAAAAACTAGTAACCCTGAAGACTCTTTATTACAAAGCGGAAACGGGCGCCAATTCAAGAATAGAGATCAAGATAACACCTGATGGAAAGTCCTACAAAGCAACAATTTACTCAGGCAAATTTAAATACAAGT
>CAYZDH010000205.1:274-4197 GCA_964477025.1 uncultured Rhodospirillaceae bacterium | reverse complement strand
AGAAGGCAGGTATTTTGGGATCGGTCTAGCTAACTATGTATAGGGTACCGGCCGCGTGCCTTTTGAATCTGTCTCAGTTCGAATTGGACCGTCAGGTAAAATCCATGTTTATACCGGCGGTACAGCAATTGGGCAGGGAACACGGACTATGATGGCGCAGATTGTTGGTGAACAATTTGGTGGCGATATGGAAAATATCACCGTCACTGCAGGCGATACTGGAACAATCTCTCTCGGAATAGGGACATCCAATAGCAGGCTGGCGGTGGTGGCTGGTTCTTCGGCGCATGTGGCGGCCGAAAAAGTTAGAGAAAAAGCACTCAAAGTTGCGGCGCATATGTTGGAAGCTGCAGAAGAAGATCTTGAGATTGAAAATGGTGGAATTCATGTTCGGGGCATTCCCGAGCTAAAGGTAACACTAGGTCAAGTTGCCCATGCTGTAGCAGGAACTCCCGGCTATGCTCTGCCAGGCGGTATAGAGCCTGGTATGGAAGCAACGGAACATGTGGTACTTGATAACCTCGCATTTGCTTGCGGTACTGCCGTCGTTGAAGTTGAGGTCGATATTGAGACGGGCGGTGTGGAGGTCTTGAAGTACGTAATATCGCATGATAGTGGCACGATTATAAATCCGATGATTGTTGATGGGCAGGTCCAAGGCGGTACAGCCCACGGTATAGGCAACACATTGTTTGAATGGATGGGGTATGACGCAGACGCAAACCCTGTCACAACAAACTTCGCGGAGTATTTGCTAGTTTCCGCCACCGAAATGCCTAACATTGAAATTATCCATCATGAATCACCATCGCCTTTAAATCCACTAGGTGTCAAAGGTGTGGGTGAATGCGGTGTCGTCCCAGCCCCATCAGCAATTATCTCGGCTGTTGAAGACGCATTAAAACCCTTCCACATTCATCTGACGCGAGCCCCATTGATGCCGTCCGATATCATTCAGGCGATTGCTAAGGGAAAAAACCAGGATGCTGCATGAGCCTCAGCTTTGATGATATCGGGGATCGGCTAAAGGCATTTCGACTTGCCTCCGGATTAAGTGCTGATGAGATAGCTAATAGAATTGGTATTTCACGCACCGCACTTTATCGTTTTGAAAAGGGCGAAGTGGCTAAGATAGATACGCTTGAGAGGTTAGCCGACCTTTTGGATGTCTCGGTTCCAACCCTGTTAGGAGTTGGGGTGGAGTATATCCCGTCCGCCGTCGCTTTTTTTGAAAGGTTGCGGCAGGTGGAGCAAACGACCGAACATATTGTAGTTCTCGCTGGACCGGTTTCGTTTCTTCTCGCATCCGACGTCTTTGATCAGACCTTGGAGCAATGTTTGATCGAAAGTATACCCGCGGAAGCGGCTGATCGTGATAAAGCGGAAGAACAGGTGCGAGGTCTTCTGCCAATCCTCAAGCGACGCAAAGAAACATATAACAAACGAAAACCAGGCGTTTTAAACCTAATTTCAGGTGCCGAAATTGAGAGGTTCTTGCGCAACGGGCTTGTCGGCAAGCTTGATTTGCCGCGAGAGGTTCTCCAAGAGCGTCGGGCGCGGGCGCGGGCAGAAGCCGAACATTTGGTGGCAATGATGGAAGAGGAACCAATTGCTGTTCAGATTGGGATTGTTCCTGGGACACTCCCACATACTAGTTTTCAGATATTTCGTCAGGCTGATCGCAAGGTGCTGGCATTGAGTCCATTCCGGTTAGGTGAGCAGCCAAATGTGCACGGCGGAATAGCAATGATCACCTCTGCACCCGAGGCGCTCGAACTACATGAGAGGACAGTGAAGGATCTATGGCGACGCGCCTTGCGGGGTTCGGAGGCGGCTAAATTTATGCGCCAATTGATCGCGCGCCAGTCCTGTTGATCACCCCCTATGTCCACCAATATAATTGAGCGTTCCGAACAGGCCGTCACGCATCATATTGAGGGTAGAATTAGTGAAGCGGAAACGGCCTATCGGGCGATCCTAAATGAACAGCCCAACCATCCCGCAGTGTTGCACAACCTTGGCGTTCTGCTCGCTAATTCGGATCGTTTACATGAAGCAATCAATGAATTCCAGAAGGCGATCTTAAATGACCCAAACTATGAGCCTGCTCTCTGGAGCGGGGCAAAAGCTTTGCAACAGGCGGAACGCTATGAAGAGGCGGCAGAAGGATATGCAAAGGTTATAAATGTTAATCCGGAACATTATGGAGCGCATCTTGCGCTGGGAAAAATATGTTTAGCGCTTGGAAGGCGCGACCGGGCTCTGGACTTTTTTGCTAGAACAATGGACTTGAGACGGGGAGAAAACCGAGCAGGCGAAATTTCTGAATCTCTGACATCGATAACTCGGATGAAGCTGCTTCACGATATCGAACAATTTTCTTATCTCGCGACAAAGAAGCGCGACACTGCGCGTATAGACTCGTTAAAGCGTGCATATGAATTCGCTATGAAAAGGATTGATTGGCCGGATGACGATAACATCGCGGTAGATATGTCCACAGAACAGCTTGCTATGTTTGGGGGCAGTTACAATTATCCGAACTTTATTGTAGATGCCGCGGAGCTTGCTGGAGGAACTGTAAATTCTGAATTGGTTGTTGCTGAGATTTTAGAGTCCTTTCGGACCAAGACGCCTGGACTGGCGTGGTTTGACAACTTTCTAGAAGAAGAGGCTTTGGCGCGTTTACGGCGCTATTTACTCTGTAGCAGTATCTGGTTTGACTTTTCTCATATTGAAGGGTTTCTAGCAGCTTATCTTGAGGACGGGTTAGCCTGCCCACTCTTATTACAAATTGCTGAGGATACACGAGAGAAATTCCCTGAAATCTTAGGGGATCACCCACTTGTTCAAGCCTGGGCGTTTTAAGGATTGGTAAGTGATAAGCCGAGAGAGCTTCATGCCGACGATGCAGCGATTAGCCTCAATTTTTGGGTTACTCCAGATATCGCCAACTTAAGTCCTGGGCGCGGGGGTTTGGAAGTCTATACCACTTTGCCGCCCGAGGGCTGGGCATTAACTGATTATAATGAGGACAAAATTTTGATTCAGAAATTCCTGGATGGGCAGGAAGACCAAAAGCAAACTATTCCCTACGGCGCAAATCGTGCGGTTTTGCTTAATTCCAAACTCTTCCATGGCTCTGATCGGCCAAATTTCGCAACTACTTACGAAAGCCACCGAATAAATATTACTATGCTATTTGGGCGGCGATAGTTGTAACTAAACGTACCAAAAATGGAACATATGTTTATTTTGTTACAAATAGATGCTATAAAAATTTAGCAAGAGAGAAAAAAGGCAATTTCTATGACAGATTTAACGCCGGAGGAAAATTATTCCGCCAAACCAATCCGCATTGGTGAGGTAGACCCTCATCCAAATAAACCGGCGGGTGAATTCATTTCGATTGTGGTGTCAAACGACTACGTTAATGAAGAGTATCTTAAGATCGTGGTCGATGTGCCAGATCGGGCGCTGATCGCTAAAGCTGGCCAGTTCTTTCACCTTCTATGTCCGACGCCTGATGGTGCTGAGGTCTGGATGCGGCGTCCTATGAGTATTTATCGAGTTGATAACGAAAATAAGCGGCTCGAATTCTTATACAAGAAAGAAGGCCGTGGCACTCAGGGGATGGCGATGCTTGAGCCGGGTGAAGAGTTTAATATCGTCGGGCCATTAGGCGTTGGCTTTTGGCTTGAAGAGAGCTGGAAGAGTATAGTTGTCCTAGGCCGCGGCGTCGGCTTGGCTACACTAGCACCTTTGTCGCAACTCGCAGCGGAACACAATGTGGATGTCACTGCAATCTTAAGTGCGCGCAATTCGTAAGTCGTTATGTCGCGTGATTTGTTTGAAGAGTTGTGCGCCGACGTGATTGAAGTTGTCGATACGATAGCCGACACCAAGGCAACGGTCCTGATAAC
>CAYZDH010000205.1:0-264 GCA_964477025.1 uncultured Rhodospirillaceae bacterium | reverse complement strand
CGACGTGATTGAAGTTGTCGATTCGGACGGCAGTAGCGACGTCGATAATGTGGAACAGATTCTGAAAGGTTTGATTGCTTCTGGTAAGGCCGATGCCTTTTTCACCTGTGGATCGAACCGTTTACTGACATTGATGAAACGTCTTGGTAAATCCCATAAAATTGGCGGTCAGGTGGCGATGGAACAGAATATGGCATGTGGTCTAGGCGCTTGTTATATCTGTATGAGGACTTTTGAAGTTAACGGCGAGAAGATACTTCGCCG
>CAYZDH010000204.1:1355-4331 GCA_964477025.1 uncultured Rhodospirillaceae bacterium | reverse complement strand
GCAGACTTAAGTAAACCCTTTGAGTCAGCTGCACTCCAGGGGGAAACAACTTTCAGCCCTGGGATATGAGCGTACCAACTCGCAAAACATTGGGAATGCTGTGCTCCAACGCGGGCGGCAGCGCCATTCGAACCCCGAAAGACAATTGGACAGCCCATTTGACCACCGGACATATAGTTTGTCTTAGCGGCAGAATTAATTAGTTGATCCATTGCCTGCATAGCAAAATTAAAGGTCATAAATTCAACGATGGGTCTAAGACCAAGAAAAGCTGCACCAATACCCACACCGGTAAACCCATGCTCAGTAATCGGCGTGTCTATTACACGCCGATCACCAAACTCCTTTAGTAACCCTTGGCTAACCTTATATGCACCCTCATATTCCGCAACTTCCTCGCCCATCAGTAAAACCCGTTCATCTTCACGCATTTCTTCTGCCATTGCATCTCGCAACGCCTCACGGACAGTCATCTGCGCAGTTTCTTCTTTAAATTCGCGTTCAATTGTTGAGGCCGTTTCTGAGACTTCCGACATTGCCGGCGAGACCGATTTTTCTTCGGCTATGCTTTCAGCCTTCTCTACGGCAGTTACAGCATTTGAAACGGCTTCGCCTTCCGCAGCTATTACTCCAATTACTTCATTTACTGAAACGCTAGCTGTTCCATCAGGTATTATAATTTTTGCAAGAATGCCTTCATCAACAGCTTCAACTTCCATCGTTGCTTTATCGGTTTCAATTTCGGCCAAGATATCACCAGGCTCAACGGAGTCACCTTCCTGCTTATGCCATTTGGCCAAGTTACCTTCTGTCATCGTTGGAGAAAGCGCGGGCATTAAAATATTTATCGCCATTTGTCCGAAATCTTTCAGTTAAGCGTCAACGAGAACATCGGTATACAATTCCGATGGATCAGGTTCGGGACTGTTTTGGGCAAAATCGGCTGCAGCGACAACCAATTCTCGTATTTCCTTGTCTAATTTTTTTAACTCATCTTCAGACAAGACTTTTTGTTTTAACAGTCGGTTTTGGAGATTAGTTATTGGGTCCTGTTCATCTCGCACCTTTGCGACCTCTTCTTTACTTCGGTAGTTAGCGGGATCAGACATTGAATGCCCGCGATATCGATACGTCACCATCTCCAGAATTACCGGCCCCTCTCCTGCACGACACTTTGCAGCCGCCATTTCGCCCGCCTCCTTTACGGCTTCTACATCCATACCATCAACCTGAACCCCGTAAATTCCGCGGCCAGCCCCTAATTGCGATAAATCCTCCGTAGCAGAAGCCCTCGCCACAGAGGTACCCATGCCGTATTTATTATTCTCGATTACATATATTACTGGAAGTTTCCAAAGCGCCGCCATATTGAAAGATTCATGGACCTGGCCTTGATTCGACGCACCGTCACCAAAATATGCGAGCGTAATCGATCCATCACCTTTATACTTTTGAGCAAAAGCAAGTCCTGTTCCTATCGAAACTTGGGCGCCAACAATTCCATGACCACCAAAAAAATTCTTTTCGGTACTGAACATGTGCATGGATCCTCCCTTGCCACGGGAATAACCTCCGCTTCGCCCAGTTAGCTCAGCCATTACACCTTTGGCATCCATACCACATGCCAACATATGACCATGATCCCGATAGCTCGTAATTACCGCATCATTCTCATTAATTGCTGCCTGCATACCGACAACAACTGCTTCCTGTCCGATATATAAATGACAGAAACCACCTATTAACCCCATTCCATATAACTGCCCGGCTCGTTCCTCAAAACGCCGAATCAAAAGCATATCGCGATAGAAAGAAATTAATTCTTTGGGGTCGTTTTGTCTCTTAGACCCGGCCTTTTTGCTCTTACCATTGGACCGACCGACCGCTTTCTTTTTTTTAGATGAATTAGCGGATTTTGTAGTTCGTCTCGTTGCCATACTTACGCCTCGCAATAGGGGCTCCTAAGATGCGCGCTTTATATCACGAATTTTGATTTCCTCAGCGTATAGAAAACTGGCGTTCACGCAATATGAGCGTGAGACAGTTTATGTTTTTTTGAGCCTTTGTTTTGAAAGAAAAATTAATATTAGGAGGAACAAACGAAACGACGGGAAAATCGCGCTATTTTCTCTTCCTGGCCTTTACTAATGAGCAGCACTATTTCTAGCAGAAAAAACTATAAATTCATCCGATTTTATAAAACCAGTTATAGCCCGCGCACGCTCATCAAGCATATCCCTATCTATAGCATTACCACTCAACAATTTTGTCCGATGAACCCAATATTTCCTTTGAGCTTCCGAAACTTTATATTCAGCCTCCGCGATGACTATTTGCTGCCGAATTTTAAGCCAAGCTAATAAACCACGGTCTCCTTGGACGGCATGCATCACGAAATACAGGAAGACCAAGGCACTAAGAATTGAGCCAGCAATGTGGCGTCCCCGACGACGAATTTCAACAATAACGGACATGATGGAATCGAATCACAATCCTATTTGTAACGTCAAGAAAAAAGTTCATCGCAATATCGAACCCCCAGCGAACAGCGCTTGATCATATAAATCCTCCTCGATACGAATCAGTTGATTGTATTTAGCGGTTCTATCGGAACGGCATAGCGATCCGGTTTTTATCTGGCCACAATTTGTCGCAACCGCAAGATCAGCAATAGTGGAATCTTCTGTTTCACCTGACCTGTGGGACATTACGGCGGTATAGCCCGAGCTTTGGGCCAAATCAACTGCCGCTAGAGTCTCTGTGAGGGAACCAATTTGATTAACTTTGACCAAAATTGAATTCGCAATCCCTTCATCAATACCTCTTTGTAACCGTTTAGTATTTGTAACAAACAAGTCGTCACCGACTAGTTGGACCTTATCTCCAAGTTTAGTTGTTAAAGTCTTCCACCCCTCCCAATCATCTTCTGCCATACCGTCTTCTATTGAAAAAATCGGAAAATTTGCAACCAAATTA
>CAYZDH010000204.1:0-1255 GCA_964477025.1 uncultured Rhodospirillaceae bacterium | reverse complement strand
CCATCAAGCTCTATCATCGTATTGTCGATCTCAACTTGGTCCTCAGCATCCAAACCCGACAGGGCATCAAAAATTTCACTATTGATACCGGCAATAGCCTTTTGAACCCCCTTACCATTGAAGCGATCCTGTACTCCGTCGCGTAATTCAACCGCCTCATGAATGCCAGTTGAAGCCCCTGACGGGACTGAAGCACGGCCCGAAGCACCAGTTTCAAGCAAAACATCGACTTCTATTGTTGGATTTCCGCGAGAATCCAAAATTTCCCGACCGTGAATAGCAACGATGGCAGTCATTGATTTACTCCGATAATAACTTATTTCCTAGCTTCATCTTCAGTTGTTTAATTTTGCAACCTGGTCAAAGGCCATGAGATTTTTTAGCAATACTTCCATTTTATCCAATGCAACCATATTTGGTCCGTCACTTGGTGCATTATCTGGATCTTGGTGTGTTTCAACAAAAACTCCTGCCACGCCAATAGCAACAGCCGCACGCGCTAAAACCGGCACAAATTCCCGTTGCCCACCACTCTCAGTCCCCTGACCACCTGGTTGCTGAACAGAATGCGTAGCATCAAAAATAACGGGGTCCCCGTTCGCCGCCATTATTGGCAATGACCGCATATCTGACACAAGCGTATTATAGCCAAAGCTGGTCCCGCGCTCACAAACCATGACGTTCTTATTACCGCTATCGACTGCCTTAGCTACAACGTTTTTCATATCCCATGGAGCCAAAAATTGTCCCTTTTTTATATTGAGCGCTTTTCCCGTCAATGCTGCAGCGACTATCAAATCAGTTTGGCGACATAAGAAAGCCGGGATTTGTAAAACATCCACTACCTCGGCCACCGGGTCACAGTCTTTTGGCAGGTGAACGTCAGTAACCACTGCGCATCCATAAGTTTCTTTAACTTCTGCAAGGATTGGAAGCCCCTCTTTCATACCAATTCCGCGGTTACTTTTTAATGAGGTTCTATTAGCCTTATCGAAAGATGTTTTATAGATAAGCCCAATGCCCAATTTTTCCGACAATTCGACCAGCGCATGCGACATTTCAAGGGCATGAGCTCTCCCTTCTAATGCACAAGGACCGGCAATTAATACTAAAGGCAAATCATTGCCGATAACTAAGTTTCCAATCGAAATCTGACGAGGTATTGCCATAGGCGGAATTAATCCAATATCTAAGGAGTATCTATTTTCTACTAAACGAGACGCGACCGGTCCACAGCCGCCTTTATAAAAGAGGT
>CAYZDH010000203.1:0-4391 GCA_964477025.1 uncultured Rhodospirillaceae bacterium | reverse complement strand
ATAAGCGCATTCATATCATCATCATCGAGCGGCTCAGCAAACCTGTTACTTACCTCTTCAAACTGTATAAGCAGTATATGCGTTTCCTGCATGCCCTCTAGAATGTTACCAAATACATCTTTTTCAGGGTCGAGCTCGGGTTCCTGAGATAAATAACCGACTGACGTCCCGTCTGCTGCCCATGCCTCACCAGAATACTCTTTATCCAGACCCGCCATAATTTTAAGGACCGTCGATTTACCGGCTCCATTTACACCAAGTACACCAATCTTGGCCCCCGGCAAAAATGCCAGAGTTACATTCTTAACGATTTCTCTGCCACCAGGATAAATCTTTGAAAGATCCTGCATGACATAGATATATTTATTAGACGCCATTGACGGGCTCCATTTATATGCGAGTTTTGGGCGGTTCTATCCAAATTGGGGATAACTGGCAATGACCAAACCTAATTGTATTTACTTCGGTTAGTTGCACCCCAAAACGATACTGCAGTATGTTTAGTTCCAATCCAAACGCAAGGTTAGATCCCCACATGAAAAATGAAATTTCCCTCGCGATTGACCGCTACGATCGTCACTTTCCCTTTTTTGACGGTACACTTGATATTCCAAAATCAATAAGTCTGACCGTAATTCAGGCTGGTGAAACCTCGTCGCAAAGAGACGGGGCGCATCGCCACAAACGAATGTTGCAGGATAAAGAATTTGATGCCGCCGAGGTATCGTTTTCCTCATTCATCATGGCAAAAGCACGGGGCCTGCCGTTTACAGCTATACCAGCGTTTCCTCGACGTTTATTCAGTCAGACACAAATGTATGTCGCAACGGATTCAGACATTACCAGACCAGCCTTACTGTCTGGAAAAAGAATCGGCTTACAGAGTTTTCAAACCACACTCGCTGTCCTTGCTAAAGGTGATCTCGCCCATGAATACGGCGTCGATCTAAAGTCAGTAACATGGGTTACTCGGGCTAATGAAACAGTAAAATTTGAACCCAAACCAGGCTGGAATATTGAGTATGTAGCTGCCGACGCTGACTTGGGCATGATGTTGGCTGATGGCCATATAGATGCTTTGTTTTTTTCACGGGTACCCTCAACTTTGGAAACAGGTTCAGTTCGTCGTCTCTTTCCAGATCCAAAAAAAGCCTGCGCAGAATTCTTTAGTCGGAATGGGTTTTTCCCAATAATGCATGTAATCGCGATAAAGGATGCGGTGATCAAGGAAAATCCTGACTTACCACACCTATTACTAAATCTATATGAGCAGGCTAAATCTATTGCTGAAACCTATATGGACGACCCTGGGTGGTCCCAGCTATCATGGGCGCGGATAGCTCGCGAAGAACAAACAAAACTGCTAAGCGCCGATGCGTGGCCAGTCGGGCTTGCAGATAATCGTCCTAACATTGAACGCTTTATCGGTTATTCTCTTAATCAGGAATTAATCGACTGCCTACTAAAGCCCGAGGAGCTATTTCACGAGAGCGTCATTCAAAGCTAGCGAGAACGCTAATGGCCAATTCTTCTAACTTTGTAGCTGCCTCAATCAAATTAGTTAAATTACGCCTCTTTCACGAAAATTACTAATAGTCGCTGCGTCATAGCCCGCATCACCCAAAATATTATCAGTGTCTTCACCGCACTCTGGTGTCGCCTTTCTAATGGCCGGGTCAGATCCACTCATTTGAAAAGGCTGCCCGACAACCGTCATCTGGCCACGTTTTGGGTGCTCAAAACTCCTGGCAATTCCTAGATGTTTAACTTGTGGATCCGCAAAGGTTTCATCAACTTTGTATATTGGCCCGCAAGGGACACCTTTTTCATTTAACAACTCTACCCAGTCCGTACTAGTTTTGGTAACTGTGTATTTTGCAAGATCATCGTTTAATTGATCGCGATGTGCCAAACGATCGGCCGCCGTTTTGTAGTCAGGATTATCGAATAATCTTTGCGCACCGAGTCCATCACACAGCCTACTCCACATTTGCTGTCCCCCGGCGGCTATATTGATATGGCTATCCTTAGTTTCGAATACACCAGTAGGTGTCGACTTAGGATGATTATTGCCGGCCTGAGGCGGTACATCATTTTCGATCAAATAGCGTGCCATTTGAAAATCCATCAAGGCAATTTGCGACTCAAGAAGTGATGTATGAACCCACTGCCCCTCGCCCGTTTCCTCGCGCTGAAGGAGGGCAATTAAAATTGCGGTCGCACAGTTCATTCCGCAGGTAAGGTCAGAAATGGCTGTGCCCGCCCTGACAGGGCCTTGGCCCGGGATCCCCGTGACGGACATAAATCCGCCCATCCCCTGGGCGATTTGATCGACACCTGGGCGCCCTGCGTAAGGACCGTCCTGACCGAATCCGGAGATACTACCGAGGATGATACGAGGATTAATCGATTTTAAGGAGTCATAGTCTATACCTAGTCGATGTTTAACATCGGGTCGGTAATTTTCAACAACAACATCGGCATCTTCAACCATTCTCAGAAAAATTGTTTTACCATCTTTCTCCTTGAGGTTGAGTGTCATGGATCTCTTGTTTCGGTGTAGGTTTTGGAAATCCGCCGAGTCCCGGCTACCCGTATAGCCATCATCTTGCCCGGGTTTTGGGGGCATCTCGATTTTTAGCACGTCGGCACCCCAGTCGGCCAAAACCTTCACACAAGTTGGACCGGAACGAACCCGCGTCAGGTCCAAAATCTTAAAACGGGCCAGGGGAAGCGAACTATCAGCCATTTTTTTCTCCTTCACGGATGTTCTCAAAATTCTGGTTTATACTAAGGATACATGACAAGAGGGGCGGCCGAAAGCAGCAGACATAAATTCTCAAAGACCTTCGAAATCTCTCATACAGGACCCTGTCCCGTCTTTCAAAAGAGTGCTAAGTCAATTAAATGAGTGTTCAGCCCCCCACACACCGCTTCATTTTTATAACATTAGTCGCAATAACATTCATTTCGCCACTCGCGAATCATATGTTCATACCGGCGATGCCGCTGGTAAAACAGGAATTCCAAATTGGTGACGACCTAGCCTTTGCAACTCTATCACTGACTATGATGACTATGGCTTTTACCAGTATCGTCTATGGTGGTATTTCGGACGAATGGGGACGCAAAAGAGTACTCCTCAGTGGTCTCGCTCTATACACCATAGGAGCAGAGCTTTGCTGGTTTGCCCAAAACATTGAGATGCTCCTCGGCGGTCGTATCTTGCAGGGCGCAGGCGCCGGATGCGGTATTGTCCTCGCACGAGCTATTGCACGTGATGTTTACGGTATGGAAAAAATATCCGCGGTAATTGCTAACCTGACAGCCGCATATGTCCTGGGCCCGCTTTTAGCGCCAACAATTGGCGCCTATTTGGTTGGTTGGGAAGGCTGGCGTTTTCTCTTTATTCCGATTTCAATCATTGGACTTACTCTTATCGGAATTATTTATTTTACTTTGCCTGAAACTCATGCGCCAACGCGTGAGAAACCAACATTTTCTGTTATTGTTCGGAACATCCTAAGCAACTATTTTCAGCTTCTTAGGGTGCCCCGCTTTTCGGCCTATGCCCTTATGCCTGGCTGCCTCTCTGGCGCATTTTTCGCGAATGCAACAGCCTCAGCCTTTCTAGCCAGAGAAACGCTAAACATATCAACAGAAATGTTTGGCCTCTGGTTTCTATGGATGCCCGCAGGTTTCATGCTAGGCAACCTAATTTCGGGACAAATTGGCAATCGCCTATCTGTCGGATTCATGACCATTGGTGGCTCCGCTTTATGTCTTGCTATTGTTGTATGTCAATGGTTTTGGAATGACTCTGCTGGTCTTTCAATGGCTTGTATTATGATACCGGGTGCTGCACTTGGCATTGGGCAGGGCATGTGTATGCCCTACGCCCAGACGGGCGCGATGCGCGTAAACCCTGCCTTAGCTGGGAGCGCTTCCGGAGCCGTTGTCTTCAGCCAACTATTTTTAGCAGGCGCTGCAGAACAAACTGTCGGATTTATTTCTGACGGCACACTAATCCCAGTGTTATATGTCATGTTCGGGTTTTCAATTGCCGGTCTTGCTGCAGCCATTTTCGCTGAAATCTCGCGGGCGCGTAACGCGCCCACCGCCTGACGACATTATGGCGGCAGGGGGACATCTAAAGGTGTATTGAGTTAAACCCCATCTAATTCCACACCGTAAATGACGTTTTTATACTCCGGCATTATTGGGCGCCCTCTATCGTCACGAAGCCAAAGCCGGAGCAGATGGCGGCGTCTTTCGGGTTCAGGCCAGTCTTCAAAACCGCGGCGCGAATGCAACATCACGTGATTATGTATAATTTGAATATCCCCCTCATGAAACTCCATATCGAAAGATAAGCTTTCTACAGTCGCCTT
>CAYZDH010000202.1:0-4454 GCA_964477025.1 uncultured Rhodospirillaceae bacterium | reverse complement strand
GACAGCCTTGGTATCCAACACACGAGTATGGCGGTTTGGTTTTCGTGTATATGGGGCCACCCGAAAACAAACCAGTGTTTCCAATATTTGATATTTTAGAACGTGACGATATCAAGTTGCACGCCTACCGCAACAACACGAGGGGCATAGTCGCAGAATGTAACTGGCTTCAAATCCAAGAAAACGCGGTAGATCCGATGCACACATTTGTATTGCACTCTGCCAACAGCGGAAATCAGTTTACTCCAGCATTCTCCGTTTTACCGGAAATTGACTTTGAGAGCACCGCAAATAGTGTTCAATATATTCGAAATGCCACCCTCCCAAATGGCAACAGATTCCATCGTATCGGCGAAGTATTTATTCCTAACTTTCGTTCCCTACCCTCCCAAACACCAAAGGGTGATAAATTAATAAAAGAACCCGGTCGTTTTATCGGCTGGTGGGTGCCGGTCGATGATACTCATACCATGGGTTTTCATATCGAAGCCCTCCCGATTGTTGATGGAAAGGCGGACGGGTCTGTCTGGGCCGATGCCGTCCCCGGACTTTCCAATAGTAATATACCCCCCCCAGAAACCTATGAAGATACGCAACGTCGGCCAGGTGATAAGGAGGCCCAAACAAGCCAGAGACCAGTCGCCGTTCACGCACTAGAAAACTTGGCAACATCCGATATGGGAATTGTCAAATTTCGTCACCTACTCAGAAAGGCAGCCAAATCTATACAAAAGGGCGAAGACCCTCCCGGTATAGTGCATACTGGCAACTCGGTTATTTCTGTAGCGTCTAAAAATGAAATTCTACCACCAGAACAACTCTAAGCACTTTGCCTTTTGTTTTTGATTGAGAGAGTCGGAAGACCTAGTGTTGTCAGCCAACATATGAATAGCATCGCAGCAGAGCACCAAATGCAGGCCTCTATTCCGCCAAGGCTGTAAAGTGCACCGGATAAAAAGGTCCCTATAAATCGTCCCACAGCATTCGCTGCATAGTAGAAGCCGACATCTTCGGCAGCTTTTTCTGACCCAGCGTAAGCTAATATTAAGTAGGAATGAACTGAGGAGTTTACGGCGAAAGCAAAACCAAAAATGCTCAGTCCAATTACTAATATCCAGTCTACGTGTTCAGTCTGAATAACTAGTAAACTTCCAATGCAAATTGTGACAATTGATAAAATAAGGGACCACAGTCTGGCGCCAGGAACCTCACGGGAGAGCCCATCCGAACTTCGTCTTACGACCGAGGGTGCGGATGCCTGAATGATACCATAACCAATTGTCCAGAATGCCATAAAACCGCCAACCATCGTGAAGGTCCAACCAGAGGTATACAAAAAAACCGGCACTCCCACTACAAACCACACATCTCTAGCGCCAAATAAAAAAATCCGCGCTAGGGCTAATAAGTTAACTCCCTTGCTTTTCGCAAAGAGTTCTCGTGCATTTTTTGATGCTTTGGTTGCACCCATTAACCTTGGGAGGGACAGTTTTACAGCGAGCAAAATGACTGCCAGGACTGACGCCATAATCCACAGGGCACCCCGGAACCCAAAAATTTCTAGAAGCAAGCCACCCAGAAAAAATCCCAAACCCTTCATCGCGTTTTTACTGCCTGTAAACCAAGCTACCCAGCGGAATAGAACTTCTGATGCTTCCCCAACGGTAATCTTTATTGCCGATTTACTGGCTGTTTTGGTCAGATCTTTGGCGACGCCGCATATACCCTGCGCAATAACGACCCATGCCACAGATAGAGCTGCGCTCCAGTTTTCTATAATTGCAGACATCATTAAGAGGCCCGCTATCTGAGTGATTAAGCCAACCACCAGCATCCTAGAAATACCATACTTCGCGGCAAGCCACCCACCGATCAGGTTGGCCACGACACCCGCAGCCTCATACAAAAGGAATAGGAACGCTAAGGTGAAAGGAGAATAACCCAATCGATAAAAGTGCAGTAGGACGAGCATTCTCAGCGCACCATCCGTTAGAGTAAAACCCCAATATGATGCCGTTACGATAATATAATTTCGTATAGCGATAGATTTAGTTGATCTTTTAGATTGATTTAACAAGTTTTAAAGCCCGGCTTTTGATAAATAGCATGCGAGATCAATCATTCTACATGAGTATGCCATTTCGTTATCATACCAGGCATAGACTTTGAGTAAGGTTCCATCGGTAACTAAAGTGGATTGCGCATCCACTACACTACTGCGGGTATCCCCAGCGTAATCAGCAGAAACGAGAGGTTTTTCTTCGTAACCTAATATACCCGCCAACTCATTCTCCGACGCACTTTTGAAAAGTTTATTTACATCTCCCACACTAGTTTTCTTTTCTAACTCAAACACACAGTCAGTCAGGCTGGCATTAGCTACGGGAACCCGAACGGCGTGGCCGTTTAATTTACCTTTTAGCTCCGGGTATATTAGTCCTATAGCTGTCGCACTGCCGGTTGTGGTGGGCTGCAGAGAAGACATTGAACTTCGCGCACGACGAAGGTCCTTATGAGGAGCATCGACAACGACATTGGTATTCGTTGGATTATGAACGGTGGTAATCTGGCCGTGTCGAATCCCTAAGCCTTCATGTATCACTTTAACTACTGGGGCAAGGCAATTTGTAGTGCACGACGCCGCCGTAACAATTTTGTGTTTACTGCGATCATACTTATCCTCATTTACACCCAAAACGATATTCAAAACACTTTCAAATTTTACGGGAGCCGCGACTATAACCCTTTTGGCCCCTCGTTGAAGGTGCCCCTCTAACGTTTCTGGGGTTAAAAATTTTCCGGTGCACTCCAGGACCAGATCAACACCAAGTTCTCCCCATGGGATATCACCGGGATTCTTATGATTTGAGTAGGAGATATTTTGTCTACCAATATTAATAGTTTTTGAAAGGTCGGAAGAAAGTTTTGGACCCCACCAACGTCCCTGCACGGTATCAAACTCAAGAAGGTGGGCGCAGGTAGCTTCGTCTCCATTTATTTCGTTAAAATGTATAATCTCTAGTCGATTATCTTTAAGGGGGTCAATTTCAGGCCTGCGGGTGACGCCGAAAGCCGCCCTGACTGCCAAACGGCCAATTCGACCCAGGCCATTTATACCAACCTTCATTAAACAATCCCTTCTACATATTTGAATAAATCTAACGGAAACGATTTGATTGGAAAATTTTAATTTTTTTCAAACTTCTTTTTACATATCTAATGTAACTCTTTTGTTACAGGTACTGGTTTTTTTTGGACTAAAGATAAGTTTTTGATGGAAAAGTTTATTTTTGTAATGTTATATTATAACATTTTTGTAATATCGTTTATCTCAAACTTCTATGGACTGAAATTAATTTTTTAAATGACTGAAAAACTCCCGGTAACTGTTCTGTCTGGCTTCCTTGGAGCCGGTAAAACCACCCTTTTAAATAAAATTTTAAAAAACCGAGACGGCCTCCGAGTTGCCGTAATTGTTAACGACATGTCAGAAGTTAACATAGATGCTGACCTTGTAAGAGCAGACACGGAATTAAGTCGGACCGACGAAACGCTAGTCGAAATGTCTAACGGATGTATCTGCTGTACTTTGCGGGATGATCTTCTTGTTGAAGTCCGGAGATTGGCCGCTGAGGGGCGATTTGATTACCTATTGATTGAATCTACAGGCATCTCCGAACCATTACCTGTCGCTGCCACTTTCGATTTCCGTGATGAATACGGAGAAAGCCTCTCCGATGTGTCTCGCCTGGATACCATGGTTACAGTGGTCGATGCGGTGAACTTGTTACAAGATTATTCCAGCCATGACTTCCTGCGAGACCGAGGCGAGGCGTTGGGAGATGAGGATGATCGAACTTTAGTAAATTTACTTGTTGAGCAAATAGAGTTTGCGGACGTGGTAATACTAAACAAAATTGCCGATGCGGAACCTGGTCAATTAAACGCTGCCCGCTTAATTATCCGGAGCCTAAACGCGGATGCTCGTATTATTGAGACGAACCATTCCAATGTGCCGGCCAATGCCATTCTCAACACAGGGCTATTCAATTTTGAAAAAGCACATGAACATCCAATGTGGGCGAAAGAACTTTATGGTTTTGAGAGTCATACACCAGAGACTGAGGAATACGGTATTGGGTCTTTCGTTTACCGAGAGCAAAGACCTTTTGAACCAGAGAAAATTATGGCGCTGTTGAACGGTGAATTGCCCGGCGTAATACGGGCTAAGGGACATTTTTGGATATCCACGCGTCCAGGGTTTGTAGCCGAGTTTTCATTGGCTGGAGCACTGTCCTCAATCAAACCAATCGGGACGTGGTGGGCTTCTGTTCCAGAGAATGAATGGCCTCAGGAAGAAGCTATTCAAAACTATATTAAGAGGTATTGGCACGAGCCCTGGGGTGACCGTCGGCAGGAACTTGTTTTTATCGGTTCAGAAATTGACTGGCCTA
>CAYZDH010000201.1:0-4478 GCA_964477025.1 uncultured Rhodospirillaceae bacterium | reverse complement strand
TTTTTTAGGCGACTGAATAGATAGTTCCCTAAAAAAATTCGGGGTTATTTATTTAGAATTTTGGGTTACAGGGTGGGTTCTTTTGGTTGATTTCCAGAATATTCCTCCCAAGACCACCCCGTAAATATTTTATGGGGTCTAAGTCTCTAACCAATTCGGTACAACTCGTCGGTGTTCGTGACATTTGAAAGCAGTTCAGCTCCCGTTTCGGTGACTGAAACCATGTCTTTAAGTTGCAATCCAAATCCGTGACCCGTTTGATAAACTAGTGGTTCAATACCCAGAACCATGCCGGCTTCCAGTGTATAGTCATCATATTTTCCAAGGTATGGGTCTTCATGTAGATGCAATCCAATGCCATGTCCGACAAAAGAGATTGGCGGTAGACCAAGGTCAGAAAATTTGTCGAGGAAAACTTCGTATATGTGTTTTGTGCTCGCACCGGGTTTGATTGCGTCCAGCACACGGTATTTGCATTCGACGAGATTTTTCCATATCTCGACAGCTTTTTCCGGCGGCGCCTCTACCGATGCTGTACGACAAATACCGGCATGATAGCCGCCGATAATAGAAAAGATTTCAACTCTGCAGATGTCTCCCGCTTCCAGCACCCGCTCGGTTGGTCCGACATTTGGCTATTCTGATCGTGGTCCTGTAGCGACAATCATCAATTTAAAATGTTCAGCACCTTGCTCATATACACTACGGGTGAGGGCTGCTGCCATATCCATCTCGGTCATCCCGGCGTTGACAGCATCGAATGATGTCGAAATCGCGGTGTCGGAAATACGTGACAGACGCCTCAGTAAATCGGTCTCTTCCGGCGATTTAATTTGACGCAGTCGGTCAAAAATTTGATCCGCGGCGACGAACATCGCGCCGGGTAGCAGGCGATTAAGGTGCTCGAAATCGCCGGCCGGCAAATAGATCATCTCGATGCCAATCTTGCCGTTCTTAGCACCGAGGTCTGAGATCAAAAGGGAAAGTGAAGTCATCGGCTTGTCGGTAAACTCGCCCCAGATACGAATATCTGCACCTGGTAATTTTCCTCGAACAGTAGTCTCTTCCATATCGACTGCAATGACGCCTGACTTTCCGTCCAAATTGACTGCACAGATAGCGTGACGCCAGCGCATCAGTGGTTGTGAGGGGACAACAAACCCCGTGCTGTAAGCAAAGTTTTCGGGCGATATAGCTATTAGCAAATCGAGCTCCGCCGCTTTCATAGCGCCCTGTTGTCTTTGGATGGTGTCGCGGCGCATATAAGCTTTACCTTTCTCTGTGTAACAAACTTCGAGATCTAAAATATTCCACGGTCACAAATAGTTTAGCACTGTTTCCGGGGACTGCATGGCTGCAGAATTTTTATGGCCAGGGTCTAAATTTTAAAAATCTAGCAAGGTTTCGGTAAGTCTACTCAGTTTTTTTATTTGGCGTTGCCTAGTTTTTTGGTGAGCTGTCGCGCGATGGCGCCGATAACGCGCCTTCGGTACCATGGCTTGACAGTCGTTGTCAGCATGGGCTTCGCCTGACTTTGAACCATCTCCGCAATCTCATTTAGTACGTCATCGGCTAATTCGGACCCTCTGAATTTCTCCAGCCCCTTGACCAGGTGGGGGTAGGGGTTGACTGCCGTTAGCGCAATCCGCAACTCGTCTATTTTTTTATTTGACTGTTTAATCCAGACCGCGGCTCCAGCGAGCGGAAAATCAATAGAACTCCTAACGCGAGCTTTCTCGTATGTGCTCTGTATCCCTCCCTCGGATTTCCCTAAATGGAGCACAGCTAGCAATTCGCCGGGCTCCATCGCGAGGTGATTCATTCCATCATTACAATATAAATCAGTTAGGGGGATAATTCGTCGGCCATTGGGGCCAACTAGCTCGACCTGAGCATTATGAACTAGAGCGGCGGGCGCAATGTCGCCAGAAAATGCCGCAAAACAGCGCTTGCCGCCGGGAGCAACATGACACACCGAGCCATTTTTTTTCAAACAATAATCGTTTGATTTTCTCCACCATTCTGACTGGTTATAAAACAGACATCGTGTGTCCAAGCAAAGATTTCCGCCGACGGTGCCATAGGACTGATGGGTTGGGCCGGCTACAGAGGCAGCGGCTTCCGAGACGGCAGTGAAATCTTTTTGGATGCGGGCATCCCCAGAGATAGTTTCAAGCGGAACACCAGAGCCGATATGTAAACCTTCTTTGTCCTCCGTAATTTCCTGCAGTTCTCTGATTGCGGAGAGATCAACTAGAGCGGCAGGTTGTTCGATACCACGCCGGACGTTGACGATCATGTCTGTGCCGCCAGCAACATACAGCGCACCTTTAGTTTCATGTTGTAGTCTTACTGCCTCTCCGATTGCTGTCGGACGGTGCAGGGTAAATTCTGGCATTAATTCCATTATGCACTAACCTTCTGGGGAGCGTCCGATAGGGCCAACTTTTTTTTGTCTTCCATAATCTCCATCAACCGATCCGGTGTGATCGGCAGTTCTGATACCCGAATATCGAGAGCATCTGCTATGGCATTTGTGAGAGCCGGCAAGAAACCGGCAAGTGACGCTTCACCAGCTTCTTTAGCGCCGAAGGGACCATGGGGGTCAATCGATTCAACTATATGGGTTTCAATTGGCGGGCTCTCAATTATGGTCGGTACACGGTAATCCAGCATATTTCCCGTAATGCCGAGCCCATTATGATACCGCGTTTCCTCGGTCATTGCTTGACCCATTCCCATCCAGACTGACCCTTCAATCTGGCCTTCAACTGACAATGGGTTTAACGCTTTGCCGCAGTCGTGCGCAACCCAGACCTTTTCTAAGCGAATATCTGCGGTGTCTGGATCAATCTCGATCTCGACAACCTGTGCGGCGTAAGAAAAAGCCATGGATCCCCCGATTGCCGCTCCCCTATATTTGTCCCCACCCCAACTTTCCGGGATGGTATCAAAATTGCCCCGCGCTGTGATCGTGCCGGTCCCTTCAAGGGCGGCATAGACAACCTCTTCGAATGTAAGTCCCTGGTCTTGTGATCCCGCGCGATAAATTTCACCAAGACATTCAACATCTTCGGGTTGAACATCCATCTTGCGCGCCGCAGCCTCGACAAGAATGCTCTTCAGGTTCGTTGCTGCATCTATGGCAGCGTTGCCAACCATGTAGGTGACACGAGATGAATAAGCACCATTATCTTTTGGTGTGACCAAACTATCAGAGGTAACAATCCGAATACGGGTAACATCGAGACCGAGTACTTCGGCGACGCATTGAGTTAAAATAGTGCTAGAACCCTGACCGATTTCTGGAGCCCCAGTTAATATCGTTAGGCTGCCATCGAAATCGAGTTTAATATTGACGGTGGCATGTGGCTCACCTGTCCAATTTACTGGTTTAGAGGCGCCACTGACATAATGGGAACAAGCAACGCCAAGGCCACGGAATGGGCCCAGTTTTCCCTTGCGGGTTTTCCAACCGCTAACTTTCTCGACAATATCTAGACATTCCGGTAACCCGTAGCTGTTAACCATCAGGTCGTTGGCCGTAAAAGTGGGGGTCTTTAGAAGGTTCTTCCGCCGCGCTTCAAAGGGATCAAGCCCAAGTTTATTTGACATTTCATACATCAGGCTTTCAAAGGCGAAGCGCACATTGACCGTGCCGTGACCTCGGAATGCACCACATGGGGGCGTATTAGTTAGCACCCGGTAGCCGTTATAACGGGCGTTTCGAATGTCGTAGAGCGCGAAAACCATAGAACCGGAGTATAGGATGGTGACAGTACCATAGCCGGCATAGGCACCACCGCGTTGTGTTGTAGTTGTGTCGACCGCGGTGATATGACCGTCTTTAGACATGCCCATCTTGAGGATGGTCTTTTGTTCAGGGCGCCCGCGATGGGTAATAAAAGTTTCTTCTCGGCTGACAATAATCCGAACGGTACTCTTGCATTTTCGTGCAAGTGCGGCGGCAATGAGCTCTACATGCAGACATTCAGTACGAGATCCAAATCCGCCACCAATGTGGGGTTTTATGACGCGTATTCTTGATCTTGGCATGCCAAGCGTTTGCTCGAGCATTAAATGCACGTAGTATGGGACCTGAGTGGTGGCGTGGACTGTAAGCTGGTCGCGTTCCCCATCATACGCGGCAAGAGCTGCGTGGGGTTCGGTCTGCACCTGGCAGACTTCGGCGCAGTCATAAGTTCCTTCACATATTAGATCAGCGTCTTCGAACCCTTTGTCGACTTCGCCAAGGTCGTATTCAACATGGCGTACAACATTGATGGGCCGATTTGAGTGCAGTGGCGAAACGCCCTCCGCAAACGCCTCGTCAGCCGTAAAATAGGCGGGAAGCTCGGCGTATTCGAATTTGATTAGATCAAGTGCTTTCTGTGCGGTCTTGACATCGATTGCCGCGACGGCGGCAATTGGTTCGCCGCGATATCGTACCCGGTCACGGGCAATCGGCCATTCGGTGC
>CAYZDH010000200.1:0-4517 GCA_964477025.1 uncultured Rhodospirillaceae bacterium | reverse complement strand
TCCATAGATACAATTGATTACGATGATTTGGGAAATGTTACCGTTGGCGGAAAAACCGACCCGGCGGCTACCATAAATTTGTATATCGATAACAATCTTGTTGGAACTGATATGTCAGATGATAAAGGTCATTGGCATGTTTCACCCAAAGAAAAGTTGGCTCCTGGAATATATTCTCTACGTGCCGATATGGTTGACCAAAACGGTAAGGTGATTTCCCGTGTTGAAACTGGATTTGCCCGTTCCGGGCCAATTGAGAAAAAACCGAAAATAGGTATGGTTAATGTTAAAGAAGGCAACAGCCTATGGCGTATAGCACGGCGAGCTTATGGCAAGGGAATGCAATATACCATTATTTATAAAGCAAACCGAGATCAAATTCGGGACCCGGACTTGATTTACCCAGGACAGATTTTTTTTATTCCAAAACTGAATTAACTACCTTAATTAGTTTGGGTAATACTTTAATTGTACGTTAATTATCTTGGTGTGATTTTTCCCAAAGCTTTTTAAGGTCGTCTCGTAATACTTTACCGCGGTCAGACTTGGGCAAGTTATCGATTAGATATACGCTTTTTGGCGCCTTAAATTGAGGCAAAGCCGCATTGCAATGAACTAAAATATCTTCAATTGCAATATTCTCATCGGACTTCGGGACGACATAGCAAGCAACTTCTTCCCCATATATCTGATCTGGAATACCAATCGCGGCTGCCTCACGGATTTGCGGATGGCGCATGAGAACATTATCAATCTCTAGGGGCGCAATATTGACACCACCACGAATGATCAAATCTTTTGTTCGGCCAGTGACACTTACAAAGCCCTCTTCATCCATAACAGCTAAATCCCCGGTGCGAATTCGGACCTTGCGTTCATCTTCCCACTTTCCCTCTGGAGTAATTGTTGCCACGCAGGTTTGTGGCCCACCAATTGTTACTTCGCCCTCTATTCCAGGGAGACAACTTTCTTCGTTGGATCCTATGATTAAAAATTCCTGATGCTTTGCGGGTGGACCAACGGTTCCCATTTGACGCTTGTAGTGTCGATTTCCACAAATCCAGCCAGCTTCTGACATCCCGTAGAGTTGCAGCAAGGTTACACCGTACATTTCCTCAAACTGTTTCCATTGTTCCGGCGATAAAGGAGCTGTTGAGCAGGTCATTAGTCGCAGAGAAGGGATGTCATCTGCTCTAACCCCAGTTGGTTCGTTTAATAACATGTTTACGACAGTGGGAACCCCTGCAGCGAATGTTAGCTCGTGTTCTTTGATCCACTCAAAAAAACGGCTCCGCGAAAAACGAGGAGCCATATACATCGACAGCCCTGTCTCAATCCAAGGCATTAGGCTGAGTACTTGAGCTGAGTTCCATCCAAATGAACGATATTCTAGGGTTCTGTCATCGGCAGTTAGCCCAAGAAAATCAATTGTATTTAATCCATTTAGCCAATACGCCATGTGATTGTAGACGACGCACTTAGGGCGTGATGTCGTTCCGGAAGTACAGAAAATACAGGACAGGTCATCGGGCCCATTTTCACTCTTCACAGTATATTTTGAATCAGTTGCGGCAACTGCATTAAAAAATTCTGAGTGGTTTTTATTTAATGAACTAGCCTCATTCCACGTGTCGAACCGCATGATATTTCCGCTGATACCGTCCGTCATTGCTGAACCGTCTAAGTCTTGATGCCATAATGTTAGCTTGGGCCCGATAGATTGCAGGAGTTCTTTGATATGAGCTGAGTTAATTTCAACATTTAAAGGACAGACGACGGCACCTAGACGCCAAATCCCCATCCAAATTACCATTTTGTCTAGATTTTCATCTGAAAGAAGACCTATACGGTCGCCCTTTTGAATTCCTATTGATGACAGGTAGCGGGCAATGGTCTCTGCAGCATCTGCCAAAGCACCCCAAGTGACAAAACGTTTTTGTTCGAGATCATACAAGGCTATTTTGTCCGGGTGATCTCGGCGGTATTTATCGAGTACGCTGCGGATAGATTGAAAGGGAATATCCAGCTTTGGTTGGGTAAATTGATGCACCACTTGATCCTTGGAAAGTATAATTGGGAGGCCACATTCTTTTCAGCAGAGCAAAGCTCGTCAAGGGTATAGTTTTTAATTGGTTAACTGCTCCTCAATATATTACGAGCACTATACCTATTGGAGTTACTTTTAGATTGAATTGAAAAAATGTTTCCTAAATTGAACGGAAATTGTGCGCCTTAATTTTAAATTTATCCACAAAAATTGTGCTGGAAGATCTTGATTTGAACCAGGGCTGCGTAGGTCAGAGCCGAGAGCTTTGTTGCTAAACAATCCTCCATTATTAGATTTTGTTAACGACCACCTGTTAGGCGGCGCATAGCGTCTCGGCAAAGCGAAAACAAGCGAATCGCTTGTTTTCGCTTTGCCACCCAGGTGTATCAAGATATCATTGAATTAAGTTCTTAATAAATGCACTGCTTCGCTAGAGCGTGGTGGAAAAAAAATAAGGAATGAACGTGAGTGGTAAGGGTCAATCATCCGGTAAAAAGACCGGGAGAAGGCGTGGCACGATTAGGCGCCGTCGTCAGTCTCACGGTAACCCCTCGGACATCATTGCCGCTCTTGATTTAGGTACCAATAATTGCCGACTTTTAATTGCTTCTCCGGAGCCAGGTGGTTTTAAGGTTATTGATGGGTTTTCTCAAATTGTTCGACTAGGCGAGGGAGTATCTTTATCTGGGAGGTTGTCCGAAACTGCGATGAAACGTACAACCTCAGCGCTAAAAATGTGTGCTGAGCGAATAGTAGATCGTGGCGTCCGGCACGGCCGGTATATTGCGACAGAGGCATGTCGCAAAGCAGAAAACGGTGAAGAGTTTCTTGCGCATATTGAAAATGAAGTGGGTCTTCGTTTAGAAACAATAACATCGCATGAGGAAGCAGAACTGACGCTAACAGGTTGTCGTCCATTATTTGATCTAAGTACTCCATATGCCCTAACCTTTGATGTCGGCGGTGGAAGTGCAGAAATTTTATGGGTAAAGCTTAGGGAAGGCCACAAGCCTAAAATTTTAGATTGGATATCGCTTCCCTGTGGTGTGGTAACAATGACAGAGCGGTATGGTAATCCCGATATTTCGTTAGAAAGTTACGTGAAGATGGTCAATGATATAAAGGCTTTGCTACAACCCTTTGAAGATAAGCATGGTATTAGTAGTGCAATGGCTAATAAACAGGTTCAAATGCTTGGAACTGCGGGCACGGTTACAACCATTGCGGGAGTTCAAATGGGATTGAAAAGATACAACCGATCCCTTGTTGATGGTTCCTGGCTGAATTTCGATACTGTTTTTTCATTATGCGCGAAGCTCGTAAAAGCCTCTTTTGAAGAACGTGCCGCCTACGCCTGCATTGGACGAAATAGGGCAGAGTTGGTTGTGGCAGGATGTGGCGTCCTCGAGGCAATCTGTAAGACCTGGCCTGCCGGTCGCTTGAGGGTCGCAGATCGTGGTGTTCGAGAAGGAATTCTTTTAGGCCTTTCTCGTCTTATTATAGGCCAGCCTAAAGCTGTTAAAAATGCGATGGGTCGGCATACGGAAGTTCGCCCAAAGCTTCTTAAACCTTTAAGGGTGCATCAAGAAAATGCGGCGACCTCGCGGAGGTGATCGAAAAGGCTCTAGAGGCCAGTCTGTGCGAGTAAAGACTGCGCGTGGACGCAAAATCTCCTCGACTCGATGGTTGAAGCGGCAGCTGAACGATCCTTATGTTGTAGAGGCAAGACGTGCCGGTTACAGATCTCGCTCCGCTTGGAAATTAAGACAGCTTGATGATCAACTTGAATTTCTAAAACCCAATTCTCGAATTCTTGATCTAGGTTCTGCGCCTGGCGGGTGGGCACAAGTTGCTATTGAGCGTGGTGCTAAAAAGGATGGGGTGATTGCAGTAGATCTGCTTCCAATGGAACCAGTTCCGGGTGTGCGGTTTTTACAAATGGATGTAACAGAGCCGAAGACGATTGAGACGATTCTTCGGTTTTCTGGTGGCAAAATTGACGTTGTACTTAGTGATATGGCTGCGCCGACAACCGGTCACCGTCAAACGGACTATATTCGAACCATGGCGCTATGTGAAACAGCCGTGGATATAGCAAATTTGTTACTCATTGCGGGGGGAGTCTTGGTTGTAAAGGTTTTTCAAGGGGGAACTGAAAGTTCTATATTAGCTGATTTGAGGAGGTCTTTTGAAAAAGTCCGGCATGTAAAACCTGAAGCTAGCCGTAAGGAATCACCAGAGACTTATCTTGCGGCAGAAGGTTTTCGGAAATAGAGAATTTCTTTGTCAAAATAGTATTCGGATCCTTGGGATTCTCCGCTCCTTTGTGTATGATCCCGCCCCACTGCAGTTAAGGGGCCCCCATGCATATCGTCGAAGCCTTAACGTTTGATGACGTTCTTCTTGTACCTTCCGAATCAAATGTCTTGCCTTCCCAGGCATCTCTAGAAACTAAACTGACCCGTGAACT
>CAYZDH010000199.1:0-4593 GCA_964477025.1 uncultured Rhodospirillaceae bacterium | reverse complement strand
TTGCGCTGTAGCGAGGTCAGTTTCTTCATCAGGAAAATATGCACATGAGTATTGGAGGTCGGGATCGAGAAAAAATTCGTAAAGAATGCCAGACAAATCATAGTGATGAGCAACATTATCGCAGGCAATTTTAATCGGGTTGTATTGCCTAAAATTTGTAAAATCAAAGATCCTTACAACGCGATAGAGTAATGTTTTCTCAAGTTGACGCAAATTCCGGGCAGCGATGTCTAGGAAGTCGTATATTGTTCCTTCCTCTACGGTCAACGTGCCGTTCATATATGCTTCTGGTACAGTTAGCGGAGGGTTTAATACAAGGGAATAATCTAGCTTCCGTTTCCAAAGCCTTACTGTGCAGGTGGGTATGCCGCCGTCACCAATCTTATGTATTTTGCCTCTACTATCAACCAGATGGAACGATCCATCGCGAACGATAGCCTTTAGAAGGCTGGCGAAAAGCATGGCGCTCACCCTCATTATTTTAATCCTCTGCTGCTTTAAAAACCTAACAAAGGTAGGGTTATTCTATGAAATATTTTAGAATCTTTGAAGTCAAAGATTTCTACTTTTTGTGGATTAATCTTCCGAAAGATTCTCTTTGATTTTGCTTGGGTAGAAGCATTAAACAGCTTCTCGATATAACTTTCCCCTACAAAAAGTTCAGGACCCAATTGCTACAGCTAGTCTCGAACTCAGGATACAAATGCTAAGATGTATTATCAAAGGAGGCCATGGGGCTTTCATCTATTCTTTACTTTGTTTTTAGATCTGTGTTGTTCGTATATGGGTTTCAACGAATAGCTGGGGATTTCTTACCAGAATCAAAGACCTACTAGCATAGGATCAAAATTTGATGTATGGATATCAAAGTTTTATAGGTATGACTTGCCCGGGTGAGCCGAAGCAAGGGCCGTCAGGAGGATAAAAAATGAACTTTGGAAAATTGCTTATAGTTGCCGCGCTTCCACTCGCCCTCACAATAAGTGGTTGCGAAACCCCAAGTGAAGGCAAAAGTAGTGTTGCTTATAAGGCGGCAATGAAGGCTCAAAAGGCTGCAAAAAGAGCTTCAGTTGCGGCTTCTAGTGCTGCTATTGCAGCAAATTCAGCCGCTTCCAGTGCAGCCGCCGCTGCTCGGGCTGCAGAGGCCGCAGCGGCAGAAGCTAAGGCGGCAGGTGATAAAGCTGATCGCGTGTTCCGTAAAGGCATGCGAAAGTAATTCGTGTAATCACTTTGTATCTGAGACCTGTTTTAGGTCTCAGATACCGATTCTTTTAACTGGTTGTGAGTAGGCTTCAGTATAGGAACTGGTAAACCGGTGCGTTCCTTAGTTAAGGTCTTTACTGTTTTCCAATTAATGAATTTGGCCTTTTCTCCTGCCGCTTGAACCAAGCGGTAGGCCATTTCTGGAATCTTTGCGGGTGTTTTTTCCTCCCCTCGCTCTAATTCAATATTCTGCTCAAGGTTGGGATGCACCTCCATCATCAGCTCTCCATTCACCCACCCGGTTTTCATTTCTTCACTGACTATGGTTACTTGAGTCCCAACTAAGATTTGTGGAAATAATTTTTTAATTCCTTCTGGATACATTCTGATACATCCATGACTAACCCTGCGACCCACGCCCCATGGGTTGTTAGTCCCATGAATTAGATAGGTTGCCCAACCTAGATACAAGGCGTGACCCCCCAAGGGGTTGTCTGGGCCAGGCCTTACAATGGGGGGGAGCTCTGGCTCAGCTTTGAGAATTGATTTAGGCACATACCAGGTGGGGTTAAGTTTTTTTCGAACAACTTTAGTACCCCCTTGCGGGGTGCCCCACGCTTCCTGCCCGGTACCAATTGGATAACTCTGGATTATACCCTTGTGAGGAGGAAAATAATAAAGCCTTTGGTCGACAAGATTTAGAAGCAAACCTTTCCGAGGGCCTGTTGGTAAAAGGTGACCTGTAGGTAATATAATTTCAGTACCATCCCCGGGGATCCAAGGGTCTACACCCGGATTAGCGGCAAGAATCTCAACATAACCAAGGTTATTAGTCCGAGCGATATCTAATAATGTGTCCTCTTTTCTTGTTTTAATTTTACGAGTCCTGCCAACCATCCCCGGAACATCTTGCTTATTCTTCGTGTTTTTGGTTTTTGACGAAACTGATGCACTGCTGCTTAGGGTCGTTATTAGAGTTGTTCCCAAACCAATACAAAGGGCTCGGCGGTGAGGATTGACACTAATCATTGAAGGTCGCTTTCTGTAAACCACTGGAGGCCCCTATTGTGCTAAAATATTTAAACGAGGACTGCTACAAAAACCAATAAAAATTTTAACTCTAGGTTTAGGTGATATTATTGAAGTTTTTCCGGTTTGTATGACAACTTCTCTAAAATTGGTCAAATTATCGACATAAACAAAAACATTGATTAAAAAGAGTAAATTTTATCCAAGGAACTAGTTGTATGAAACGGGTTATCATTGGGATCACTGGGGCGACGGGCACAATATATGGCTGGCGTCTTATGGAAATGCTACGCGAAGAAGGTGAAACCGAAATACATCTTGTGATGAGCGCGTCAGCGAAACTCACGCTTACAATGGAACATGACGTCGATCCAGATTATATTAATTCATTAGCGCACGAGGTTCATGCTCCGGGCAATATTGGTGCATCTATCTCATCTGGTTCATTTTATAGCGCAGGTATGATTATCGCACCGTGTTCGATCAAGACTATGTCTAATATTGCCATGGGTAATACAGGCGACCTGATTAGTAGGGCAGCTGATGTGATTCTCAAAGAGCGCCGAAAGCTCGTCATCGCTATTCGTGAAACACCGCTTCATGCCGGGCATCTCGAAAACCTCTCGAAACTTGCCAATCTTGGCTCAGTTATCTTTCCCCCTGTTCCAGCGTTTTATAATAGGCCTTCGACATTACAAGATATAGTTGATCAGAGCTGTATGCGTATGCTCGATCAGTTAGAGATTCATCTTGAAACTGCTCCTCGTTGGGGAGAAGAAGGCGGTGTCCCTGCAGTAGGCCAGAAAATAGAAGGCGGTAAGCCTTGATCAGCTGGTACGCCTTTCGTCTTCGAAACTAAATTTCTTTGTTGCGGTTTGACCATCCACTGCTGAGCGCGCTTTTGCGTCATAGACACTAGATGGATAATATTCTCTGAAATCAGTTGCGACGCGATCTAATGGAAAGTCTGACCATATCCCATGATCAGCATCGTACTCCATGTGAAGGCGGCCATTAGCATCATAAGGTTGAAACAGGGCGTCGCTCTTACCGTCAAACTCTGTCGGCAGAACATTAAATTTTGTACATAGTTCAATATTGAAAGCGGGTGCTGCTTTTACCCAATGGTCATCGATAAAAAGGACGGCGTAACCGTGATGCAGAAACAAGTTTTTACCGCCCATCATGCGGCGCAAGCGGTCGGTACAAAGATGGTTGTAAACATTAGATAAGCCAATCCCAGCGGGAATACCAAGGCTGCGGCTGCAGGCGATAAGAAGATTAGCCTTGGGTAGGCAATACCCTCGTTTTGCTGCAAGTACATTGCTAGCTTTGTAAGGTTCTTTTTCCAGGCTAATGCTGTATGGATCGTACCGGATTACGTCGCGCACAGCGTAAAACAGTTTTATCGCTCTCTCTTTAGCATTTTGAGCGGATTCAACAGCTTGGTAGGAGAAAGACCGCACCTCCTCCCGGTCAAAGTCAAAAAATTCAGTCGGTTTTAAATAGGCTGAACTGACTTCAGGAAACCCTTTTATAATATGTTCCATTAATTAAGAGCTTTCTCTATAGCAAGGCCTATAGAAAGTAACTGCTTATCGCCTAATGTTTCGCCGACAATCATCAATCCAACAGGCGCATCACCTGAAGAGTGAATTGGAATTGATAAAGCGCAGCGGTCCAGAAAATTAAAACAGAACGTATTCCGAAGCGATAACACATTAGTTTTAAAATATAAGTCAGTGTCTTCTTCAAGGGCTTTAATCGAGGGAGCTATAATTGGCGTTGTTGGCATGATGATTGCGTCAAATTGGCCTGTGACTTTGTTCGCTGCTTCTATCAATTCTTCGCGTTCTTTCATCGCGACCAGATAATCAACGGCGCTGATATCTTTAGTTCTTAGTAATCTGCTCCTGACGCGAGGGTCATATTCATCAGCGTGATCTTCTATTTGGTTGCGGTGGGTGACAAAAGCTTCGGCGTATATGCCCCCGCCGGCATTGATTTTTGGAATTTCGCCTAATGCGGCAAAGGGTATATCAATGACATCCGCGCCAGCTGCTGACAACGTTTCTAAAGTTTTAGAAAAACAGGATGAGACTTGTTTATCGAGGTTGTCCAGAACAAGTGTCTGGGGTACCGCTAAACGCAAATCCGCCACCGGCACGGTTTGAGGGGTTTTTGGTTCCTCGCCGGCAAGGATGGCATCCACAATGGCACAGCATGAAATAGTAGGCGCTAATGGACCTGCCGTATCTAGCGTTGGCACGAGTGGGTAGGCTCCAGTTGCCGGAACCCTCCTGGTAGTTGGTTTGAAACCTGTGAGCCCACAAAATGAAGATGGAATACGTATAGAACCGC
>CAYZDH010000198.1:0-4627 GCA_964477025.1 uncultured Rhodospirillaceae bacterium | reverse complement strand
GAGTTCATTTAGCTAAGATGCTCAAGTCTGGAGCGAACGTTCTCTTGCTCGATGAACCCACGAATGATCTTGATGTCGACACATTGCGTGCTCTGGAAGAGGCCCTTTTAGAATTTGCTGGTTGCGCTGTTGTAATCAGCCATGACCGTTGGTTCCTCGATCGTATCGCCACGCACATAATTGCTTTTGAAGGCGACAGCCAGGTTGAATGGTTTGAAGGAAACTACGAGGATTACGAGGCTGATCGAAAACGTCGATTGGGGGAAGCAGCTATCCAGCCACACCGAATTAAATATAAACCGTTAACTAGAAACTGATCGATTAAAGGGTTTGCATAATTATCGCCCCATCTTTTTGTGTAGAGCTGAGAGCAATCCATCTATCTTGCCCCCGTTTTGGTTGATGATCGCTGCAAATTGGTCGCGTTGGGTTATGGCCATGCTAACCCCCTCTACGAGGACATCGATGATTTTTAATGCTTTACCATTCCGAACGCGCCAATGGACCATGATCTTCCGCCCATTTGCGAGCACTACTTCTGACTGAACGAGGTTGTCGCGTTCATTTATACGCCGCACTTTCCCTACTAGAAAATTTTCGCCCTTATAGTCCGCGAACCGTGCGGCATAGGCTTTAACGATAAAATCTTCAAATAAAGTAATATATTCTATTTGTTGTGCTTTGCTTGCACGTCGCCAAAACCTACCCAAGGCGAATCTAGCGATAAGCTTAAGCTCAAAAGTTTGGTGCAAGATTTTGCGGAAAAGATCCTCTCGCCTAGCCTGTGTTACATCTTTATTCGTTAGGGAGTTTATCGCGTTTTGGCCCACCGTTCGGATAAAGTCGCCGGGGTTATCCGTTGCTTTGACTGCCTGGGGCGTTACCAAGAATAGAGATAAGACCGTTAAAAAAAATAAAAATGGTTTAGGGATCAGCAAGTATCGGATCGAAATCATTTCATATAAAATCCTAAAAAATAGGAACTCTAAGTTTATACAAAGCCAACCTATTATCCTACTCACCTAATATATCAACGCCCGCAACAATCTAACAGTAGGGCTCCCAAAAAAAAATCTTCAATATTAAAATGTGGTTTACCTTCGGAGCCTCTCCTGTTCACTCTGGTATTTATATAAGTATATAAAAATATCTTTATATAATTTATAAATACGGTATAATATAGAAGTTTATTCCAAATTTAGAGAGACTTAGGAAAATTATGGACAAAGTCCTAGGGTGTCTGCGGGCCGCAGCGGAGGCCACAAGGCTACGTTTGCTGGCTTTGTGCGCGGCGAGTGATATGAATGTAAGCGATTTGACTAGTATTTTAGGGCAAAGTCAGCCGCGTGTTTCAAGGCATCTCAAATTGTTATGTAACGCCGGTCTTCTCGATAGATTCCATGAAGGGAGCAAAGTTTTTTATCGATTAGCGGATGGCTCTAGTGAAGAGGGGCGTATCGCCGAAAAAATCATTGATTTATTTCCTGTAGATGATACGCAGGCCGCCCAAGATCGGGAGCTTCTTGATAGTTTAAAATTGAAGCGAGCAGAAGAGGCTAAAGCATATTTTCGAGCAAATGCCGATGAGTGGGATAAGCTCCGGTCTCTCCATGTTGACGAAAATGTGGTGGAGAGGGCGCTCCTTAAGTACTTTCCTGAGCACGTAGACGATTTACTTGATATTGGGACCGGGACCGGCCGCATGCTTCAATTATTCTCAGGTCGTGTTGATCGCGGAGTTGGGGTCGACACATCCCAGGATATGTTGGCGGTCGCGCGGGCCAACTTGGGTACCCTTGGCATACGAAACTGCCACGTTCGGTTGGGTGATATGTACCGACTTCCGATGCGAGACACAGTATTTGATGGGGTAATTATTCATCAGGTTCTTCATTACGCCGATGACCCGGCACGGGTAATATTTGAAGCCGCGCGAGTTTTACGAAGCGATGGTATTCTTATTGTCGTCGACTTCGCCCCGCATAATTTAGAAGCTCTTCGCAATGAGCATGCACATCGGCGATTGGGTTTTGCAGATAATGAAATTTCTAATTGGTTTAAAAAAGCCGGATTGGTCACTAAGGCTGCAACTGAACTTGAGGGCAACCCATTAACTGTTTCAATGTGGTCGGCCTTCCAGCCTAAAAATCATGACAGCAATGAATTTCTTCGAATGAAAAAAGAGCAATATAGCGATGTCTAGTGCTAAGCGTAAGAGATCAATTGAATTACCCTTTCCTGCAGGAGCGCCTCGCGACCTAAAGGTGTCCTTTGAATTTTTTCCACCCAAAACGAAAAAAATGGCGGAGAGCCTCTGGGCCGCTATCAAAAGGCTAGAGTTATTTCGGCCGGAATTTGTCTCCGTTACCTACGGCGCTGGTGGTTCAACGAGAGAGCGTACTCATGCTACAGTCGTTCGAATACTCCAAGAGACAAACCTCGTGCCGGCAGCCCACCTGACCTGTGTGAATTCTACAAGAGATGAGGTTGATGAGGTCGCTCGGACATATTGGGAGGCTGGTGTCCGAAAGATTGTCGCTCTTAGGGGTGACCCTGCGGACGGCAAGAGTGCTTACAAACCTCATCCAGGAGGCTACGCATATGCGGTTGATTTGGTTGCTGGATTGAGGCGGATTGGTGACTTTGATATAAGTGTTGCGGCTTATCCAGAGATACATCCGGAAGCCACAAGCGCTGAAGCAGATTTAGATAATCTAAAGCGTAAGTTGGATGCAGGAGCCAACCGCGCTATTACACAGTATTTCTTTGGTGCTGAACCATTTTTGCGATTTATGGACCGTGTTCGCGCAGCTGGTATAGAGGTGCCAATTATACCGGGGATATTGCCCGTACAAAACTTTTCCCAGTTAATGAAATTCAGTAACTTATCAGGAATTTCGGTTCCCAATTGGATGGCGGAACTGTTTCATGGACTTGATGACGACCCTGAAACGAGGCGCCTAGTTGCGGCGACGGTTTCCGCTGAACAATGTCGCCAGCTTCACGCCCAGGGCATCACGGACTTTCATTTCTATACACTCAATCGGGCTGATTTAACTTACGCTATTGCTCATATTCTTGGCTTGCGTTCGAATAATACCGCAGGCGATCTAACAACTACTTCAACATGAGTGGCGGAGCATACAAATGTTGAAGGAGGTCGGTGCTCTATCAGAACAAAATTCGGATTTTTTAGATCCAGTCATTCGAGATGAACGCATTCGGAAATTAAGGGAACAACTTGAAACCCGGATTGTGATTATCGACGGGGCTATGGGGACGATGATCCAACTAGAAGAACTTGAAGAAGCCGAATTTCGCGGCACACGGTTCGCCGATCACCCTTGCCCTCAAAAAGGTAATAACGATCTTCTAACTTTGACCCAAGCAGACTTGATCCGTGACTTTCATATGTCCTATTTGGAGGCGGGAGTAGACATAGTTGAAACAAATACGTTTTCCTCTACCCGCGTCGCTCAAGCCGATTATATGATGGAAGAAGCGGTATTTGACCTAAACCGCTGTGGTGCCAAACTTGCCCGCGAAGCAGCAGATAAGGTGACGGCACAAAATCAAGAACGTCCACGTTTCGTCGCTGGTGTTCTGGGTCCAACCAATCGAACGGCATCGATTTCATCGGATGTTAATGACCCTGGTGCGCGAAAGATTAGGTTTGATGAATTAGTGGAAACTTATTCCGAGGCCGTCTCCGGTCTTCTCGAAGGGGGCGCCGACCTAATTTTGGTTGAAACAATTTTCGATACTCTGAATTGTAAAGCAGCATTATTCGCTATTGATAATGTTTCAGACCATTTGGACTTCGAAGTACCGGTGATGATTTCCGGCACTATAACTGATCAGAGTGGTAGAACTTTGACTGGCCAAACGACTGAGGCTTTTTGGAATTCCATTCGCTACGCAAAACCAATTTCGATTGGTTTAAATTGTGCCTTGGGAGCCAAAGACCTTAGGCCTTATATCGAAGAGTTATCACGGATAGCCGATACATATGTTTCCTGCTACCCCAATGCCGGTTTGCCTAACGCATTTGGCGGCTATGACGAAACGCCAGAGGACATGGCAGAAACTTTAGGCGAATTTGCCCAAGCAGGTTTTCTCAACATAGTCGGTGGCTGTTGTGGGACTACGCCCCAACATATAGAAGAAATTGCTGGTGTGGTGGATGGTTTAAAATCGCGCACCGTTCCAACAATAGAACGTCGGCTTCGCCTTTCTGGACTTGAGCCCTTTAACATTGGACCCGACACCCTATTCGTTAATGTTGGTGAACGGACCAATGTCACCGGATCGGCAAGGTTTGCAAAATTAATCAAGGAAAATGATTATCAATCAGCAACAGATGTGGCTTTGCAACAGGTAGAAAATGGAGCCCAAATTGTCGATATCAATATGGATGAGGGGCTCCTAGATTCTGAAAAGGCAATGACCACATTCCTGAATTTGATTGCAGCTGAGCCTGATATTTGCCGTGTACCTATAATGATTGATTCCTCGAAATGGTCGGTCATCGAAGCGGGCTTAAAATGCGTTCAGGGTAAACCTATTGTTAATTCAATCAGCATGAAGGAAGGAGAGGAAGCCTTTGTTGAGCAGGCTCGCCTGGTAC
>CAYZDH010000197.1:0-4635 GCA_964477025.1 uncultured Rhodospirillaceae bacterium | reverse complement strand
TAGCTTTGTTGCTGGGCAATCGCGGCGAGGGCCTCGACCCACTCGTCAGTGTCACAATCGTCGCTATAGGAATAATGTTCTAGCACCCAGCGTTGACTTTCTGCCGTTAGCGATGGCTTTGGCTGATTGGCAAAGGCTTTTTCATTACCACCGGTGCCAGGTGCGCAGGTGTTACTGCTTACGATCACACAGGACTTAGCAATTGCGGGGTAGTCTACGGTTAACCTGCAGGTGAGATAGCCGCCGCGGGAGTGGCCGACTAAATGTGCGCTTTCGATACCAAGTGTGCGCAGGGTTTGGTAGGCGTGCTTGACTACCGCTGCCATTGTATAATCGTCATCACTTTTGGGGTTGTCGGTATAGCCCTGACCTAGCTTATCAATTGCAACGACGCGGCCCCATTTGGCAATATCGTCGATGGTGCCGCCCCAATCATCGGACGCATCGGCGCTGCCGGTAGATCCGAAGTTTCCGCCATGAAACAGTACGATCGTGTCGCCTGTGCCTCGGTCAACATAGCGTGTGCGGACACCTTCTACATTGATAAATTTTTCACCATCCAAAGCCATTAAACTCTCCCTCTTGTCGCCGGGTTTCTTGTTATCCAGAAATATTTTAGGGGATTATAGCTGATAGCAGACGGATTCGCACCGGTCAGGTTATGATCTGGGGAGATGAAAAATTTTGTCTACATATTAGGTTCTGAGACAGCGTGCGGCTGGCAGACATATGTCGGTTGGACTAACGATCTTACCAAACGTTTGACGGCCCATAATGCGGGGACGGGTGCGCGGTCGACACGCGGTCGCCAATGGGTATTACTTTACGCTGAAAATTATCCGACGCGCTCAGAAGCGATGAGCCGCGAATGGTATCTCAAACGAGATCGGAGATTTCGCCAAGCGGTGCGGCCTGATTTTGGGACGAAAGGCTAGGGGCCTTAAACAAAGCCTGGTAAAATTTTGTCATCCTAATTTTTGTTCGTTTTGTTGCCGTTTATAATTAGTTTCCATACACTTTGACTGAACCATCTTACGACTGGAATGCGATCTCTAGGGAACATTTTTGTGGTGTTGGAAGACACCAAATAGTTTGTGTTGGCAGGAACATAGTAGGTTCCGGAATAAGGAAGTAAAATGACCAAGAAACCTGTCGTGGTGGACTTTCATGCTCATATCGCGGTGACGGAGGTTCTTGAAAAAACTTTTCGTCACTCACAATTTGCTCGCGCAATTGCAAAGAATAAACCAAATAAAAAAGGTATTGGTATTCCAAAGCCAGCGCTAGACCGAATGTCTGATATGAGCATACGGTTTAAGGAAATGGATATGATGGGAATCGATATTCAGATTATCAGCCCGAGTATTCTCCAACAATGCACCTACTGGGCAAAGCCTGATGCGGCGCTCAAGATGGAACGACGGAGTAATGATTTTATTGCCGAAGCCATCGCTCAAAATCCCGATCGCCTCGTCGGCATCGGGTCAGTGCCGCTGCAGGACGTCAACCTGGCGGCCAAAGAGCTTGAGCGTGCGATCACAAAAAATGGCCTTAAAGGCGTAATAGTCGGATCCAACGTAAATGGCGATGAGCTGGGTAACAAAAAGTTTAAACCTTTCTGGCGAAAGGCAGAGAGTTTAGGCGCTGCGGTCTTTATTCACCCGACCGGGAGCACTGACCCCCGGATGCGGGCGCATTATCAAATGATAACAGTGGGTCAGCCATTGGAAGAAGCTATGGCGCAGGGTTCCCTGGTTTATGATGGGGTTATGGACGAATTTCCAAAATTGAAGGTTGCAATAGCGCATGGTGGCGGTTATCTCCCGTTTTATACCGGACGACATGATCATGTTCAGCGCATGGGCCATATAGGCGGGCAGTTAAAGGGAAGTTTTAGTTCCTATTTGAAGCTTTTTAATTACGAGACGGTGTTGTTTAATCCTGACATGTTGGAATATCTTGCCCACAAGGTGCCTACTAAAAATATTATGATGGGGACTGACTACCCGTTTGGTGAAAAAGACCCAGTTAAATTTATCCGTAGTGCGAAAAAAATATCGAGGGCCGCGCAAGACGCTATTCTCGGAGCGAATGCTGCCAAATTTCTGGGCATCAAGATTTAATTTGAAGAAATGAATAAAAGGTCATTTACGTGTTAGAGAATGTGACAAACGAAGCTACCCTGATTGAAAAAGCGCAGGCATTAATTCCCATTTTAAAGGAGCGTGCGCAGAAGGCTGAACGTGATCGTTGCATGCCAAAGGAGACTGATTTTGATTTTCGCGAGGCCGGTTTCTATCGCGCCTTGCAGCCAACTCGTTACGGCGGGCTAGAACTCGATTATGGCGCTCAGACCATGTTTGCGCGGGAGCTTGGGAAGGCTTGTGCGTCCAGTGCTTGGGTAGGTGGAATTCTTGCATGTCACGGTTGGATGGCGGGTATGTTGCCGGACGAGGCGCAGGCAGAGATTTGGGGTGACAACCCAGACGTTTCCGTTTCAACTTCTTTCCTGCCAATTGGCGTTAAGGTTGAACGCAAAGGCGACATTCTCAATGTCTCCGGCCGCTGGCGTTTTTCGAGTGGTGTCGACCACTGTCGTTGGGCGATTGTATTGGTCATTGTTCCGCCCGAGAACGGAGAGGGGCCTCCTGACCCTGTTTTTGCGTTGATCGATCTAGATGATTGTTTGGTCGAGGCTACTTGGAATAGCGCAGGGCTGGCCGGAACTGGCAGTAATGATATCGTGGTGACCGATGCAGAAATACCTCCACACCGGATGATGCGTGTCATGGATCTTCGCGGTGAAGAGACTGATGGCTCAAGGGCTAACGATAGCTATTTGTATAGGCTCCCACTTTTCGCAGTTTTCCCCTTTAATATTATTGGCCCTGCCCTAGGCGCCGCGCGCGGCGCTCTAGATGATGTGATCGAAGATCTTACCAGTCGTCGTTCTGTCACCGGCGCTGATCTTTCAAAGGTGGCAACCGTGCACACCCGAATTGGACAGGCGACGGCGCTAATTGATTCAGCTGATGCGATGATCGAAAAAATTCGGGCAAACATTGTTCAAAAAGGCCGTGCAAACAAAGAGTTTAGTATGGATGAGCGTGCCCGTTACCGGCTCAACTTGGGTCATATAGCGCAGTCTTGTTGTGCCGCCGTTGATGAACTCTTGCCGCTCACAGGCGGGCGCGGGCTCGAAACAACCCATCCTATGCAACGCGCCTGGCGTGATGTTCATGCGGTAGCGCAGCATATCGGACTAGTTTGGGATGTGCAGACCGGACTTTATGGCAATGTCCGGCTGGGACATGGTAGCCCAGATCCTAAACTATAAAGTTAGCCTAAGGCAGCAAAATCGAAATTACCGTGGGGGCGTCTGTTAATAGGCTTGCCTGAACACTACAGATTAAATTCTCTGTGGTTGATTTAAGAGACTTGCTTTTCAATAAACTTAGTCAGTAATGATGCGGTCTCCGCTGAAGCTTCAACTTGCACGCTGTGTCCGCATTCATCAATTAGGTCTATGGTAGCGTCTCCTAACCCTTCCGAATATTCCTTAGCGTGTTTTATTGGAACCAGATGGTCTTCAGCGCCCCAAACGATCGTCGCCGGCCCCTGATATCGCCGCAAGCGACCCCGAAGCTTTCGGTTGTGTAAATAAGGGGGCGAAAACCCAAAGCGAGAGGAGAAGCGAAACATACCATAGCGCAGTAATTCTTGATCAATCTCGCCCCGGCCATCCGGAAACCGTTCCTTCCCGATTCCTGACCCAGAGCTGACAAAGAGAAGGTGTCTTAAGTCATTGTAATATATGCCATCCTCCGGTTGGGCGACCCAAAAAATATCGGCAATGGAATGGCCTCTAACAAATAGGCCAGTGGCGCCGATGAGGCTCAACGACTTTATCTTCTCGGGATAGCGAATGGCTATCTCTGCCGCAACCCCGCCGCCTATGCAGGCGCCGATTAAATGGAATTCCTTGAGGGATAGCGCGTCGAAGATCTCTAAATAATGGAACACAAGATCTTCCATTGTATCGAGGTCTTCACGCTCATCAGATTTTGAACAGGCGGGGTGTGCCGGAGCGATAACCTTGTAGCGGTTCGCCAGTTCCTTCTGCAAGGGCGGCGTATTGGTAAGCAGGCCTGGGACGTCGGCAAAGCCATGAAGATAGACTATTGGTTCACCTTTTCCCTCTTCCACTATCCAGACATTGTGCCCTTCAATTTCAATAGCACGGCCGGTCATATCTCTTCTCCCAACTGTTCGTCCAGGTTGGGAAAATTACGTGCAAAAAGGTCTGCAGATTCTTGGCGCAGGGTTGGCATTACTTCGGTGGCAAACAAATGCATGCTCTTTCGAGCTAACTCAGGTTTCATGTTGCCGAAATGAAATTGGATTAGAAAATTTCCAACTCCCGCCAGTTCAATGAGCTCTAATAAACGCCGCCGGACTGTTTCTGGGCTCCCCGCGATAATTGATCCGCCAGCGTCGAGTGTGTCCCAGTCTTCAGCGTCGCCAAGCATGTCGCGTCCCGGCTCTGAGTGTATTAAATAATTTTCCCATGAGCGGACACTGTGAGATGGAATACCGGGGCCGAAAGTCTGCGTGCGACCCTCGCGTCTCAAATGT
>CAYZDH010000196.1:0-4724 GCA_964477025.1 uncultured Rhodospirillaceae bacterium | reverse complement strand
CATTCCAAAAATAATCCTCGAGATCCTTGCAGCCGACTTTCTCACAAGCCCTCATAAGCCCTAAACCATTCCACAGTATTTTAACGGGTTCGTCGGCAAACGCCGCATTCAAGGGAATGAGTGTCGGCGTAATCCCCAGGGCGGTTGCCAATGACAAAAATTTCCTGCGGTTGAACTCGCGATTCCCCACCGACAAAGCTGAAAGATCAAGCATAATGGAGCACCATTTTTATTTATATAGATAACGCAGTACGCTATCGTATTGTTCTTAATGCAACCATGGCAATATACTTTTATGCCGTGGGTTCGATGCGTGAAGTTTTATAGTGAACAAAACTTAAGTGATGGGACGGAAACATGCCTAAAAAACCGGTAAACCTTTTCATATGCACTCTTCTTTTGACCGGCCTGATAGGGTTTTCCCCAACCGTATATGCCGCCTGCGTCCCAGGCAAAGGCGTTGTTAAGACTAATAAGCACGAGGAGGTACATGAGGCGGGCTATCAAGACATTGATGAGGCAACAACACTGGCAATTATTAATGCATGGAATGGGTACGTTTCTGGTTTAGATAAAGAACACCGCAAAGCCTATGAAAATGACAAGACCGCCATACTCAATAATTTAGATTTGTTCCTAAAAGGAAAAACAACTTCGGATCCTGATTTTGATTTTGGAGAACAAACGGTATCGGTCAAAGCCTGTATTACAATTAATGAAGAGCGGTTTAAGGCAACGCTAAAAGTAGAACCAGAGATCAAGTCTGGTGAAGGCAGTGAGATCGTCGGCCTGTTTATTGCCCGCCAAGCCCAAACCGCAAAAGAGTACGAGGCGCGCGTGAAAAACGACGCTTCCGCCGAAGCCACCGTTGAAGCGGATGATAAATCAAAAGAAAAATCACAAATAATCACGAAGGAAATCGCACAGGCCAGCGGAGGCAAAGCGGTTTCCGGAACGTTCGAAAAAAAGAAAAGGAAAAGGCGAAGTAAAAGAACCAGACGCGTCAGCTCAAAAAGCGAAACCGGCGGAAGCACTGAAAGAAGATCAGAGGAAATTAGCTATAAAATTATCAGCGCAGAACCGGTCAATAATGCAATGAATAAAATCTTGGGAAATGCGGGCTACGAATTAACCGACTACGATGAGATTGCGGCCGATTGTGATGGACCGCTTCGGGAGGAAATTGAGGAAAGTTTCGTGACCCGGGATTCACTGACTTCTCGGCACAAGTTAGGTGCACGAAAAGCTGCGGTAGAGTGTGAAGTGCCGTTCTTTGCCCGGGGTACAATGACGGCTGATATTGCACGTACGCATAAGAGCGGACTGAAAATTGTTTACGTAAGGGTGCGCGGCGAAGTGCGGATGTATGTAGAGAAGAAGAAACGAAAAAAACGCCGGCGTAAAAAACGCCGCAGTAGAGGCAGTTGGAAGTCAGTCGTGACCGTGGATGAACAACAATATTCGGGGTTGGGGCCCAATGAAAGTGTGGCACGAACCAATGCGCTCAGAAAGGCGGGCGAGAAGGCCGCGGAATACATCGCAAAAGAACTGCGTAGAAAAGGAATTAAATAAGCCCGGGAAATAACTGATGAATACGCTAATAATCAGACTACACTGCATCGGTTTTTTAACAGCAGTGTGCATGCTCATCGGACTGGCAACCACTGCATCTGCGAGTGTCGGATATGAAACTGTGGAAACTCTCGGCACCGCATCCACACGCGAACTGGCGATTGACCGGGCACTCGTAAATGCCGTCACTCAGGTCAATGGTGCCGCGATAGCCAGTCGAACCCGCACCTCACTGTCGTCAAAAGAACTAATCAAAAATGACAAGTCGACCTCCGTCGACGAAAGCAGTTTCTCGGAAGCTATAAAGAAAAAGACCAAGGGGGTCGTAAAAAGCTTTGAAATTATCTCCGAGGAAGAAGAAAAAGAAACCCAGACGTATCGGGTTACGTTAAGCGTTACCGTGGCAACGTTCCGGAAATCGCCACAATTAAATCGGATACGAATGACAGTCGTCCCGTTTCGCATTAATAGAGACCAAAGAAATCGCCGGGCTGTACAAAATTTCGAAGAAACCTTTCGACGCAGCGTGGAAAATTATCTGACGCAGACGCGACGGTTTGCAATACTCGACCGGAGCTTTCTAAAGGAACAAAATCAAGAGGCCGCCTTTATTCGCGGGAGCGGCATGGCGATTGAAGAGTTGGCGCGTCTGGGCAACCGAGTGGGGACGGATTACATCGTTACCGGGATTGTCGAAAAGGCGTACGCGTACGTGAAAAAAACGACGATGCGGTCTACGGGTCAAGTTATAAAAACCCCACAAGTCGGGGGACGCATCGCCTACCGGGTTCTCGACGTTTCCACCAGCCAAGTAAGTTTTGCTGCGACGGCCAAATTACACAAAGAAAGCGGCAGTTTATTGGACATGGGCGACGCTCTCGCCAGAATGGCCGGACAGAAAATCGTGAACGCTATTTTTCCAATTTATGTCCTCGCCGTTGATGGGGAAAACGTCACACTGGGACAGGGCGGCGACACTGTCAAAAAGGGTGCGGTTTACTCGCTTGTCCGCCTGGGCGAAGAGATGATAGACCCTCATACGGATGAGCCTCTCGGGCGGACCGAGAAAATAGTGGGTTCAATAAGGGTCACGGATACACAAGCCAGAATGTCGACCGGGCAAATTTTAAAGCTTACAATCGGTAAAAGTGAACTTCTGAGAGATGATTTCATAGTGCGTCCCCGGAAAGGTATCTCCGGAGCCCAACGCCGAGCCAAGAAAATGAAGAATATGGAAAAAGAAATGGAAGACGAATTTAAGAAATTCGACGACGAGGAAGAAGACGACAAAAAATGGTAAGATGACAATCGAATCAAACCATATTAATCATTTAGTTTAGGTCTATTAAAAAAAATTAAAGGGAACGCGGCCATGAAAGGTTCAGTTTTTCATCTTCTTATTGGTTCCGCTCTATCGCTAGCGCTTTTGACGGGTGGAGAAGTCCAAGCACAGAAGAAAGCCCCGTTCCTGGGCCCCAAATCGAGCCCCAATTGTGATTTCTGCAGACCAACCCCAAAACAGGCCGCCTTACAAAAAGGAGCAGAAGGTGCGGCGGGTGATAAGCCATGCAGAGATTATCTTGAGAGTGAAGAGTTGAATCGTGGAATAAACTTCGCGGGCACTCGAGATGAAATCGTAGTGGAAATTGGTGCAAAACCAACCAAGCAAACCCTCGAGGATAATGACTTTATTGACTCACGCTACATGGCTTTTAGAGGGGCTATGCTCGACGCAAAAAAGAAGATGGCAAAGTTCCTTGAACAAAAGATAGAGAGTTCAGCAATGTCCCATCTTACCCCGAAAAGGAAGGGGATGGAGGACCGGGCATCGCTCGAGAAAAAAGCAGCCGGTCTGAAAGCAAAAGCGGCCGAAAAAGGTGAAACAGCAGCGGCTGATTACGGTGTCACAAGTACCGTTAAAAAAGGCATGCAGTGGATTAACGCTAAACTTGATTCCGCATTAGAGGCAGAGGGATTAGACCCGCGAGCCGAAGAAAAAGCCCGCCAAGCCACAAACAAAGCGGAGCAGCAGCGACTTCTCGCGGAAGCGCGCAAAGTAGAAGCCAAGGCTAAAGAAATAATGCAAAGCGCCAATTTTAAAGAAAGTATCAAAGCCGTCGCAAAACTGCGAATGAAGGGCATCTACACCATTTCCACTAATGAGACTGTCACGCCCAAACGTGCCACAGTATGCGTGGTTGCCGCATACAGCCCGAAGTCAGAAATGCTCGCAGACGCGATGGCTAGCAGAGATTTTTCTCAAGTCCCGCAAGTCGATCCGGATATCCGCATTCGCAATCAATTACTTGACCGCACTGAGAAGGCCAGATTAATTGAGGAAGGCCGACCGGAGGATGAAGCGGCATATCGAGCCAAAATAGCCCTCGCCAGTGCGTGGGGTATTGACATCATGTTTGATGAAAATGGGCACGTAAATCTTGTAGCCTACGGTCAGGCCGGCGTCGGGAAAAATCCAAACCGGATCAGAAGGGACAAGGCTAGGGCGAGAGCGCAACTTACAGCCGAAAACCTAATTCGACTTTTTATCACAAGTACTTTCCAGATGGAACAAGCAACCAGAGCCGCCGAAAACTTGGATGAACTGGCGGACGGAACAACCAAAGTCAAGTTTGATATGGATACTGAACAAAAACTTATCGTAAATGCCGCCGCCTTGGCCATCAACGGTATATCGCCCGTCCACACCTGGACCTTTATTCATCCCGCGAATGACCAGGAAATGCATGGCTCCGTCGTAAAATGGAATGCGAGTGCCGCGGCGGGTGCGATAGCCTCCAAAGAAAGACAGGGACGTGTGGTAAAAGACACGGGCGGAGCAAAATATAAGTCAAAAGCAAGACAGAAAGTGTCTCCGACAGCTACCGGCAAGCGGGCACCATTGAGGCGAGGTCGCGTCAGTACCACTAAAAGATCTAAGCGGTTTTAATAAAAAACCGTTATTTTCAGAAAAACATAGGGTAGCCGTTAACCGCGTGAATTAATGGTTACCCTTCGTGTGTTTGGTAAGGTGCTCATCATCCGGCGAATGGCATCATCGACGATCGAGTAAAAAATTTCCCGGTCTCCTTTAATGCGACCCGCCCGCGCAATAGAAAGCGGCAGTGAAATAAGGGAAATTGGAAGACCTCCAT
>CAYZDH010000195.1:0-4763 GCA_964477025.1 uncultured Rhodospirillaceae bacterium | reverse complement strand
CGCACCCAAAACAGGGTGTTGGCCACCACAATCCATATCCATGAATGGAACTGCTCTTGCGATGTCGTCTCGCCCCCATAGTTCGCTCTCGATATCATAGTGTTTATTTACTTCGGCCCGCCATCGCATAGTCCGCATAGCGCTGTCCGAGTGTGCCAGCGTGAAATGACCACGCGTAGAATAAAAGAGATTAAGATCAAGATCTTCAGAAAGGTCCTGAAAAAGGCGCACACTCTCGTCGTAAAACCTTACCCCTTCCGGCGTGAGATAGTTTGAACGGACGATAGTTGTGTTTCGGCCCGTGTTGCCACCTCCGATATATCCCTGTTCAAGCACAGCAACATTTGTAATGCCGTGATCCCGCGCCAGGTAATATGCACAAGCCAGACCATGTCCACCGGCCCCTATAATAACTACGTCGTAGCTTGATTGGAGATCGGTAGGCGTCTTAAAAAACCGAGAATCTGGTTTATTTTTGCGCAATGCCTGTTTTACAAGACGAAAGGGCATCAGGGGAACACTACCATCTTGTTTTTTTGAATGGAAAACCGGTGTTCCAAATAATAAAGGAGCTCCTTTTCTCGCTTGGATCCCCGCACCGTTCTAGGATGTCTCAAAAGCCAGGCCTTCTGGTATTTTTGTTAAGGTTAGCTCCCATCCATATATTTTAAACATTGTCATATTTCCATCGTGGTAATGCGCCGGAGCACCCGTGGTTCCCTTAAATCATACCTTTTGCCGCGGTGAAGCGTTACACGATTATCCCACATCACTAAGTCTCCCCTGCTCCATTCATGGGAAAAACAAAAACACTTTTGGGTTGCATGTTCTAAAAGTTCAGAAACTAGGAGCCGAGCCTCAGGGTCTGACATACCTTTGATAGATCGAATATGTACAGGCGGAAATATCACCTTTCGTTTAGTAGTTGGGTGGATACGAATTAAAGGCCAATAGGACGGGGGGGAAGCTGCTATTTCATCGGCTGTATATTTTAAACCAAGGCTAATTCTAGAATGAAAGACATGATGCTCCGCAATGAGCCCCTCAACAATCATTTTAAGGTCATCAGGTAGTTCATCGTAAGCAGCACGAAGGTCGGCAAACTCGGTATCCCCTCCCTTTTCAGGTATTTTACGTGCAGACAAGATTGAATATTTAGCCACCGACTTCGCAAATGAGCTATCGGAGTGCCAAAACTGGTTCGCTATCTGAGAGCCCAATCGACGCCCGTCGTAATCAAGAAACTCACCATCATCTCCAACATTACTAATTGGTACTAAAGACTTATTAGCTGGCCCGCCCTTTCCTCTTACCTTTGAAAGGAGGGAGATCTCTATTTTTCCAAAGTTCTCTGCGAGCTTTATCTGATGGTCATCTTCTAATAGGGAATCACGCCAAACCAGAACTGAGTACTTATCCATTCCTGCCTCGATTGCCGCTATCGTTTCTCTAGAAAGCTTACTAGAAAGATTTATGCCGGAGGCGTATGCGCCAAACCCGTCAGTGATAGGCTTAAAATCAAGTGACATCATCATATCTCCCCCAAAATACCCTGACACAATTTTCCAACAACGCAAAACACGGAAGAGAGCAGAATAAAGTAAAAAGAGGACAAAACCGCTAATCCTTCCATGTAAAGGCTAAATTTCAGTTGCTTGGGTATATTTTTCTTTCCATCAAACCAGTGAGAAACCTAACATTCATGTAGTCCACTTGGTGGCCTCGCGGGCTCTTTTCTCGAACCAGGCGTTCAGAAACACCCCAACAAAGACCACCGTCCCGCCGATCCAAATCCAAATTACCGGCAACTCTTCAAAAAACAGCCATCCAGCCAGGCCAGCAAAAACTAGTTTTGTGAAATCCACAGGAAGAACCACGGTAGCATCGGCCTCACGAAACGCTTGCGCGAGAGCGAGTTGAGTGGTGGCGCCGAAAATAGCGATTAGGCCCATCACCAGCAACTGCTCGAAGGTTGGCCATTGCCAGAAAAACAATGCTGCGATAAGGCAAACTGGAAGCTGCAACAACGATGCGTAAAGGGCAATAGTTGCCGGCGAATCCGTTCGGGATAGAACCTTAATTACAACTAGCGCCATCCCCCACATTGCTGAGGACAATATGAGTAGTAGCGACCCTGTGCTAATCTCTACCGCCCATGGGCGCAAGATGATCAAAGCGCCAGCAAACCCGATCGAAAGTGCAAAATATCTTGAGGGCGTTACCTTTTCACGTAATAGAATAATAGCGCCAACCGTGCCTATCAGGGGAGCTGTGAAAGTCAGCGCTACGACCTTCGCAAGCGGCTCCATCGTGAGCGCTAGAAAATACGCCAGCATCGCGACGACATTCAGTATGGCACGCAAGCCCTGCAATGGAAAATTCACTGTCCGAAAGGGGTTGCTTCCCGGGCGCACGAATAGTGGGATTAGCAAGCAAATTCCGATGGAATGTCGGAAAAACGCAATAACGAACGGATGAATATCGTCAGCAATCTGGCGGATCGATACGTTCATTGCCACAACGCCCAGTGCTGACACCATCATAAGTAGTACCCCGCGTAGGGGCGGGGGTATGTAGGCATATGCAGTAGCTAACTGGCCGAATACAGGCTTCATCGGAGGATCCTTCGGAAACATTGGTTGAATAACATGAATTTACGCCCCAAAAAACTCATCCAATGACTGTAATTCTTTCCGTTGAGCTGGTGTTTGATAGAACGTTGATCAAAGGCTTGAAGTAATTTGTAATTTGAGCGCGAAATACGCTAGGCTTCTAATAAGAAATATAAATGGCGGGAGGCTAAAGTGATGACACCGACCGAACCGTACGAGCAGATATCGGCTCCCTGGGTTTGGGAAGCGGCAGGCTTGGCTGGGCGCGAAGACTGGATATTTCGGTTATCCGCGGCCACACTTGATGATATTGACCGCGCTTTATCGGACGTCAAGAAACGCGGAATGGCGATAAATACCATTACAGCGTCCGACTTCCCGCTTCCCTCGTTTAACAAGGATATAGATTTAATAAGAAATAGCCTTGAGCGTGGCCCAGGCATTGGATTAGTTCGTGGAGTGCCAGTGGAGCAATATGACCATGACGATCTACGACTAATTCTGTGGGGAATTGGTACACATATTGGTCTGGGTGCCCCACAGAGTTTTCGCGGTGACATGATAGGTGATGTGATGGACATGTCGCACACAGGCGACATCAGGCGCAGCTACCGCTCGCCCCGCCCTCTCTACCTACATGTGGATCCCATAGATATCGTTGGTCTGCTCTGCACGCGACAGGCAAAGGCAGGTGGCTGGAGCCTGCTCACTAGTGCAGCTGCACTTTACAATACAATTTTGATGGAACGCCCAGATTTAATGCCGGCGCTATATCGCGGATTCCATTACAGCAGTACCGAAGCAAGCTCGACCGGAGAGCCACCGCTCACTTCTTATCGCGTACCGGTCTACAAAACTGTCGGCGAGCAGATTGTTGTCAACTTCAATGCGTCCCCCATTGATAAGGCGCTTAACGACGACGAAATCAAAGAGGACGCGATCGCGTTAGAAGCATTCGATCTATTCAAGAAAATTGCCATGCGTGATGATCTGGTCTTTCGAACTATGCTGGAGCCAGGAGACCTGCAGTTTCTAAATAATCGCGTAGTACTGCATGGCCGTACTCGTTTTGAAGATTTCCAGGAGCTGGAGCGTAAGCGACACATGCTGCGAATTTGGCTAAAAATGTCCGACTGGGTCCCGTGGCCAGACAACATGTATTGGCACGAAAAAGGGTTTCGCCTAAGTGAAAACCTTGGTTGTTGAAGCAAAAGCTGATCAAGTAAAAATTCCATAATTGCTTACGGTTTTCGGTGCGGTTGATAGTCCTACTATGGACTGGAGAGGTTACCAGCCATGTTACAGAGCGCCTTCTGGAACCAGTTGCGGCAGGACTTTTTCAATTCGGATAACCTCCTTAAATATGAATAACTATATAGATCAGAGGATATGCAATTTATTAATGGCCTCATTATATTTCGAAAAGCGCGTCTTTCTATCGCCCATTAACGCCGAAAATTTTTGACGATTTATTTGAGAAGAATATTTAACCTCAAATATGTTTTGGGGTATTTTAAGGAAGCTTTTTGAACCGAATTGCCTGGCTTTGATATTAAAATCGTATGTAAATCTTAATTCATTTACGTTAGCAAAATAAAGCCTGGTATAAGATATTTGACAAACTGGGAAGAGAAAATTTTGGTATTTCTTACGAAGAAATTCCTGCATGATAGAGATAGAATGTGGTTCCAGTTTGTAGGTATCTTTTAATCGATATTGTTCACCTGTTTGTTTAACCTCGATCGCCCCCGGTTTTCCAAAATCATATTCTGAGTCTCCATACCAACGGAAACGGAATTTCTGACGGGGAACTACACCTTCCTCACTGTCGTAAAAAGAGAGGAAATTTAGACAATCAAAATAAAGAGAATTAACTTCTCTTGCTTCGTAAGTCGGAGACGCCTCAAATTCAAGCAAAACATTGCTCAGTTCCACTTGATCTAAGAAAAATTTCTCTTCTTGCCTTTTTATAAAATTACTGTGGTGAAAGTTCATAAGTATATTCGTTAATCAATAAATTTGAACTTTTTAACCCAAACATTATTTTTTCAGAACGATTTTTTAAGTTCCAAGAAAATGAGCACTTTGGCTCCTTGATTTGATCAACAGCCTTTACGATTGTTGCCTTTGATTTACCAGTGATGACACCAG
>CAYZDH010000194.1:0-4768 GCA_964477025.1 uncultured Rhodospirillaceae bacterium | reverse complement strand
TGAAACCCTTTACGGGATTGGTTACCGCTACCGCGAAGATTGATTTCTCTTGGCGCTGAGGCCGCGCCTTAACGTGGATTCCGGCCGCCGCTCGTCGGCTGACGGCGGTAAAGTCGAACCTGTGCTTCCCAAACTTAAGGGACGCCGCAGTAGAGGGTTTTTATCACCGCTTACACGAAGGATTTTAATCGTCAATTTGCTTGCACTCGCAGTGTTGTTAGCAGGGCTCCTTTTTCTAGGACGCTATGAACAAAACTTGATAACTTCTGAGGTTCAGGCGCTGCAAACACAGGGAGAGATATTTGCTGAAGCCCTGGCCGAAGGGGCTTATATTACGCGCGCCAATGGTACAACAGAGCTCCAAGGTGCAACTGCATCGACAATGCTAAGGCGCCTTGTTATGCCGACTAAGAACCGTACGAGATTGTTTGATCATAATGGTCTCCTGGTGGCAGATAGCCGCACTCTGCTGGGTCCGCAAGGGGCTTCTGTTACAGTAAGTCAAATGCCACCACCTAATTCAGCTGACTTAATTAGCGCCACCTTCAAGCGAGTAAATCAAAAGATCTCAGACTGGTTACGCGGTCGAGGCCTGCCGCTTTATAAAGAACAAGTTAACCAGAGTGCTTCAGATTATGGGGAAGTTACTCGCGCTCTTGAGGGCGAACCAGCGTCAACGCTCCGCGTTGATGACTTTGACAACCTATTAATTGGCGTAGCTGTTCCAGTACAACGATTTAAAAAAGTTATTGGCTCTGTATTCATTGTGCGTAATGGTAAAAAAATTGAAGAGGCAGTGCGGGGCGTCCGCGTGGATATCTTGACCATTTTTGCCCTTGCACTTTGCGTGACAGTTTTGCTGTCCTTTTATCTGGGCAGTACTATTGTTCGTCCACTGAGACGCTTAGCTGCAGCAGCTGATGAAGTCCGGAGTGCGCCTGGTCAGGTGAGGTCAATCCCAGAATTTTATGGGCGTAATGATGAGATTGGTGACCTCGCTGCGGACTTGAATGCAATGACCTACGCATTGTCGCAGCGCCTTGATGCAATCGAGAGCTTCGCTGCTGACGTTTCTCATGAATTAAAAAACCCTTTGACTTCTTTACGGAGCGCGGTTGAAACCGCGGGGCGTCTTGACGACGTGAGCCAGCAAAAACAGCTGATGGGGATTATTCAAGAGGATGTTCAACGACTTGATCGCCTAATCTCAGATATTTCAGATGCGTCTCGACTCGATTCGGAATTATCGCGCGAGGAAAGTAAAACAATTAATCTCAGTCAACTTCTGAAAGTTTTGGTAAAAGCCCACCGCATGTCAGGTGGCCAAGGTAAAAACCGAATAACATTTGATCAAATGACGGAAACTTCCCTAAACGTGATGGGAAACGAGGGACGCATTATTCAGGTCTTCCAAAATTTGATTACAAATTCATTTTCCTTTAGTCCTTCCGGGGGCCAGATAGTAGTTCGAATTGGGCGAGACCGTGATTGGGTCATTGCTAAAGTTGAGGATGAAGGTCCCGGTATCCCGCCCGCTAGCTTAGAAAAAATATTTGAGCGTTTTTACAGTGAGCGCCCAGAAACGGAACAATTTGGGATTCATTCTGGATTAGGACTGAGTATTTCGCGCCAGATTATCACTGCCCATCAGGGTATGATAGAGGCTGAAAACCTAACCAGTAGTGGAGGTAAGGTTCTAGGAGCTCGTTTCATTGTAAGGTTACCAGCAGCGTGAGTACAAAAACGTCGAAATCTTTGCATGCTAGTTGCGTTTCGATGAATGAGATTGGAATTTTGCTGCGGGGCCCCTCTGGCAGTGGAAAAAGCGATTTGACGCTTCGCTTGATTGGCGACGGAGCTATGCTTGTGGCCGATGATCAGGTGCAACTCACAGATGTTGCGGGCTCATTGATGGCTAAAGCCCCCGATATGTTAGCTGGGAAACTAGAGGTTCGAGGCTGCGGCATCCTAGCCTTTCCTAGACTTGAGTGTGTGACTGTGCGGTTGGTCATTGATCTGGTGCCGCGTATCAAGGTCCAACGATTACCTGGGCCCGCGAGCTGCCGTCTTTTCGGCTTTGAATTGCCGCTTTACCAATTACACGCCTTTGATTCTTCCTGTCCATTAAAAATCATAAAATTGTCAAAGCAGCTAGCCTTAAATGGCCGATAAGCTGTAGGGTTAGATCGCTTATCGTTGATAAAATATATCAAAATAGCAGTGCTCGAAGATTATGATTAAGAGAAGTAGTGTTTCTCAAAAAGCCAATAACGTTTCGGCCTCCGGAGTTTCGAAGAAGACGGAGTTACTTCTCGTTACCGGTATATCAGGGGCGGGCCGTTCAACCGCCTTGAAAATTCTTGAAGACCTTGGTTATGAGGCTATTGATAATTTGCCGCTTAAACTCCTGTCGAGCTTTGTTGTTACAGAAGGTAGGGGAAAGCGCCCACTTGTCATTGGTATTGATATTCGAAGTAGGGAATTTAGTGTTGAGCAGTTCCTCAATGAATTTGACGTTCTTATTAAAAGTTCGAAAGCCGAGGTCAGGACGATCTTTCTTGATTGCGCAGATGAGGTGTTACAACGCCGATTTTCAGAAACGCGCCGCCGCCACCCATTGGCAGGAGCAAAGTCTCTCATGACAGGAATCCGAGATGAAAGGCAATCTATTTTGCCTTTGCGGGACACGGCGGATCTAGTAATTGATACATCAGAGCTCGCGCCAAACAATCTGCGGCGATTGCTTAAAGGCCATTTTGTAGCAGATGGACAGGAGTCCGTTGCTGTTTTTGTCGTGTCGTTTTCCTATCGTCATGGAGTTCCGCGTGAAGCGGATCTAGTTTTTGACTCCAGATTTTTAGCAAACCCGTATTATGATGAGAATTTGCGCCTCTTGAGTGGACTTGATTATCGCATTGCTGAATTTGTTAAGAGGGATCCGGGGTTTGACCAAATTTTCCAATCTTTTATTGGTTTGTTAGAGCTATTAATACCACGTTTTCAAAGTGAAGGTAAAAGTTACCTTACAATTGCGATTGGTTGTACGGGCGGTCGGCATCGCTCGGTTTTTGTGGCAGAAGAACTGGTGGCGTGGCTTCGAAAAAACGGCCAGAATGCAGATATTATGCATAGAGAATTGCTCGGTGACGAAGTCCGAAATATTAAAGAATAGAAAAAAATATGATTGGCATTGTACTTGTTACCCATGGGCAACTGGCTGAGGAGTTTCTTAGCGCCATGGTTCATATTGTAGGCGAACAAAAGAATATTGCCACAATCTGTATCCAACCTGAAGATGATATGGAACAACGCCGTGATGATATTCTTAAGGCGGTTAAAAAAGTAGAGGGTGGTGATGGTGTGATTTTGCTTACTGATATGTTCGGCGGTACGCCATCAAATCTCGCTATTTCAGTGATGGGCGAGGGTAAAGTTGAGGTCATCGCCGGTGTAAATTTACCAATGTTGATCCAATTAGCGCGGTCACGCCAAACGCAGACACTTGAGAGTGCTGTAAATGATGCACAGGATGCGGGGAAGAAATATATTAGCGTCGCATCGAACCTCTTAGCAGGCCGCGAAAAATAATTGAACTTGGTTTTAGAACGACTAAATTTTTGAATAGTAAATAGGTTTGTTGGGTGTTAACGAAATGTGTGACGATAATAAATAGGCGTGGGCTGCACGCTCGGGCAGCGGCTCGTTTTGCTAAATTAGCTGAAGAGTTTGATGCTGAATTTAATGTCGAGGCAACAGGTTTAAAAGTTTCTGCATTATCAATCATGGGGCTCATGCTGCTCGCAGCGGGGCCGGGAGTAAATGTAGTGATTACAGCTCTAGGGCCAGAGGCAGAAGAAGGACTTTCTGCGCTGGCCACTCTTGTCGAGAATCGTTTCGATGAAGAGTAATAGTCGGCGATACTAAAAGACTTGCTTTTTAGAGCAATTGGTTGCTATACGGCGCCGTCTCCAATTTATGAGAGTCTATGGTAATTAGCCCCCTAAATGTTCTATGTTTTTCACGATTTTTTTCAGGAGTTTTTAATGAACGCTGCAAACGATTATAAAGTTGCTGATATTTCACTTGCTGAGTGGGGTCGTAAAGAAATTAATATCGCTGAAACCGAAATGCCAGGTCTCATGGCGCTTCGTGAAGAATACGGTAGCTCGCAACCACTTAAAGACGCCCGGATTGTTGGCTGTTTGCATATGACAATTCAAACCGCCGTTCTTATCGAAACGCTAATAGCGTTAGGTGCGTCAGTGCGATGGAGTTCCTGTAATATCTTTTCGACCCAGGACCAGGCTGCCGCTGCTATAGCTGCCGCTGGTACGCCAGTTTTTGCATGGAAAGGTGAAACCGACGAAGAGTTTTGGTGGTGTATTGACCAAACGCTTGAAGGCCCCGACGATTGGGAACCTAATATGATTTTGGATGATGGTGGTGATGTTACGGCCGTCATTCACGAAAAGCGTCCTGAATTACTTACGGAAATCCGAGGTCTGTCGGAAGAAACAACTACCGGGGTTCACCGCCTTTATGAAATGGAAAAAAGCGGCGCACTTAAAGTGCCAGCTATAAATGTAAATGACTCGGTAACAAAATCGAAGTTTGATAATCTCTATGGATGCCGTGAGAGCCTAGTTGATGGTATCCGGCGGGCAACCGATGTGATGCTTGCGGGGAAGGTTGCTGTGGTTTGTGGTTATGGGGATGTGGGAAAAGGTTCCGCGGAATCACTTAAGGTAAGTGGAGCCCGAGTGGTGGT
>CAYZDH010000193.1:0-4881 GCA_964477025.1 uncultured Rhodospirillaceae bacterium | reverse complement strand
CAATAGTGCCGATGTTGCAATGCGGCTTCGTACGCTCAAACTTCTCCTTAGCCATATTCTTTGCTCCACTTCTTAGGCCAGTTTGGCCTTAACCTCTTCAGCTACCGCCTGGGGCACCTGTGAATAATGATCAAAAAACATCGAAAACTGGGCACGCCCTTGGCTCATTGAACGCAAGTTGTTCACGTAACCAAACATATTCGCCAACGGCACCATAGCATTGACAATTCTTGCATTGGCGCGCTGGTCCATTCCTGTAACGTTGCCGCGACGGCTGTTTAAATCGCCGATAATATCACCAAGGTAATCTTCAGGGGTGACGACTTCGACCCGCATCATGGGCTCGAGCAACTTTGGCCCTGCCTTCGGGATACCTTCCCGGAAAGCGGCACGTGCTGCAATTTCAAAAGCCATGACAGAAGAGTCGACGTCGTGCGAAGCACCATCCGTCAGCGTTGCTTTGACATCAATCATCGGAAAACCAGCTATAATTCCGTTTTCAACAGCCTTCGCCAGGCCTTTTTCTACACCCGGGATAAACTCTTTTGGGACATTACCGCCAACGACGCTACTGTCGAATTCAAAGCCGGAACCGGATTCACCGGGTTCAAACGTGATATTTACCCTAGCGAACTGACCTGAACCCCCTGTCTGCTTCTTGTGGGTATAATCAACTTCAGCCGGCCTGGTGATCGTTTCACGATAAGCAACTTGTGGCGCACCTACATTGGCGTCAACTTGAAATTCTCGCTTCATACGATCAACAAGAATTTCAAGATGTAGTTCACCCATCCCCTTAATAATTGTCTGACCACTTTCGTAATCGCTAGTAACCCGGAATGATGGATCTTCCTGCGCCAAACGGTTTAGCGCGACACCCATTTTTTCTTGGTCGCTCTTTGTCTTAGGCTCCACCGCCACCTCAATAACCGGATCAGGAAATTCCATACGCTCCAACACGACCGCATTATCGGAGTCACAGAGAGTATCACCTGTTGTCGTATCCTTAAGACCGGCTAAGGCAACAATATCGCCAGCACATGCGTCTTTGAGATCTTCGCGGGAGTTAGCGTGCATCAATAAAATTCTACCAACACGCTCACGCTTATTTTTAACAGTATTCAAAAGCGATACACCGCTTTTTAAAATGCCCGAATAAACACGAACAAATGTCAAAGATCCAACGAAAGGGTCGTTCATGACCTTGAACGCTAAGGCGCCCAATGGTTCCTGATCATCGCTTTTCCGAACAATTTCTTCATCGCTATCCATGACGACACCACGGATTGGCGGGACATCGATAGGACTTGGGAGGTAATCAATCACCGCGTCGAGAAGAGGCTGAACACCCTTGTTTTTAAAAGCAGACCCACAAAGAACCGGAACAAAAGCCGCGGCGATGGTTCCCCGGCGAATGCAAGTCTTAAGCAACTCATCAGATGGCTCTTTACCCTCCTCGAGGTAAGCCTCCATCGCCTCATCATCTTGTTCAACAGCCGTTTCGATCAATTTTTCACGATATTCAGCCGCCCGGTCAGTCATATCAGCGGGAATGTCCGTATACTCAAACTCCGCACCAAGGCTTTCATCTTTCCAGACGATTGCCTTCATTCTAATAAGATCAACAACACCGACGAAATCAGCTTCGGAGCCAATCGGCAACTGCGTAACTAGTGGGACTGCGCCAAGACGATCAACAACCATATCGACCGTGTTGTACATATCAGCACCAATACGATCCATTTTGTTTACAAAACAAATTCGCGGAACTTCATATTTATCAGCTTGGCGCCAGACAGTCTCAGATTGGGGTTCCACACCAGAAACTGCGTCAAACACGGCTACAGCACCGTCAAGAACTCGCAGCGACCGCTCCACCTCAATAGTGAAGTCAACGTGACCGGGAGTATCAATAATATTTACTCGGTGATCGTTCCAGAAACAAGTCGTTGCCGCGGAAGTAATTGTTATACCGCGTTCCTGCTCCTGTTCCATCCAGTCCATGGTCGCTGTGCCTTCATGGACTTCACCAATTTTATATGCTCGCCCCGTATAATATAGAATACGCTCAGTTGTTGTAGTTTTACCGGCGTCAATATGCGCCATGATACCTATATTACGGTATTGGTTTATTTTGGTTGTACGAGCCATCGTTTTCTTCCTGGAATCTAACTATCATTTACCAGCGGTAATGCGAGAATGCTTTGTTAGCTTCGGCCATCCGATGGGTATCTTCGCGTTTTTTAACAGCATTTCCACGGTTGTTTGCAGCATCTAAAAGCTCGTTAGAAAGACGATCCGTCATAGTAGTTTCAGACCGTGCGCGGGCGGTTTCGATTACCCAGCGGATAGCTAGAGCTTGACGGCGATCATTCCGAACTTCGACGGGCACTTGGTAGGTCGCTCCACCGACACGGCGCGAACGAACTTCAACCGAGGGCTTAACATTATCCAACGCGTCATGAAATGTTTTCACAGCGTCACCGCCAGACCTATTGCTCAAAGTATCAAGCGCCGAATATACAATTTTCTCAGCAGTTGACCGTTTACCTTGAAGCATCAAACAGTTGATAAACTTCGCGAGAACCGGGTCGCCATATTTAGCATCTGGTAAAATTTTTCTTTTTTCTGCAGCTCGACGGCGTGACATGGCTTAAAACTCGCTCTTTTCCTATTTTGGTCGTTTAGCGCCGTATTTGGAACGGCGCTGGCGGCGATCCGTTACGCCCTGGGTATCCAATATACCTCGAATGACATGGTAACGAACGCCCGGCAAATCCTTAACGCGTCCTCCACGGATCATAACAACGGAATGTTCCTGAAGATTATGCCCCTCTCCCGGAATATAGCTGATGACTTCAGCGCCGTTCGTTAACCGGACACGAGCGACCTTCCGTAAAGCCGAATTAGGCTTTTTTGGGGTCGTGGTGTAAACACGGGTACAGACACCTCGTTTTTGCGGGCATCCCTGCATCGCCGGCACTTTATTCCGAATAACCGGTCGCTTACGCGGTTTTCTAATCAACTGGTTTACCGTTGGCACTGTATCACCTTCAATAGTTTAACCATCTCAAACTCGTTCTACCGCGAAGTAGTTTCCGAGACCAAAAATTAGTTCGCACAACACGGAAACCCTACGAAAGCAAAACAGACCTCCGTGGGCCATAAGCACCGTTACGAACGGTTAGTTACAACATGTATTCGCCAATCCAGCGGGAACGCGTCTAGGATGTTTTCCTACCACCAGCTCCCAATGAGGCGCGCAATATAGTTGCGGCCTAAACTCCAGTCAACAGACAATAAACACCAAAATTGCTTTATTTTTCATATAGTTTCATGGCTCCAACGCAAAAAATTCAAATCATGAAGGAACCCCGACAAATTAAGACCTAAATCAAGCGGCGCTTGTTTGTTCACCTTCGTCTTCAATGGTTTCAATTGCGACCAGCTCGCCCTCTTCCTTGCGACGAGCTGCAATGGCTTCTATTGCTTCCAAATCACGATCGTGGGCAACCTGCCTAACTTTATTCATATACGAGCCAGTTCCCGCTGGAATTAGCCGGCCGACAATAACATTTTCTTTAAGGCCGATTAGGTCGTCTTCTTTTCCAGAAACTGCCGCTTCAGTAAGAACGCGTGTTGTCTCCTGAAAAGAGGCGGCAGAAATGAAGGATCTTGTTTGCAGAGACGCTTTGGTAATACCATGTAAGACTGGCTGAGCAACCGCTCTCTTTTGTTTCTGAAGACCCTTATTAATTTTCTCAAACTCATCGCGATCAACGACCTCTCCAACTAAGAACGTAGAATCACCGGGCTCCAAAACCTCTACCTTTTGAAGCATTTGACGGCAAATGACTTCGATATGCTTGTCATTAATCTTCACGCCTTGCAGCCTATAAACGTCCTGGATCTCGTCGATTAGGTAGTTTGCTAAAGCCTCGACCCCGAGAACCCTCAAAATATCATGGGGCACGGGGTTGCCATCCATCAAAAAGTCTCCCTTTTCGACGATGTCGCCTTCTTGAACGCTGATATGCTTGCCCTTAGGAATCAGGTGTTCAAAAGGTTCGCCATCTCCTTCGGGTGTAACGATAATACGACGTTTAGCCTTATAATCCTTACCAAACTCCACCCGGCCAGAGATTTCACTAATGATAGAGAAGTCCTTTGGCTTCCTGGCTTCAAATAGCTCAGCAACACGTGGAAGACCACCTGTTATATCGCGATTCTTACCAGTTTCACGAGGCAAATAAGCTAACAGATCACCAGCATTGACTTTGGCCCCATGTTCGACGGAAAGGATAGCATCTACAGACATATAATAACGCGCTTCCGCGCCATTTGTTAATTCGATTACCTCACCGTCTTCATCTCGCAACGTTATCCTTGGCCGCAAGTCGGAACCCTTCGATTGAGCTTTCCACTCAACTACTTTTTTATGAGAAATACCGGTTGCCTCATCTGTAATTTCTCTCATGGAGACCCCATCGATTAGGTCAACATAATTAGCAATCCCTTCTTTCTCTGAGATAATTGGAAGAATGTATGGATCCCATACCGCTAGCCGATCGCCCTTTTTAACTTTCTCACCATCATCCTTTAAAAGTTTTGCGCCATAAGGGATACGATACGTAGCACGTTCACGATCGTTTTCATCAATTAGTGCCAGTTCAGTGTTCCGAGCCATAACAATATTGACGTTATCGGAACCCTTCACCAAGTTTAGATTCCGAAGAACCATCGTCGAATCGAAATCGGCCTCAACACTGGATTGTTCAGCTCCACGTTGAGCCGCACCACCGATATGAAAGGTTCTCATAGTTAATTGTGTTCCGGGTTCACCAATAGACTGTGCTGCTATTATTCCAACTGCCTCACCAT
>CAYZDH010000192.1:0-4951 GCA_964477025.1 uncultured Rhodospirillaceae bacterium | reverse complement strand
ACCCGTTGGTTCGCTGGCAGTTTCGTGGCGGAATTGAGGAAAATGATCGTAAAGCTTTCCTGTTCACCAATGTAGTTGACTCTAAGGGTAACAAGTTCGATATGCCGGTGGCCGTTGGTGTTTTGGCGGCAAACAGAGAAATCTATGCCATGGGTATGGGGTGTCCGGTCGAAGAGGTGCAAGATCGTTGGGCTCAGGCAATTGCCAACCCGATTCCTCCGAAAGAGATTTCCAGCGATGAAGCTCCTTGTCATGAGGTTATCATCGAGGGCGATGATTTGGATAAGCCAGGCAACGCGTTGGATTCCATTCCGGTGCCGATCTCGACACCCGGCTGGGATGTCGGGCCAGTCGCTACACTTACTCAGTATGTAACTCGAGATCCAGATACCGGGCTCACGAACATGGGTAACTATCGTGCCCAGGTTAAAGGACCGCGCCGAATGGGAATGAACCCTTCTTTGGAGCTACGACCCGGAATTTATATTCATTGGGAGAAGATGAAGGAACGTGGCGAAAAGTTGCCTGCTGCTGTCGTACTCGGGGCTCCATCATGCGTTACCTTTACCGCCGCTCAGAAACTGCCTGAAAACCTTGAGGAAATTACTGTCGCCGGCGGTCTTGTGGGGTCTCCCATTAATGTTGTCCGTGCGCGTACCGTGGACCTCATGGTCCCGGCCGAGGCTGAGATTGTAGTAGAAGGTTATATCAACACGGAGATGCTTGAACCTGAGGCACCGTTTGGTGAAAGCCACGGCCATGTGAACTTGCAGGAATTCAACGCTTATATGGATGTCACCTGTATCACAAGGAGATCGAAGCCGATCATGACTTCGATTATCTCACAAGTTACGCCGTCCGAGTCTTCTTGTATCAAACAGGTTGCCTACGAGACTATCTTTATGAATCATATGCGGGACGCGTTAGGCATTAAGGGTGTTCAAAGGGTAGCCCTGCATGAGCCTTTAACCAACATCCGAAAGCTTGTCGTTTTAGTGTGTGATCGCGATATGCCGGCTACAGAAGTTTGGCGTGCTCTTTATGGAGCCGCAACGTTGCTGCGCGCCGGCGGTAAGTTTGTTATCGCTGTCAATGACGATATTGATCCATCGAACGCTGATGCATTATTTTGGGCGATGGCTTATCGCTGTAACCCAATTTTAGATATGCAGGTATTACCTCACCGTGATCAAGGGCATGGGCCACGCTCTAAGCGCAATAACGGTGAAGATGGATCAGTTTTATATGACGCGACACTCAAGGAAAATTTTCCTCCAATTTCATTACCAAAGCGCGAATTTATGGAGAATGCAGCCGAGATATGGGATGAAATAGGTTTGCCCAAGCTTAAGCCACAGGAACCATGGTTCGGTTATTCTCTGGGAGAGTGGGGAGACGATTTTGATGAAGCCGCAAAGATGGCAACTGAGAGTGAGTACTGGGCCTACGGGGAACGGATCGCTCAACGTAGGCGCTCAGATGTGGAGATGAATACAGAGGTGCGTGACGTAGACGAAACTAAATAAGGTGACGTCGTTCTTAGTGAATTTATTTCAGCCACTTCTTCGTATTGTAAGAAAATTGGCTAATGACTTCTTTTATAGGCTTATTGTTTAAATTTTCATTAAACAATTCCAATTCTAGTTTTCCGGAATAACCCCCGTTTAATACTTTTGGCAGGTAATTTTTTAGGTCAATCACACCTGCTGTAATTGGCGTCCTTTGTAAATTCAGGTTTGCATCTAGACCAATGTTACAGATTTGGACCAAACCAATTTGGTCCACTTCCTCATTAATAATTTTTATTAAATTTTGATCCCACCATGAATGGTAAAAATCCAATATTAGCTTAGCATTGTAGTGCGGCCTGATAATATTGATTGCGTGACTGATAGAGTTTACGCATCCCTTTGAGTATTTATCGACTGGGTTAATTGGCTCTAATCCAATCGTAACCTCAGACATTGCAGCAATTTCCGCCAATTTCTCAATTTGATTTTCTACATAATCGTGTGCCTTCAATAGTGGGGTTGCTGGTGATCCCAGGCCCCCTGTTATCACACATAAAATATCTGAATTTAAATATGCGGAATATTCAACAAGTTCTTCATCAGAATATTTATTAGGCCGATCAGCACTGTGGGTAAAATATCCGGCACTATTTAGAGACGAGACACTAAGGCCATAATCGTTGAGACATGATCTTAGGTCGTGAAGTCCCATTTCTTCGATTGCCGGACATGTAATCCCTACCGAAGTTATCCCGGCGTCAGAGACATTTCGAATGAAATCCGGGAAGGGTATATCTTCCCCGCAAATATAATGACTTACCGAAAGGTTCAATTTCTCTCTTACTTTTATCAATTTTACGATGATCTAAAGTGAAAAATTGCGGAAAATCCTAACATCGCAACGAGTAGTCCACAGATCCCAATTAAACCGAAGGTCTCATCAAAGATTACGTAACCCATTATGGCTGTAGTCGGTGGCATTAGATAAAAAAGACTAGTAACGCGCAATGCCTCCCCCTTCCTAAGAAGCCAGTAAAATAGAGAATACGCGGCAGCGGACAAAATTATAACTTGCCAACCCATCGCAAAGATCATCCGGTTGCTCCATTCTATCTGTGTGTTTTCAAGCATTAGCGCAAACGAACCACATAACAGGGCGGAAACAAATAGTTGTATTGCGTTCATAGTTCTAATGTCATGATTTTCACAAAACCTCTTCTGATAGATCGTTCCGGCTGTTATTGCCGCAAGGCATAGGCAAGCGGAGACAAGGGCTGCAATGGGGGTTCCTTCTATCGTTGTCTTTTCCCACATAACAAACATTACCCCAAGAAACCCCAGCGAAAGGCCGACCCATTGACGTTTAGTTACAGTCTCTCCTAATAGCGGACCAACACTAACAGCCGTAAGGATCGGCTGGATACCGGTTATCACTGCCAGTGCGCCGGCATTGAGGCCTAGGTCGATCGCAATAAAGACGCCGCTTAAATAACCAGCGTGCATCAAGCAGCCGGCTACTACTATATGCAATACCTGGTTTGGCTGGGAAGGCCAGGGAGCTCTCATTATTAGAGCAATAAAACCAAGTAAAAGCGCAGATAGAAAAAACCGAATGGATAAAAAAGTCAGCGGTTCGATATAAGGGAGGCCAAGTTTTGAAGTTATGTGGCCAGAACTCCACAAAAACACGAAAAGAAGTGAAGCAGAGATAATTATAAGATTTTTGGGAATATATCGTTCTGCGTGAGTACTCATTTAATAAGTACTAAGCTCAAATATGGTATGAATGTGATCAATCCGAGCATAAAAAAGGCTAAAACCAAAAACGGAGCAGCACCCCGAAATACTTCAGAAACGGAAACTTTCCCTATAGCACTTAGCGTAAAGAGGTTTAGCCCGATAGGAGGGGTAACGGCTGCTATTTCCATATTAATTATCATTATAATAGCAAAGTGGATCGGATCTATGCCAAGCATATTTATCAATGGTAAAAATATGGGTAGGGTTATCAACAATGCAGATATAACTTCCAAAAACATTCCCAAAAAAAGTAGTAATATATTCACAGAAATTAGGAATAAAATTACGCTAAGTTTGTGTTCAGTTATCCATTTGACAATTGTTTGAGGTATACCACTGTCTGTCATTGCGTACCCAAAAACAGCTGCGCCGGCTAAGACGAGTAAAATTGCAGCAGAGGTTACGCAACCCCGAGCGATGACTTCCAAAAATTTCTTGAAGCCTTGGCGTTTATATTCCGGTGCGGTTATTAAGAGGGCATAAACTACTGCCACGGCGCTCGCCTCTGTAGGCGTTAAAATACCGCCATAAATGCTACCTAGAATTATGACCGGTAGTAGTAAGATATCTACTGCGGAGAAGAGTGCCTTCGCTTGCTCTCTAGTTGAGGTTTTGTCTCTTAATGTCTCGGGCCAGCTTCTAGTGCGCCAAATTACATAGACACATAGTAGAAACCCAAAAAGCAATCCCGGTACGATGCCCGCTTGAAATAGCTTGCCGATCGATTCATTTGAAACGAGGCCGTAAATTATTAAAGGAATAGATGGGGGTATGAGTATCCCCAAACCGCCAGACATCGCAATTAATCCAAGACTAAAACGTTTGGGATAACCACGTTCAATTAGTTCGGGAAGAACAACAACACCAATTGCTGCAGCGGTAGCGATACTAGAGCCACACATCGCGGAGAAAATAATTGTTGAAACGACTGCCACGACAGCAAGCCCGCCTGGAAGGTGCCCAATCAGGCTGTCGATGCTTACTACTAACCGTTTAATCGCCCCGCCGCGGCTTAAAATTTCTGCAGCGATAATGAAAAAAGGAATTGCCAGTACAGGCGTTTTATCCAACGAGCTAAACATTATTCCCGCGGCGACTGGAATAACCGAAATCGTGAGATAAATATATGCGGTTCCAGCAGCGGCTAAACAAAGCCCAATTGGCACCCCTATTATCGAGAGTATTGCAAGGGTCCCGGTTAATAGAAGGGTTGCGGAAACTACATCCATATCCTATTAGCGCGATACTGTAGAAGATTTATGGATGGGGCGACAGAGTTATATGGTTGTTCTAATGACCTGAATGGCGAGCAAACATCCTCCAACAAAAATTGCAGCATGGAATGGCCAAATGACCCAACGGAGTGATGTAGGCATTCGCTCATCAAACATCATAGTTTCTTCTGTCAACGTTATACCTGAGAGGGCTAGGCCAATAGCTAAAATAAGTGTTAGGACGTTGGCACTAGATTGAATTATCCGTCGCCCATTTTCTGCAAAGATATGCTCAACTAAGGTGAAACGAATATTTACGCCAAATCGGACCGCTGCAGCGATACCGACAAAAGTTCCCCAAATCACACAATATCTTACAAGAATTTCTACTGATGGATCCGACCAAGAAAACCCATAACGGGTAAC
>CAYZDH010000191.1:0-4957 GCA_964477025.1 uncultured Rhodospirillaceae bacterium | reverse complement strand
TCATTCGTCAATTCAATTTCATTAACTATGATTTGGCCATTTTGATGTTCTTCAAGACGATTAATACAACGTATTAAGGTAGATTTTCCGCTTCCGGATGGGCCGCATACGACGATTTTTTCGCCCTTCATGATTTCTAAATCTATATCTTTTAAAACATGGAAGTTGCCGAACCATTTGTTTAGTGACTGAATTTTTATTACAGGTGCATCGTTCATGACTGAGCCGTTATTAATAATTTAGGTTATTGATCGGTATTAAGCCGTTTCTCTAATCGAATTGAATAACGTGACATTGAGAAACAAATCACAAAGAAAAGTAGGGCTACTAGGAAAAATGTTTCATAGGCAACTCTTCCCATCCAATCTGGATTACTTTGGAGCAAACGCGCCTGACCTAGAATGTCAAATAGTCCAATGATGATGACGAGTGTCGTGTCCTTAAACAATCCTATGAATGTATTTACTATGCCCGGGATAGAAACCTTGAGTGCCTGAGGCAAAATAATTAACCGCATGGACTGCCAATATTTAAGTCCCATTGCCTCTGCCGCTTCATATTGACCTTGTGGGATGGCTTGGAGGCCGCCTCTCACGACCTCAGCCATATACGCGGATGCGAAAAGTGTAATCATAATCATTACACGAAATAACTTATCAATAGTCACTTCTGGTGGAAGGAATAGTTGCAAAATTATGACAGCAACGAAAAGAAGAGTGATTAGTGGAACCCCACGGAATACCTCGATAAAACCAATAGACATCCACCTCACAAGAGGAAGCTTCGAGCGCCGCCCAAGTGCCAAAAGAATTCCCAATGGCAGGGAGAGGAATATCCCTGACAACCCGGCAACAAGGTTGAGCATAAATCCGCCAAATTTATCAGTTGTTACACCTTCCAATCCAAAGCCACCTAGCAATAAAAAGGCTGCCAAGAATGAGTAAAATAATGAAAACCATTTTCCAATTTTGTTAAATGGAAGTCCGTCGAATAAGACATATCCAAGGGCAGGGACTAACAAAATAATTGTAAGATTGACCCTCCAATATTCCTCGGAGGGATAAAACCCATATAGGAATTGATTAATTCGTTGGTCTAACCAAGCCCAACAAGCTCCCGACGCGGTGCACTCCTTACCCGTTGCTCCAGTAAAATCCGCGTTAAAAAATGCCCAGTCTAAAAAAGGGATTAGGGCTGAATATAATAGGCAAACAGCCAACACTGTGAGAGTTGAATTTAATACATTACTGAAGAAGTTTTGTTTAATCCAAGATGTAAATCTTAATTTTTTAATACCAGAAGAATTGGCGCCTGAGATGTTTTGTTTCTTTTCTTCGGCCTTTTTTATCTCTCAACCATTTTAATTTTGGCGTTATACCAATTCATAAACAGAGAGGTGATTAAACTTAGTGAAAGGTAAAAAACCATAAAAATAGAAACGACCTCTAAAGCATGTCCACTTTGGTTCAAAACTGTATCCCCAACGGAAACGAGATCTTGATAACCAATAGCGACGGCTAACGACGAGTTTTTTGTTAAATTTAGGTATTGGCTGGTTAAGGGCGGGATAATAACTCGTAGAGCTTGAGGAAAGATTATTTTCCGCATGATTAGGTTTTTTGGCAGACCCAATGCTTTGGCAGCTTCAACCTGGCCCTTGGAGACTGAAAGTATTCCAGCTCTAACAATTTCGGAAATGAAGGCGGCTGTATAAGTCGCCAGAGCGATCCAGAGTGCAAATAACTCTGGCGTTATATTGATACCTCCATCTAAATTGAAACGCCCTCGCTGAGGGATCTCAAGACCAATTGGGGAACCTAAAAGAAAATAAGTTGTAGCCGGAAAAATAACTATTAGGCCGATTATGAGACCATAGGCTGGCCTTCTTTTCCCTGTTTTTTCAAATTCTTTATTATTCCATCGACTAAATAAATAGGAAATTAATACTGCGATGATAAGTGCTAGAAAAACGTAACCTGAGCCCTCTTCCATAATCGGCGAAGGCATATTTACCCCTCGATTATTGAGGAAGACTGTCTCCCCTAAAGATATGCTGTCCCGCACTTTTGGCAGGGCTAGAAGAACAACCCACCAAAAAATAATTTGCAGTAACACAGGGACGTTTCGAGTAAATTCAACGTAAGTGCCAACGATAGTCTTAATTAAGAAATTGTCAGAAAGGCGCAGTACGCCGCAGATAAACCCCAAAATTGTAGCCGCTAATATTCCTAAGATAGCAACGAGAATTGTGTTCATCCCTCCCACGATAATTGCGCGGCCATAAGTGGAGGTTGAGGAATACTCGATGATGCGCTGATTTATATCGAAGGAAGCCGTATCAGCCAGGAACCCATACCCAGAGGCCAGTCCAACATTCTCTAGGTTATTTATTGTGTTTATGACAAAAAATAAAAAGAGACCTAAGAAACTACACAGTAGAATGAGCTGAATTGCGTAACCGCGAGAGCGCTCGTTAGTTATAAACCTTTTCGGCTCAAACTTTCTTAAGTCTATCATGCAAGAAATTCTAGGAAATTCACTTGGAATTTCCAAAAGGCCCTGTCCCCCGGTTCACGACTATCCGTGACACGGAGGACAGGAATATTTGTTATCGGACGGGTGGCGCGTACAAAATGCCACCGTTGTTATATAATGCGTTGAGCCCACGGGCTAAACCGAGTGGAGTGTTAACGCCTAAATATTTTTCAAAAATTTCTGCGTAATTGCCGCCTGCATCAATTGCGCGGACGGCCCACGTCGTGTCGAGACCCAGCTTCTCTCCTAAGGTCCCTTCTTTGCCGAGTAGACGGTTGATTTCAGGGTTCTTGGTGCCGCCTGCCATTGTCGCCAAATTTGCTTTCGTGACGCCAAGCTCTTCAGCAACTATCAAGGCATTGAGTGTCCAGCGCGCGATATCCCCCCACTGGTCATCTCCCTGTCGCACTAATGGTCCCAGGGGTTCTTTTGAGATAATTTCTGGAAAAACCATATGGTTGTCAGCGTCTTTAAAGGTACTCTTCGTGGCAGCCAGCCCGGATGCGTCCGTCGTGTAAACGTCGCAACGCTCAGCTAAGTATGCCTCTCTTGCTTCGGCATTGGTCTCGATTGGTACTGGTTTATAATCCATGTTATTCGTGCGGAAGAAGTCAGCTAAATTCATTTCCGTAGTCGTTCCGGTTTGAATACAGATGGATACGCCCTTCAACTCCTTTGCACTTTTAACACCTAATTTTTTACGACCGATAAAGCCCTGACCGTCATAATATGATACGCCGATAAAGGTAAAACCAAGGTCAACATCTCGCGAAAAGGTCCAGGTAGTGTTTCGTGACAACACGTCAATTTCACCGGAGGCTAATGCGGGGAAGCGGGTCTTGCCCGTTAGATTGGTAAATTTAACCTTACTAGGGTCGCCGAGAACGGCCGCCGCAAGTGCTCTGCAATAGGCCACATCGAAACCTTCCCAGGTGCCTTTGTCATTTGTATAGGCAAATCCAGCCAAGCCTGTATTTATACCACATTGTAAGTGGCCCCGTGCCTTAACTTTTTGCAGGGTTGACTGCGTCGACGCAGCCGCTTTTGGAGCCTCTTTTGGTGCCTGCGCTTCTTTTTTCTCTTCACATCCTATCAGGCCGCCGGCCATGATTGCGAAAACCGAAGCAACGACCGTTAATTTCGAACAATTTTTAAACATGTTGTTTCCTTCTGTTAATTGTTGATCATTACACTTTGTTTTTTAATGCCATTCGAAGCTTAGTTTATTTTCACATTAATTTCGTCGGAAGGAAACACATTCAATAGTCTTCCTTTTGTCTCTAATTTTGTGGGGTTTAAACGGTTGCTGCGGTGAGACTTTTGGCTCTAGTGAAAGAAGCGATAACAAAAATGAAATTTCAATACGGGGAGGAGCAGCCGGGCCTCAAATTGAAATAAAGTAATTTAGATAGGGTTGAGGAATTTCTCTAAGCGACCTCTTTGCTTTACAAGGCGGATGTGGACGCATTACAAACCTGAAATCGGACTAAAATGTTCTTTTCCGGCGATCCGAAAGATTATTATGAATAACTATGAAGGTGTTATTCCAGCGCTTCATCAGGCTCTGGACGAGCGAGGATACACCGATCTTACGCCAGTACAAATGGCGGTTCTTGCGAAAGAATTAAGAGACGCCGATCTCTTGGTTTCTGCGCAAACAGGTTCGGGGAAGACACTAGCCTTTGGACTTAATATTGCTCCAACACTTTTGCGGGGTGGACAGAAATTTGATTATACTCCCGCGCCGCTTTCTCTCGTGGTCGCTCCCACGCGCGAGTTGGCAATGCAAGTTAAAACGGAATTGGAATGGCTCTATAATAAAACCGGAGCATTGGTGACGACTTGTGTTGGGGGTATGGACATTCGCAATGAGCGACGGGCCCTGCAACGTGGCGCTCATATTGTGGTTGGAACGCCGGGTCGTCTGAGGGATCACATCGAGAGAGGCTCGCTAGACACATCAGCATTTCGGGCTGTCGTATTGGATGAGGCCGACGAAATGCTTGACCTGGGTTTTCGAGAGGACCTCGAATACATTCTCGCAGCGGCACCTCGCGATCGTCGGACGCTCATGTTCTCAGCTACCGTTCCGGCGCCTATTGCTAAATTGGCAAAGCGCTACCAACGAGACGCAGTTAGAGTAAAAACAAGCTCTGAAAAGGAGCAGCAAGGGGATATTGAATATCGCGCATATACTATTGCTCCAAACGATCGTGAGAATGCAATTGTAAATGTTCTTCGTTTTTATGAACCAAAGAACGCCCTAGTGTTTTGTGGTACACGTCTGGCGGTAAATCGGATGACGAGCCGTTTCACTAACAGAGGAATTTCGGTGGTAGCCTTGTCTGGAGAATTGAGCCAGAGCCAAAGGATACAGGCATTGCAATCGATGAGAGATGGTCGAGCTCAGGTTTGTATTGCA
>CAYZDH010000190.1:0-4967 GCA_964477025.1 uncultured Rhodospirillaceae bacterium | reverse complement strand
GCGCTTCTATTGATCATGCTTGCCGGGGAAGCGCTAGCACAAACGGTGCTGCCGTTACCACGGTTTGTTTCTTTAAAGGCAAATGAGGTCCATATGCGAACGGGGCCAGGCAGCCGTTATCCAATCCTTTGGAAACTCGTATACCGTAACATGCCTGTAGAGATTATAGCCGAGTTTAAGAACTGGCGAAAAATTCGTGAGTGGGAAGGTGATTTCGGTTGGGTGCACAAATCAATGCTTCAAGGCCAACGTTGGGGGATTGTCCAGAAGGGAAAACAAATTCTGCGGCGTCACGCCAAACTTGATGCTCCCGCAATTGCGCTCATAGAAAGAAAGGCCATCGGAAAGATAGAAAAATGCTCTATCACCTGGTGCCAAATAAAGTTTTCTGGATTGACTGGCTGGATGAGACACAATCAGATTTGGGGTGTTTATCCCCGAGAAAATGTGCGGTAGGAACCTATCTCAATCAAAGTCTTTGGAAAGTGACGCTCTTACCTCGTCCGACATGCCGGCCATGTGACGATATTCGGGATGGCCTATTGCCAAAACAACATCGCTTTTGTAAGCCCTAAACGCTGTAACTTGGTCTTCAGAAAATGGGAACCGCAAAAATTGAACCGACGACGCTTTTCCAGCGACAGTCGTTCGATCAACATCTACTTCCGCAACACCACGAATAATATCATCATTTAAGGTCAGCGTAATAGATTCTTCAAATCCACCAAGCTTTCCAAGCAAGTCCGCTCGGCGGTCAGGGTCACCCACTTCGATCATGACAGTGGCAACAAGTTCACGCCCACCAGGGATTAAAGGGTTGTAAGCTTCTAGCTCCCCGAGGATTTGATCTTCGCCACCTTTTTCAATAAAGAGCATTTCGTGGATCTGAAACCACATTGTCTCATGGCTCTCAAAATAAAATGTGCACGAAGGTCCAAGCTCGATACGACGGGTCCTCTTTGCCTTTGCGATCTCCTTGGCACGTTCTCGCCTTACCTTAGCATATGCCTCCATTGGCATAATATCGTCCCGGCTAATTTTATTTTCCATAAAATAACTCCATCAAAACCCATAGGCTTTTGCCAAAATCTCGATTGGGTGCGGCGCCGTTTCTTTCGTGTGACTCTCGCCTTTCTTTGCCTGCAACCGTTCCATTCCTTGAAGGATGTGCGAACCAGCGAGGGGACATTCCGAAACCAAGACGCCTTTAGGTTTTCCCATAGCATCTCTAGCGACCGGCGTACCGACTTTTATCCCTGTTTCAAAATTCTCATGCATAATTCCCCAAGAACCTCCGTGCCCGGAGCACCGCTCGATAACATCAATGTCCGTATCAGGCAAAAGCCGCAACATATCCGCAGATTTAGGGCCCATATTTTGAGCGCGAGCGTGGCACGCTAAATGAACCGTCACGCCACCAACAGCTGGCTCAAGCCCTTCTGCAAGTCCCTCATTCTTGGCAATTCCAACCACATATTCAGAGACATCATAAGTCGCTGCAGATAACCTTTTTATATCTTCATTGTCGGGCAAAATTAGTGGCCATTCGAATTTTAACATGAGAGCACAGCTAGGCACTAATGCGACGATGTCATATCCTTTGTCGACCCAACCCAGAAGTTCAGAAGCAATATCCCTGGCATTTTCCGCAACGGCCGCAATATCCCCATGCTCGAGTTTCGGCATTCCGCAACACTTCGGATAAACGACTTCGGAAACTACGCCATTTTTCGCGAGCACATTCCGCGCAGCTACCCCTATATCCGGATTATTGTAATTTACAAAACACGTTGCATAGAGAACTGCCTTACGTCCCGAAGCCGGGGCATCAAGATTGACTTCTGGTGTGTTTTGTTTTGCACGCGCCACAAAGGTCTTTCCGTGAAATTTTGGTAATACTGCATTCTTATCAATACCAGTAACAGTCTCCATCACAGGCCGGGTAAATTTATTATCAAGGCGTGTCCCCCAGTTTGTAAGTCCGGCCACCGGAGCGGCTAATTTGCCGTTACGGTCAGTTTGAGAAACCTGTTTTTGGACAAATGGGACGTCACCTTTTTGATTTTCAATGGCTCGAAATCGCAGCATCAAATGTGGAAAATCAAGATTAAATTCATGAGGAGGCACGTACGGACATTTTGTCATAAAGCACATATCGCACAGTGTGCAGGCGTCCACGACTGACTTAAAATCCCCGCTCGAGACGGTATCTAACTCTCCAGTTTTGGAATCATCGATGAGATCGAAGAGCTTAGGAAACGAGTCGCAGAGATTAAAACATCTGCGGCAGCCATGACAGATATCAAATACCCGCCGTAATTCCTGATCTAACTTATCACTATCGAAAAAGTCTGGGTTTTTCCAGTCAATTGGTCGTCGAACCGGAGCTCCGAGGCTTCCTTCAGACATTTCATCCTGCCTTTGGCAATTGGTCGCGAAATTCCTTCACTGGAAGGCGAGCAGTTCCAGTGCGATCGCAACGCGAATAAAGGACTAACGGGTGGAGAGTAATCGCCCGCCACCCGATTTTTATGATCTCAGTCGAGTTCGTCGAACGCTCTTTGGAATCGGCCAGCATGAGATTTTTCTGCTTTCGCAAGCGTTTCAAACCAGCTAGCGATTTCATCAAAGCCTTCATCACGGGCTTCACGAGCCATACCGGGATACATATCCGTATATTCGTGAGTTTCGCCCGCAACGGCCGCTTTTAAATTATTAGCCGTTGTGCCGATCGGCTCACCGGTTGCAGGGTCACCAGTCTCCTCAAGATACTCCAGGTGGCCATGGGCATGGCCGGTTTCGCCTTCAGCAGTTGACCTAAAAACGGTAGCAACATCGTTGTAGCCCTCAACGTCGGCCTTTTGAGCAAAATAGAGATAACGCCGATTTGCTTGGGATTCTCCAGCAAAAGCGGCCTTAAGATTATCTTCGGTTTTCGTCCCTTTTAAAGCTGGCATCTGTCGCTCCTTTTTCTTCTGATATTAAGCGGGCTTTTGATTTAGCGCCGACAATTAGAAAGCCATCAGATTGGCTGATGGTACCTACACGTTACTCAATGTAATTATTTAATATATAAAATCTTATTTTTCTTATTCAATAGTTTTTATTCATTCTAATCTAATTAATTTTTTACCTGATTTGAAGTTGTTACACGCACCACAACATCAACCCGGTTTAGTGCTGTTCCCTTTGGGATTTCAGGCAATTGGGAAACCGACACTTGATTGTCGGGAATATCTTCAATTTTACCGGTGTCTTCAAAAAAGAAATGATGATGACTTGTAAGATTGGTATCAAAATAAGCCCGACCAGGCTCCACAACCATTTCACGCAATAAACCAGCGGAAGTAAACTGATGCAAAGTATTGTAAACAGTTGCCAAAGACACCGGTATGTTGGCCTTCTTGGCATCACGATGAAGGTCTTCAGCTGTCAAATGGCGATTATCCTCGTCAAACAACAGCCGAGCTAACGCCATACGCTGCCGTGTCGGCCTGAGGCCCGCATTATGTAACAACTCAATTACGTGGGTAAATGGTCTCTCATGCATTACATAAATATAGGTAATATTCTTCGGATTGGAACCGTAAAAAAACAAAAACTCCCAACAATATTTTCTTCCTTATAGGCTTAAGAACATTTTTAAGAGCCTTTTTCACGATGCCGCAACAAGTCGGGCACACCGACAACATTATAGCCGGAATCGACATGCATAATTTCTCCGGTAACCCCAGCCGAAAGATCGCTTAAAAGATAAAGCCCTGCGCCTCCTACATCACCAAGCTGCGTATTTTGGCGCAGCGGCGAATATTCCTCGTTCCACTTATATACTTGACGGGCGCCGCCTACAGCGCTCCCCGCCAATGTCCGCATTGGCCCGGCAGAAATTGCATTCACTCTAATGTTTTCCGGCCCCAAATCCACCGCTAAGTACTTTATGCTAGCTTCCAATGCTGCCTTTGCTACACCCATAACATTATAGTTTGGCATAACTCGTTCAGCACCAGAGTAGGTCAGCGTAATAAGGCTACCGCCATTGGACATAAGGCCTGCTGCACGCTTAGCAATTTTCGTAAAGGAAAAACAAGATATATCGAGCGTTAATTTAAAATTGTCCCGGCTGGTATCAACGTATCGGCCGGATAACTCATCTTTATCGGAATAGGCCACCGAGTGGACAACAAAATCCAATGAACCCCATTCCTTTTCAACAGCAGAAAACACTGCCTCGATGCTGGCATCATCACTCACATCACAGGGCAGCACAATATTAGACCCGACTGATTTTGCGAGAGGCTTTACCCGTTTAGCAAACCCTTCACCTTGATAGGTAAAAGCTAGCTCCGCCCCATGCTCGGCGACCGCACTGGCAATACCCCAAGCGATAGAATGATCATTGGCAACGCCAAGGACTAGGCCGCATTTTCCCTGCATCAAACTTAATTCAGAAGACATGGGTTATCCCGTTCAGGAAGTCTGCATAGCCTTAAAGGCCAGCGAAGCATTAGTACCTCCGAATCCGAAGCTGTTAGACAGCGCACAACCAATCTCAAAATTGTCCTGACGCTCTGTAACCAGCGGCATATCGCCAACTCCTGGATCTACATTTTCAACATTTGCAGACGCCGAAATGAAATGATTTTCCATCATTAATAATGTGTAGATTGCCTCATGCACGCCTGTCGCGCCCAACGAATGCCCAGCGAGGGACTTCGTCGAATTAAAAGCAGGAATTCTATTTCCCTCGCCGAAGACGGTTCGTAAAGCAGCCAATTCTTTCACATCGCCGACTGGAGTGGACGTCCCGTGCGTGTTGATATAATCGACAGTTTCAATGCCTTGTAGTGCCATATTCATACACCGGACTGCCCCTTCGCCAGACGGCTGTACCATGTCGTACCCATCTGAAGTTGCACCGTAGCCTGCAAATTCCGCATATATTTTCGCTCCGCGCGCTTTAGCATGTT
>CAYZDH010000189.1:1633-5042 GCA_964477025.1 uncultured Rhodospirillaceae bacterium | reverse complement strand
CGGAGACGACCGGTAGCTTTGATCGACCAAAGCCGCATTCCTTGGCGTAAATATCCCGGACCGCGAAGCTGTTGTTACCGGAATGAAAACAAATCGGCAAATCTAACTCTGCAGCCATATCAAATAGAGAATAAAAATATGGGGTGGCGACACGGCGTTCACACTCAAGCCCGCGCATAAAGATCCCACAGGCGCCATTCGCCTTAGCAAATTCAAGTTCCTCTTTCACCCTATCCATCTGTAGCAATGGCGGCATCACAACCCAACGCAGACGATTTGGGGCCTTTGACCAAATATCAGCCAGCCAACGGTTGTAAGAGCGGCACAGCGCCAATTCCAATTCCGGGTTCTGTGTCCAGGCTCGGAGAAAAACTGTCGGATAAAGGACCTGGACGTCAATCTCGAGCTCATCCATGTGATCAAGACGCGCCTGTACATCAATCATTTCGCGCGATTCTTTAGAGGTGTTTGAACCTATATTACCTTCCTTGGGCTGCAGCTTACCGTCAATTATCCAATATTCTTTTTGCGTACGTCCCTCAAGATCCGTTTCAGCAGTTCCAGATTTTTGGACCACAACCATTGGTTTAAGGTGTTCAAACTCCGGGTCCATAAAGTTAAATGTCGCTTCGCACTCAATAACGTGTGCGTCCGAATCAATCGATCCCATTTTTAAGCCTCCCAAGCATCTTCTAGTAATTTTAGACTTTAACAAAATGGGTGGGAACGGTTCTTTAGAAAAAATATTGATTTAATTTATAACCACCCAAGGAGATCACAGGGGACGGCTTGTGCCCTTGTATACTGATGGATAGGATTTAAAAAATTTTGGTCTTTAGGACCGTATAAACAGTCTGTTTGGGAGTTGAAGTATGACGGACGCGCTGGGAGGCATTACCGTCCTAGAATTTGCATCCTATGTATCCGGTCCCTACGCCGGAATGATGCTTGGGGATCTTGGTGCGGAAGTCATAAAGGTCGAAGACCCTAAATCAGGGGATCCTTTTCGCGGCTGGGGCGCTGCAGATTACTCCGCAACCTTTGGCTCGGTGAATCGCAATAAAAAAAGCATCATTCTTGATCTTAAATCAACCGAGGGCGTCGCTGCTGCTATCGCGCTGACAGAGGAAGCCGATGTGTTGATCGAAAATTTTCGTCCAGGAACTATGGACCGTCTCGGTCTTGGATACGAAAAATTATCCGCCATCAACCCCCGATTAGTCTATTGCTCCGTAACTGGTTTCGGTGGCACGGGCCCCTACGCCAAACGGCCGGGTTACGACACGGTCGGGCAGGCTATGGGGGGACTGCTCTCAGTCCTCACCGACCTAGAATCACCAAAAGGAATGGGCATTTCGCTTTCCGATCATCTGACCGGTATGATGGCAGCATACGGTTGCCTAGGCGCCCTCGCAGCCCGGGAACGCACCGGCAAGGGACAGCGTGTGGAAACTTCATTGCTTACTGCAACGCTGTCTTTTCTCGGTGAAAATGCTGCGAGGTATTTTGAAGAAGGAAAGATCCCGAGCAGGTAGACGCGCACGCAAACCGCTCAGGTCTATTCCTTCGTTGCGGGAGACGGCAAGCCATTCGTCATCCATCTTTCTTCGCCACCGAAATTCTGGAAGGGACTTTGCAAGGTGGCCGGCCACGACGAGTGGTTTGATGATGAACGCTTCGTCGATAAAGCAAAACGGAGAGCCAATTATGATGAGTTGGAAGGTTTACTAGCCGCAGTGTTTAAAACGGAGACGCGCGAGCATTGGCTAGAACAACTTCTGGAAGAAGATGTACCGTCCGCCCCAATCTACACTTTAGATGAAACGCTAGACGACCCTCAGATACGGCACCTCGGGGTAATCCATGAAGTCCCGCACCCAAAGGTTGGCTCTGTTAAGCTGGTTGAAAGTGGTGTTCGAATGTCGGACACGCCACCAGAAATTCGTACCGCCGCACCCCTTCACGGCGAACATACCGAAGAAATTTTAAAACGGATATCAAACAAGCTAGAGATGGCTAAATGATCGAACCCTCCACCCATATGCGAGATAAATATGCCCTTGTTGGTGCTGGTCATAGCAGATTGGGTAAAGTTCCCGGTGTATCAGCCCAGGGCCTCCTTGAGGAAGCAATGCTCAATTCCCTTGAGGATGCTGGTCTAACAACCCGCGACGTTGACGGGCTAATCTGTCGTGGCCCTGACGAAATTTACACCTTTCATCAGGTGATGGGCGAAAGACTTGGAATCGATGCGGCCTTTTCTACGACCTTAACCAATGGCGGCGCTAGTCAGGTTATGGGCGTAGCCCTCGCCGCGATGGCTATTGATGCCGGAATGGCTAGCTGTGTCCTAGTAGGCTATGGCCGCGATAACTGGTCACGCGTCCATGCCAATAAAGAAAACCATATGCGAAGCTCAGGACGCCCGCAGCAAATGTATGGGATGGAGTTTGGACCTGAGTTTGGCTATTACGGTGCTATCGCCGCGCATGGGTTTGGCGCCCAGCGACATATGCATGAATACGGTACGACCCGCGAACAATTCGGTGCAATTTCGGTCGCTTTCCGTGATCATGCGATCAAAAATCCTGATGCGGTGATGCAAAAACCTCTAACAATTGAAGATTATCTCGCCGGCCGAATGATTGTGGAGCCATTCAGCCTATTTGATTGTTCACTACAAACCGATGCCGCTGGCGCGGTGGTGGTAACATCGACAGAACGGGCCAAAGACTTGCGTCAAAAACCAGTCTTGATCAAAGGTTTTGGTACCGGCAACAACATCAGCGGCTGGTTTAATGGCAATAATATGACCCATACCGGCGCCATCCAGTCGGGCAAAGCTGCCTATAAGATGGCTGGTGTCAGCCCCATGGATATCGAATATGCACAAATCTATGACTGTTTTACCTATATGGTGTTGGTCCAGCTCGAGGACTACGGGTTTTGTAAAAAAGGGGAGGGTGGCGAGTTTGTAGCGTCGGGGGCCTTAACACTCGACGGTATTTTACCGACAAACACCTCCGGCGGCCAACTCTCGGAAGCTCATGTCGAAGGCATGTTGCAGGTCGTTGAAGGTGTCCGCCAATTACAAGGAATTTACGGTCCAAAACGGCAGGTTCCAAATGCCGAGATTGGACTCGTATCTGGCCATGGCGGGAACACGGTAAGTGAGTCCACACTTATACTTGGGTCAATATAATGTCCGATAATTACAAGAAAGCTATCCCAGTTCCCGGACCAGAGTCCGTTCCCTTCTGGGAGGGTGCCAAGAACCACCAGCTAATGGCCCAGAAATGCTAGCGATGCCATCACCACTGGAATCCGCCGTCAACAGTCTGCACGACCTGCGGAAGCAGGGATATCGAAAGGGATTCTAGAATACTCAAACCCACTATCGTCTCCACGA
>CAYZDH010000189.1:0-1623 GCA_964477025.1 uncultured Rhodospirillaceae bacterium | reverse complement strand
ACCCTACCTAAGTTCAAACCGGTTTAGCTGCCTCCTCAGAACTATCATCCGTCAAAAACCAAAAAGCTAACGCGCTCCCGATTACACAACATGCTATAATATAGGCCATCGGTGACGCCGTCCCATCATGAAAATTTCCAACCAGCGCGCCAACTACCGCACCCGTTCCAAACCTAACAAAGCCAAGCATTGCTGACGCCGTGCCCGCTAAATGTGGAAAATATTCCATTGCCCCAGCGGTCGCATTTGCATTCACCATGTTGTGGGGCATCATAAAAATGACTACAGGAATAACGACACCAAACAAACCAAAACCGCCGTAGGCCACGCTGATAACGAGCGCGAAGCCACCGAACAAGGCGATAGTCGTTCCCACAGCAAGCATACGACGCACACCAAACCTGATCACTAGACGGCTATTTAGATAAGAGCCGATCATGATAGCAAATACGTTCAAACCGAATAGAATTCCAAAATCCTCAGGCGGGACTCCAAAAAGATCAATGTAGATGAACGGCGTACCAGAAAGTTGAGCGAACATCGTCGCAAAAGACAGCCCGCCGCAGATCATGTAACCCGCGGCCCGCCGGTGACACAAGAAACCACCGTAAACACGCATAACTCTTTTAAACGTTGATTTAGCTAGTTTAGCAGATGAAAGACAACCTGAATATTAACCGCCAATCATCGAAAAACTTTAACAAATAGCCACCGACAAAAGGCGCAATCAACGCTGCCAGCGATGGGATCAGGAGCATCAGCGATAAGGCCCTAGCGCCTTCTAACTTATCAAAAAGGTCACGGATAATTGCACGCGACAGAACAATGCCCGCAGCACCCCCTATTGCCTGAAAGAGCCGGGCAAGAATCAGTTCGTCAATTGTGTCGGCAAACACACAAAGAATACTGGCTAATGCGTAAATCCCGATACCGACTAACAGGACATTACGGCGACCCAATCGATCAGAGACCGGTCCATAAACCAACTGACCCGCTCCAAAAGCGATTGTAAATGCACTGAGCGTCAGTTGTGCCTTACCTGGCGTTGTCCTGAAGAAGTCAACCAACTCTGGCAAAGCTGGTAAATACATGTCCATAGACAAGGGACCGAAGGCGGTCAAAATTCCGAGGACAATCAGAACAGCGGCGCCGGTTGCAGAGCTAGACATAAAACTTACTACCAATAAACCGGCGGTTAAGCAGCGCGCTCAGCCTAACCTGTTGAGAAAAAGATCCCACGAAATTCAAATGCGAGGCGCTGGATGCCGCGATGCGAACGGAAAGGATTGTGGAACCTTATAGCGCATTAATAGAGCGATCGCCATCCGCGCTGCAGATAACATTAAAAATGTCTGAACGGCAAAGCGGGGGCAATAATTCAGAAAGAATTGAACAAGCCACTATCTCTCCAAGCATTATTGTCGGGAGGGTGGTGTTAGCGCACGGCACCACCGGCATGATTGAGGCATCGCAAACCCTCAAACCACCAACGCCATAGACCCGACCAGAAGGGTCTGTCACCGCTCCTGGATCATCTTCCGCACCCATCCGACAGGTACAAGAAGCATGCCAGTGACCTACTACAGACGATCTTATCCACTGCTCTACAACCGCGCGATCAGC